>JALGWN010000075.1 GCA_025774115.1 bacterium
TCCGCGACCGGTTCGTGGGTGAATACATTGAGAACCGTGCCGGCAATGCGGCCGGTTGGGTCATCAGATTCGAACATCCCGAATTCTACGTCCGTGACGCTGTCCGGCCTTACATAGATGTATCTCCAGGCTTGGTCTTGATATCCGTAGTGCCGGACATCGACGGTATACTCATCGGCGGGGACATCGTGGATTCCAAACATCCCATCCCGGTCTGTTAGGGCGCGCATCCGGGTCTCTTTGAGCTTGATACGCACATACGGCAGCGGGCGCCCTGTGATTTTGGAGTAAACCCTGCCGATCAGACTGCCGGTTTCTGGGGAGCCTGTCTTCAAGTATTCAAAATCCACGCCACTCTGCATAAGCTGGAACCGCAGTTCAGCCACTGCGTCTGCCTGTACGCTCACGCTATCAATCACCTGATCACGCCATCCCATCATTCTGGCCCTGACACTGTGCAGCCCCACGGGCACATTCCGGATAACGAAGTTCCCGTTCTGGTCGCAGAATACGTCAAATGATCTTCCCTGGTCTGGAATGGACACGAGAGCCCACCGGGTGGCCCTGCCTGTTCTGGCATCCAAGACGGTTCCGGCGATGCTTCCGACACCGTTCTGTGTCAGGGAAGTATCTTCGCCGGCCTGGGCCACGGAGGAATCGGTCGCTCCCGGGCAGGGAGACATGAGCGCTGTCGCGAGAAACGCAAGACAACTGATTGTGAATGAACGGACCCACATTGTGGCGCCCTCCAGCCTGCTATCTTCCAACTTCCGTATAGTTACTATACACCGTAATGGGCGGATTGTCGTGTGGTGGCTAAGGACGGAACTACATAGGCTTGAAGGTGAAACTCGGGTCGAGGGATCTCAGGTCCTTGGCTATCAATCTCATCCTGTCTCTTGCGGCTTCGTCTCGCTGCTTCTTCCAGGCCAGATATGCGTCTAGGAATTCGTTTCGCTTTGTCTCCAGCACCGACTTTCTCCGCGCCGCATCCGTCGAGCGGGTAAGATTGTAGAACTCAGCTTCGGCGAGCCTCTCACCCAGGTCATAGTACATGCCGGCCGAGTAGGTGAGGATGGTCGAATACTTCTGGAAGCCCATTGAAAGCTGCTTGTAGACCTCGGCGAGTTCACCGGGCGTGCCCGGCTCTCCGGCGCGGTACGAGAAAGTGAAGTGATAGTAACCTTCGTTCCTTCCCATCTGGCCCTGGTTGCCCTGCTTGTACTCCGGACCTTCCGGAAGAGAATTTTCCCCCAGGGCGTCGAACCTCCCGATAGACAGCAGAAGGAAGTCCCTGTGAGTTCTGTAGATGTTGTACCTCACGGTGGCGTCATCCGACTGGATGAGCCTGCGAAACAGATCTATGTCCTGGTCGGCCAGGTGAGGCACGAGATGCTCGACGTTTGAGGGTCTGGTGAAGGCCGCCAGGAGACCGGTGAGATAACCATCCACCTTGCGGGTGAAGGGGTCAGCCCCGGTATCAGGCGCTTCGGTGGCCTGCATCGCTTCCTCACGCGTGAACAATGTGCAGTTCAGCATGAAGAGCGAGCCAGGCTCGCTATTGGAATTGGGCGAATTGTGAGAGGAGTTTTTTGGTTTCATTAACAATGGTTTGGTTATGACAGGTTTCCCAGGGGCTCGCTCCATGGTTGCGGGAGCACCTTTTGTGTGCGGGGCTTGTGCGAGCCCCTGGTAGACCCTGTCGAACTTCTCCTTAGAGGGAGTGTGTTGCGCGACCCACCCATATACAAAGCACACAATGTGCCAGCATCGGGGCCGCGGCGCATTGCTCCAGAGAATCTGAGAACTTGTTCATTTGAAAGAGGATATGGTAGACTGGCTTGCAACGGTGAGCGGGCTTCACCGACACCGGGCGCCTGGAGTCGGGGGAAATCACCCAGGCGCGGTGGGAAAAGCCCCAAACTACATGGCCCGGGAGGCCGGACCTGGCGGAGGAATGAGCATGCGGGTTGGATATCTTCAGTTCGGTCCTATCTTCGGAAAGAAGCAGGCGAACCGGGAGCGGGTGGCCGATTTCCTGAGTGATGTAAAGGCGGATCTCATAGTCCTGCCGGAGTTTTTCGCATCAGGCTATGTCTTCGAGTCCAGGGAAGAGCTAATGGAACTGGCCGAGGAGGATGGGGGAGAGAGCTTCGCCTTCTTGAATGATCTCTCACGCCGCATGGGATCAGCGATCGTCGGCAGCATCGCGGAGCGGGACGGGGACAGTTGTTACAATACTTGCGTCTTGAGCTCCGGCGGCGAGATCAAGGCCCGCTACCGCAAAGTCCATCTCTTTGACCGGGAGAAGGAGCTATTCGCTCCCGGCGACCTGCCTTTCGATGTGTACGACCTCGGCGGTGTCAAGATCGGCATGATGGTCTGCTTCGACTGGGTCTTCCCGGAGGCGATGAGAGCGCTGGCTCTTAAAGGCGCGCAGATCGTATGTCATCCTTCGAATCTTGTGCTTCCCTATTGTCCGAGAGCCATGATAACGCGGTGCATCGAGAACGGGGTCTATGCCATCACCACCAATCGAGTGGGCACCGAAGCCCGGGCGGGTCTCGATCTGACCTTTATCGGGATGAGCCAGGTGGTCGGGCCGCGCGGAGAGGTGCTGATGCGGGCGAATGAAGAGGAAGAGGACTTGAGGATAATAGACATCGATCCGGCTCGGGCGGACAATAAGATGATAACCGAGAGAAACCATCTGATTGATGATAGAAGGCCCGAGTTTTACGATGACATCTGTAAGAGAGAGACGCCTTCACCGGAGTCTTTCACTTAGGCTGTCTAGTGAGATGACTTTGCTTCCTGCTTCAGCTTTCTTCAACGCATATGCGTCTGTGTGCGATGTTTCTGACTGTGAGATACGTGAGCACAGGAACGATCATGATCAGCAAGGCCAGCTGGAACACCGCGAGGTTTCGGTAAACCAGCGAGCCGGTAAAATGATACATCTGAATGGATGATAGCGTGATCGCCGCGAGCGGGAATGAATACGCCCACCATGACAGGTAAAACCTGAGTTTCAGGAAGATGCCCGGCCGGCACAGGACAAGCATGAACAGGAATAGAGACGCATAGAACAATATTCTTCCGAATGGATCAAGATGTCCGGTCAATTTCGAATAGGCGATGAATGCAATGGCCGGGGGTGCAAACAGAATGAACAATGTCGGCAGAAGTTTCTGGACAATGGGCGGATGGAAAATCATCCGGTAGAAAACAACAATGAACAAGGCCAGCCAGAATAAAAGACCGACCGAGAAAAAGAACCATGACAGCTCAACAAAACCATGGCGCACACCCGCAATAGGAATTATCACGGACCCTACAATAGGAATGAACCATCCGGGAGTGAGGTGTTCGATACGAAAATGAGTGTGATGGATCCACGCCGACAGGATGGAAAGGGATGCGATGAATTGAAGTGCGGTTCCCGCGAACCAGAGATACTTCGAGACAGCCATGTTTCTTGAGAGGAAAATGATGCTCAGCACGAGCAGAACCTTGGCGACAAGCGGGAAAAAGTTGATTTTGACCGGACTACTCCATTCCGCACGTACGCTGTCGAAAGACCGGAGTGTCTTTGCCAGGTAGAACAGCCCGACAACGGCAAAAAGTACCGTGGAAATCCCCAGAAGCAATGTGCTGCCTACCGAGGACATCCCGAAAACATCTTCGGTCTTCTGGACTGCGAGCGTGAGACCCGAAAACCCAAGCGGAATGGCGAAGAACGTGATCGGGAAGTTCTTCAGCCTGCCGATGTCGGCTTGGCCATTTGCCTGGGCTGCCTCACTCACTTCTCCACCCCCAGGATCTCCTGAAACAGTTTCTGGAATTCAGCTTTGGGCAAAGCGCCCGCTGCCATCTGCGGCTTCCCCTCAAGGGGAATGAACAGAATACTCGGGATACTTCGGACTCCGAACACTCCGGCCAGCTGCTGTTCTGTCTCGGTGTTGACCTTGTATATGTTGACGCGGCCCTTATACTCCTCGGAGAGTTCTTCAAGGATCGGGCCAACCATCTTGCATGGTCCGCACCAATCCGCATAGAAATCGATTACGGCGGGAACCTCGCCTTTGTACTTCCATTCGGGAGTACCCCCGTCGATTCCACATTCACAAATGCTCTCTTTGAAACTCTCTAATGTAAGATGTTCCATTGCGTCCTCCCCTCGAAGTATCCGAATCGCATTCTCAAGCGGGATCCGCCCGACGCTGGAGATACTCGCTTTCCAGTTCAATAACTTAACAAATCTCTGAGGCAGAAACTGGACTTTTCAGGAGGGCAGGCCATTCTTGGCCCGCCAGGGTGCATCGTTCTCGGAAAGGGGTGGGCCCCTGGAGATACCCAGCCACATCATCCCGGGATGAATCCGCCGCGGCATAGTCGTCAGTACTCTGCGGCAATTGACAGGCACTCTCGCAGCGTGCTACGTTTGGCCGAACAGGGAGGTAAATCGGAATGGAGCATCAGCGATTGGTTGTGATCGGAGGTAACGGCGGGGGCATGAGCGCGGCCGCACAGGCGCGCCGGGGGAATCCCGATCTCGGCATCGCCGTCTTCGAGCGCGGCCCGCATGTCTCCTATGCCGCCTGAGGCATTCCCTACCTGGTCGGCAAGTTTGTCGACGATATGCAGGACCTCATAAGACGCACCCCCGAGGTTCTTAGGGAGAAGCTCAATATAGAAGTAATGACCGGCCATGATGTGTCGGAGATCGACCTTCAGGCTCGCAGGATTCGCATCCAGCCCATAAACGGCGGCGGTGAAACTTTTGAACCTTTCGACAGGCTGGTGATAGCCACCGGGACTACACCCATCCGGCCGCCGGTACCTGGGATCAACGGCGAAGGCGTCTTCGGCGCCAACAGTCTTGACGATGGGTCCAGGCTGTCGGAAGCCATCGACCGGAAGGATGCGAAGAAGGCCGTGGTCGTGGGGGGCGGGTACATAGGGATCGAGATGGCCGAGGCCCTCCTCACGCGCGGGCTCAAGGTCTCGATAGTGGACATGCTTCCGCAGGTGATGGGAACCCTTGACGCTGACATGGCGGCCCTGGTGGGCGAGGCCCTCACAGAGGCCGGTGTTGATCTGCACCTTGGTGAAAAGCTGGAAGGTTTTGATGAAGCCGGCGGGACCCTTGCCGCAGTCAAGACCGACAAAGAGGTGCTGGCCGCGGATCTTGCCATCCTGGGCCTGGGGGTACGCCCTAATACCGGACTGGCGGAGGAGGCCGGCATTCCCCTGGGGATACGAAAGGCGATCGAGGTTGACGATCACCAGAAGACCGACGAAGAGAATGTGTGGGCAGTCGGTGACTGTGCCCAGTCATTCCACCTGGTAAGCGGGAAGCCGACCTGGGTGGCCCTTGGCAGCGTTGCCAACAAGCAGGGCAGGGTTGCGGGGGTAAACATAGGCGGAGGAGACGCCATTTTCCCCGGTGTCTTGGGCACGGCAATCACCAGGTTCATGGATACCGAGATCGCCCGCACCGGACTTCAGGAGCGCGAGGCGGAGGAGGCGGGACTCGACTATGTGAGCAGGACCATTACCGGTCACCTTCGGGCGGGCTATTACCCGGACCCGGGCCAAATCACCATAAAGCTCATCGCGGAGAAATCAACGGGCCGGCTTCTCGGCGCTCAGATTGTGGGTACCCGGGGGTCCGCCAGGCGAATCGACATACCGGCTGTCGCCTTGCACGCGGGGCTTTCTGTGGAGGACATGATAAATCTGGATCTCGGCTATTCGCCCCCGTTCTCGTCGGTCTGGGATCCCATTCACATAGCGGCACGCCAGACGCTTAAGCTCATATAGGCTATCGAGGGCGAACAATCATGGAGGTGGAGACATGCGTGGGTTCATATTGCTTGCTCTGCTTGCGGGACTGTTTGCCGCCCTGTTGTCCGGATGCTCGGGTGATGACCCCATTGTGGTGATCAGGACCGAACTGGGCGATATTGAAGTTGAGATCTATGAGAAGGCCGCTCCGCTTACGGCGGGCAATTTCCTTGAGTATATCGAGGAGGACCGCTTCGAGGGCGCGATCTTCTATCGCACGGTCACCATGGACAATCAGCCCGACAATGACATTAAGATAGAGGTGATCCAGGGAGGCCTGGGGGATGATCCTCTGGGGCTGGGCCTGCCAGCCATCGAGCACGAGACCACTGAACGGACGGGTCTTAAACATCTTGATGGGACCATCTCGATGGCGAGAGCCGAACCGGGAACTGCCTCCTCGGAGATTTTCATATGCATCGGGGACCAGCCCGATCTGGACTTCGGGGGCCGCCGGAACCCGGACGGGCAGGGGTTTGCGGCCTTTGGCCGGGTAACGAGCGGAATGGATGTGGTTCGGAAGATCCAGACTCAGCCGGCGGATGGCCAGATGCTGGATCCGGAGATCAAAATCACCGCCATCGACATGAGGTGAGGAGTTGTTTTGATGAAAGGGCAACAGTCTCGACATGTGTCCATTCTGGGCGGCGGTCCAGCCGGACTCTTCGCCGGGCACTACCTTAAGAAAAGCGGCGTGCCTTTCACCGTTTTCGAGGCCAGGGACCGGATAGGCGGCAACTGTGTCACCTACCGGCACGGGGACTTCTATTTCGATTCGGGCGCGCATCGCCTCCATGACAAGGACAGGACGATCACGGATGCTGTGGCGAATCTGTTGGGAGAGGATCTCCTTAAGACCTCCGCGCCCAGCCAGATCCTCTACCGGGGTAGATTCGTTGATTTTCCCCTGGCGCCATTCAGCCTTGTGGGTCATCTGGGCCTGACAGGTACTCTTCGCGCCGCGGCCGAGGTCCTGTGGTCGAGGCTCAAGGGCGGCCGCCACGCATGGGCCAACTTCGAGGACTTCGCGGTCAACACTTATGGGCGTACGGTAGCGGAGCGGTTCCTGCTGACATACTCGGAGAAGCTGTGGGGGACTCCCTGTGAGAGGATCTCATCTTCCATGGCAAGAACCAGGCTCAAGGGCCTCAACCTGCGGACCTTTCTCCAGGAGACCATAAGAGGCAAGGACGATGAAGTAGAGCACTTCGAAGGCAAGTTCTACTATCCAAGATATGGAATTGGAGTGATAGCGGACGCGCTGGGTGAGATTTGCGGCGAGGGCAGCATACGGACCGGCGCCCACATTACGAGGATCGCACATGAGAAGGGCCGCATCAAGACCGTGACCATCAATGAGGGGGAAGAGTTGGCGGTCGAGGATGTAATCAGCACGATTCCACTGCCTTATTTCCTGAGGGTCATGGATCCTCCGCCGAATGATGACTTGCTTGCCCTTGCAGACACCCTTCACTTCAGAAGCCTGATTCTGGTCGCCTTCTTCCTCAACAGGGACAGCATAAGCCCGAACGCCACAACATATTTCCCTGGGCCCGAATTCGCCTTCACCCGGGCATATGAACCCAGGAACCGGAGCCCGTTCATGAGTCCCGAGGGGAAGACCTCGGTGGTTGTGGAGATAGCCTGCGACGCCGGAGATGACCATTGGAGAATGGACGATGACCGTCTGACCTCATTGGTCCTCTCCCAACTGTCGGAGATAGGGTGGATACGGAGTGATCAGTTGATCGACTCCGAGGTGAGGAGAATGGAATACGCCTATCCGGTGCTGCTTGTCGGCACCGAAGAGAAGACCCGGAAGATGCTGGATTATCTGGCCGCTTTCAAGAACCTCAGGGTCGCCGGCAGAAACGCCTGTTTCACCTACACTTCAATTCACGAAGTTCTGCGCTCGACCTTGGAAGTCGTGGCGGAGCCGCGAGAGAGCGAGAGCCGCAAGGTTGGTGGGCTTACATGAGAGACAGAGTGGGCAGATTCGTGATCGCCTGGCGCACGCGTGTGGTGGTCCCGCACATAAGGGGCCGGCTGCTCGATATCGGTTGCGGCCTCAATGAGCTAGTAGGGGCCTATACCGGCGATGGCACGGGAGTCGATGTCTACCAGTGGGGTGGTGTTAATGTTGTGGTTGATAATACCGCCGACCTGCCGTTCGAGGACGGAGAGTTCGATACGGTGACAGTCGTTGCCGCGCTCAATCATATACCCAACCGGGCAGAAGCCCTGGCGGAGGCCTACAGAGTTCTTAAGCCCGGCGGGAGGATCATCGTGACCATGATCACGGCTCCTGTAGGCAAGGTGTGGCACTATGCGCGCAAGTACTCGGATGCAGATCAGGTGGAGCGCGGGATGAAGCCCGGGGAGCTCCACGGCCTTTCCCGGAGCGAGGTCCACCGCCTTCTCAAGCAGGCCGGTTTCCAGATCTCCTCAGAACAGCGATTCATGCTCGGCTTTAATCTCATGACGATAGCGACTAAACCCGCAGAGCACCCCGAATAGCTTTCCCCATTGCCCCGAGAGGATTTCGCCGCAGATTCGAGAAGAAGAGATTGGCTTCGAGCGGGAGGCTCGAATAGCAGGTTGCGCACCTAAGCGGCGGGATATTCTTCAGGGCAGCCATCCCGTCGGTGATGAGATTGCACTCCTTATTGGCTGACGCTGAAGCGAGCGTATCACAGCATTGGGTTACGAATCCGTCGGGTGTTATGAAACAGAAGAGCCTGCCGCCATAGCACCGCACTGCAGGCATTCTGTTCGGCCAGCACTTCCCGATGCTCTCAAGGTATTCATAGGAGGAGGCCACCGGCCTACTCCTTCTCTTCTCGCCGGCCAGATACGCCATCGCGTCCCGCATCCGGGATGCTTCCGGGAAGTACGACCTGGCATTCTCGGTCTCGTCCTCCTTCTGAATCCTGATGGGCTGGAAAAACGCGGCGGTACGGTAATGCTCGGCGAGATCTATCACATGGTCGAGCGAATCGATATTGTGGCTTCCGATAACGGCAAAGAGATTGAACCGGACCCCCCGAGCTGCCATCGCGTCCAAACCCTTAATCACCTTGCCATAGCTGGAAGACCGGGCGGCATCCTGAATGTCCCGGGGGCCGTCGATGCTGACACTGATCATCTCGGCACCTCCGATCTCATCGATCCTGTCAGGTATGAGGGTCCCATTGGTCGCGAACGACATGGTAATGCCGAGGTTCTTGCCAACAGTCAGGAGCTCACCCAGATCCTCCCTTACAAGCGCCTCCCCGCCATTGAAACTCCAGAAGAGCGTGCCAACATCTCTGAAGAGCTTGAGAAGGTGCTTGATCTCCTCGGTGGAGAGTTCGCTTCCGGGGATATCATGCCTGGAGCAGTAGGCGCAATCGAGGTTGCAGCGATAGGATATGCAGTGAGTGACCCTCAAGGGTACAGGATGGCCGGCCATGGCTTTGAGGACAGATGGAACGCTCCTTACCATGGCACTCCGGTCAAGAAGATCTATCCAGTTATTAGCGGCTTTTTGCATCCCGGTCACCAGTCAACTTTCGTTCTCTGCCCTCATCAGGGATCGCAGTATAAGTCAAAAGGCGGTTCCGATCAACACGCTCAGGAGCCAGCGGCTTTGATTATACATTAGGAACACAACCACTGATGTGCTACTATATTTTATGCACTCACAAGGTTCCGGCGTGGTGCCGGGCCTTTCAGGGAGACTGACTGTGAATCCGCGTCATGAGAATTTCTACGGGCTTGGCATAGCGCCCAAGTTGCTTGAAAAGATCGGGTCGCTTGGCTACAGCATACCGACCCCCATTCAGCACAAGGCCATACCTTTTGCGATTGAGGGCAAGGACATTGTTGGTATCGCGCAGACCGGAACGGGCAAGACCCTCGCCTATGGCGTCCCGATGGTCCAGCGGCTCGCCCAGAAGAAGGGTAAGGGACTTGTGCTTGCCCCGACCCGCGAGCTGGCAATCCAGATCAATGCTCACCTCAAGCCCTTCACGCAGGCTCTGCGTATGGGAACTGCGGTTATAATAGGTGGGGAACGCATGGGCAAGCAAATCGCCGCGATCAGGAGAGACCCCCGGATAATCGTGGCCACTCCCGGCCGGCTGATAGACCTTATGGAGCAGAAGATCGTGCGGCTCAATGACGTCAATGTCCTCGTACTTGATGAAGCCGACCGCATGCTGGACATGGGCTTTGCCCCGCAGATCGAGAAGATAATCAGGACTGTTCCCAAGAACCGGCAGACAATGTTGTTTTCGGCAACGATGCCGACTGCGATAATGAAGATGGCCTCTTCCCACATGCAACTCCCCGTGCGGACCGAGATAGCGCCGTCCGGGACAGCTGCCGAGGGTGTCTCACATGAAGTATTCGTGGTGGAGAAGAAGCTCAAGGGATCTCTTCTTGAGAAACTGCTCGTGCAGTACCGGGGTTCGGTTCTGGTTTTCACGCGGACCAAGAGAGGGGCCGAGCGGGTGAGGCGCTCTCTGAAGAAGTCGGGCTTCGCCGCGGCTGAGATTCACTCCGACCGCACCCTCCCACAGCGAAGGGAAGCCTTGGCCGGTTTCAAGACCGGGAAGTACCGGATTCTTGTGGCCACCGACATCGCGGCGCGCGGGATAGATGTGGAGGGGATCGAGCTGGTGGTCAATTATGACCTGCCGGACGAACCCGGAAGCTATGTACACAGGATAGGCCGGACCGGAAGGGCGGGTATGGAGGGATGCGCGGTTTCCTTCGCGACTCCGGACCAGGGCAGCGATGTGCGT
>JALGWN010000243.1 GCA_025774115.1 bacterium
AAGGTGGTCAAGAGCAACCGCGGGAAATTCAACAAACGCGATGAGATAGCCTTAGGCGGCAATGTTACGTGGTCGGGCGTCAAGACCAAGTACTTCCTGGCCGGGCTGGTTCCCATCGATGCTACCGGGGTGCTGGCGAAGGGCTTTGCGAGTACCGAGGAAGCGATCGGGATGGTGCTCGAGGTTGATATGCCGGCAACGGCAACCCAGCATTTCGTTGTGTATGTCGGGCCACTGGACTACAAGGGCTTGAAGGCGCTTGGCCTGGGACTTGACAAGGCTGTCGATTTCGGTTGGAAATGGATAAGCCCATTAAGCCGGTTGATATTCGCATTCATGCTGCTCTGCCACAGGGCGATACCCAACTACGGTGTTGTGATCATCATCCTATCAGCACTGACCAAGCTCCTGTTCTGGCCGCTTACCCAGAAGAGTTTCAAGTCTATGCGTGAAATGCAGCGGATTCAGCCCGAGATGGCTGCCATGAAGGAAAAGTTCAAGGGCGACTCCCAGCGCCTCAACAAGGCCATGATGGGGCTCTACAAAGAGCGCGGGGTCAATCCTGTTGGCGGCTGCTTGCCGCTGCTCCTTCAGATGCCGGTTTTCATCTCTCTCTTCAATGTGCTGAGGCTGACTATCGAGCTTCGCCGTGCGCCGTTTGTGTTGTGGATAAATGACCTTTCCGCACCCGACGTTCTGGCGAAACTGCCGTTTTCACTGCCCTTCATAGGCGATAATCTTAGCCTGTTACCTATTCTGATGGGGATTGCCATGTTCCTTCAGCAGAAGATGTCGGCAACGGATCCCAAGCAGGCGGCTATGACTTATATGCTACCCATTGTTTTTACTGTGATGTTCTTTAAATTCCCATCGGGTCTCGTATTGTACTGGCTTGTTAACAACGTTCTTACGATCGCCCATCAGTACCTGATGTCACGGGCAGAACAGACACACCAGACACAACAGGTTCCAACCACCGGAGGATGATCATGCAAGACCGGGAAGTGGATGCACAAGAGGTAGTTGATGAGGGCAAGAATGTTGATGAGGCCATAGAGAAAGGTCTCGAGCGGCTTGGACTTACAAGGGATCAGGTTGAGGTCGATGTGCTTGAAGAGGGCACGAGAGGTGTCCTGGGCCTGGTCGGTGTGAAACAGGCGAAGGTCGTTATCCGCAGGAAAGACGATACGACCGGTGTGGCAGCCAAGATTGAAGAACTCGCGACCGAGGTGCTGGAGCTGATGGGACTGGACTCCCAGGTTGACATCACTCTCGATGAGGACATCCACAAAGTCCTGATAGACACGGCCGGTGCCGATGGGCTTCTGATCGGCAAGAAAGGCCAGAATCTGATAGCACTTGAGCATCTCCTGAGGAGGATGGCGGGCAAGCAGCTCAAGCGGAGCGTCCGGCTGGATGTAGATGTCGGCGGCTACAAGGAGCGCCGGATCTCGACCCTGAGAAGCAAGGCGATATCAATGGCTTCGCGTGTCAAAGCCAGCAGCAAAGAGATGCAGGTGGAACCACTTTCGGCTGCGGAGAGAAGGATCATACACGTAACACTTGCCGGCGATAGCCAGGTAAAGACATATACAGTGGGCGATGGCGAGCTTAAGAGTGTTGTGATTGCCCCACAGCGGCGAAATAGCGGAAACTCGTTTTAGAGGGAGAGGCAAGATTGAGCGACGACACGATCGTTGCAATCGCATCGCCACCCGGAATCGGCGCCCTGGGCATAATAAGGCTGAGTGGTCCTGCGACCATAGATATCTCAGACAGGGTCTTCAGGGGAAAGCAGGTGCCGTCCCAGGCGCGGGACCGTACGGCCCTCCTTGGAGAGATCGTCTCGGGGGACGGCTTCCCGATTGATCAGGTCCTCCTCACAGTCATGCGGGGACCGCACTCTTCGACCGGTGAGGATGTCGCCGAGATAACCTGCCACGGTGGCGCGATGGCCCCCCGGCTGGTCTTAAGAAGGCTCCTCGGTGAAGGGGCAAGGGCAGCAGAGCCGGGGGAGTTCACGAAGCGCGCATTCCTTAACGGTAAGATGGATCTGGCCCAGGCGGAGGCCGTAAGCGATATCGTACGTGCTACCAGCGAGAAGGCGCTCGGGGTGGCGGTCAGGCAGCTTCGGGGGGAATTGTCTCAGCGGTTCTATGATATCGAGCACCGGCTCCTGGATTGGCTGGCAGTGATAGAAGCGAACATCGATTTCGTGGACGAGGATGTCGAGGTTGTCGATAACCAGGACCTGGCTGCGGACCTGGTAGAGATCGGCGGCCGGCTCGAACTTCTGCTTGAGGGCTATGAGCAGGGCCGGTACATAAAGGATGGGCTCGATGTCGCCATAGTCGGTAAGCCCAATGTCGGCAAGTCGAGTCTTTTTAACAGGCTGATCGGGAAGGACCGGGTGATAGTCAGCGACCTGCCCGGGACCACCCGGGATGTTGTTGATGCCCTCGTGGGCGTGAATGGTCTCATGCTCAGGCTCCACGACACCGCCGGGGTCAGGCAGGACCCAGATCCCGTTGGGGCTGAGGCCGTAAGGCGGACAAGACTTGCGGTTGAGGAGGCCGATATCGCCCTCATCGTCCTGGATCTGAGCTCTCCGCTTTCAAGCAAGGATCTGGAGATTGTTGAAGAGGTTGCGGCCAAACCCCACCTGGTCGTGGCGAACAAAACGGATCTTCCGGAGAGAGCAGAGGTCGAGCCCCTGGGCCCGGCCGTGAGAGTGTCGGCCCTGAAGGGGTGGGGTCTCGGGGGGCTGCTTGAGGAGCTCAGGAAGGTCGCGCATGCCCAGGTCGATGACCTGAGTTTCGAGGTAATCGTAAGCGAGCGCCACGTGGTCTCGATCAGAGAGGCCAGGGAGGCCGTGTCGCAGGCCGGAGCCTCGCTCCGGGATGGTGTTCCACTAGAGTTTGTAGCTTCAGACATCAGATTGGCACTCGACTGCGTTGGGGCGATAACAGGAAACACCGCGAGCGCACGGGTGCTGGATGAAATCTTCTCACGTTTCTGCATAGGCAAGTGAACATGTTTCACGTGAAACATTGAACCCATGGAACATCACAAACACTACGATGTAATCGTCGTTGGTGCGGGCCACGCCGGCTGTGAATCCGGTCTGGCAGCAGCCAGGATGGGGTGTAGCACCCTGCTTCTCACGCTCAACATCGAGAACC
>JALGWN010000076.1 GCA_025774115.1 bacterium
GCAAACGCCGCATACTCCTTCGCCGATTCGAGGATCGCGGCTATCTCCTCTTGGGAGAGGTCGCGCTTGAATCCGGCCGGCACTCCCAGATAGAGAGTCCCCGGCGGGACGACTTCGCCTTGCTTCACCACCGATCCGGCGCCTACCATCGCATCCGGACCTATTTCAGCGCCGTCGAGAACCACACTTCCCATGCCTATGAGACAACGGTCCTTTATCGTGCATCCGTGCAGGATGCAGCCATGTCCGACAGTCGTATCGCCACCTATCGACAGTGGATGTGTGTCGTAGGTGACGTGGAGAACACTGTTGTCCTGGATGTTGGTCCTCTTGCCGATCTTGATCCAATTAATATCGCCGCGTGCAGACACGTTGGGCCAAATGCTTGAGAAGTCCCCTATTTCGATCCTTCCCACCACGGTTGCACTTGGGGCAATATAAACGTCCTTGCCTGTCTCAGGCTCCAGGCGGATATTCGCTTGCCAGTCTACCATCATGCTCTCCTAAGATGGGAACTTCCCGAAGTCCTCCGGGTTCAGCTCATCCAGATATCTCCTCAAAGCCTCCGCTCGCTCATCCTCGGACATCTCATCGGTATCCGGCTGTTCTCGCAGGAGTTCCTCGGCGAGAAATATCGGGGACTTGGCCCTCAACGCCAAGGCAATCGAGTCACTGGGCCTGGCATCGATACCTACAATCTCGTCGTCCTTCTCAATGAAGATCTTGGCATAGAAAGTGTTGTTCTTGAGATCTTCTATGCAGACCTTCCGTATCTTGGCACCCAGCCCCTCGATGACGGTCTTCAGCAGATCGTGCGTGAGCGGTCGTTGAAACTTCTGACTCGCAAGCTCCATGGCGATCGCTCTTGCTTCGCCCTTCCCAATCCAGATCGGCAGAATCCGGCTTCCACTCATCTCCTGAAGTATAACGACCGGTGTGTCTGTCCGATCATCCAGAGCCAGTTTCCAGACTTTCATCTCGACCACGTCGGTGTCCTCACTTCCCAATCACAGTCTACTCCGGAGCGAAGTCGGGTTGCCCGCCGGAACGCATGTTCTCCAACATCCAGTCAGCATCATCACTCAGGTCGTTCTCCGGATACTCCTTGAGGAACTCCTTGAAGGCCTTCTCGGCCTCGTCGTAGTCGTTGACATCCTCGGCCAGCGTGAATCCGATCATGAACTTTGCTTCATATGCCCTGTCGTTATCCGGGTAGATGTCAATGAACTTCTGATAGTGTTCGATCTTCTTCTGAGGATTGGATTCCTCACTCGCCATCTTGAAGAGCGCCTCGGGCGTCTCGACCTGCCCCTTTGATTCCGACAGGTAGACCACACCATACTCGGACTTGAGCTCGGCGAGTACGCGGTCGCGGACCCCTTCCCGCCTGGTATTGGTGAGCACAGTGGCTATTTCGGCCTTGACCTCTTCAAAGGGCTTGGCGGTCTCGGGATTGAGTTCGTCGACCCTGACCAGATGATAACCCAGGGCGGTCTTGACCGGTTCGCTCACCTCACCCACTCTCAGAGAGAAGATCGCGTCCTCAAGCTCGGGGACATCCCCTAAACCCTTTATCGGAACACCTCGCTCTATCCGGCCATGCATCTCGCCCTGTCTTAGCTTGGTCTGTTGATCCAGAGAGTACTCCTGAACCAACTCGCCGAAATCGGCGCCCGATTCGATTCGACTCTTGAGCTCAAGCGCCTGTTTCCTGGTCTCAACCAGAATGTGCCTGGCACGCGCATGTTCCGGGATTGAGTAATCCCTGAGATGGGCCTCGTAATAGGCGACTGTCATGGAATCCGGCGGAGTAGCCTCAGCCTGGATCACCCTTTCGTAGAAAAGCCTGACCAGCAGATCCCGCTCTCTCCGCTCTATCTCATCCTTGAATTCCTCGGTATCATCGAACCCTCTCTTCAGCGCCTCCCTGACTATGATCTCCTCTTCCACCACGGCCTGGACAAACCGCTGCTTGCCTTCCGGCGTGGCCAGCTGTTGCTTCATGAAAGGAGGCATTCCTTCGAGCCGGTCTTCCAAAGTCTGATCGGTGATGACATAATCACCGATTCTCGCCAGCCCCTGATCCTGATCTTCCCGTGCGCAGCTCAGACACAGTCCGAGGATTACTCCTGTGACGATCCATATCGAAGCTTTCTTAACCAAGAAACACCCTCCTTGCCTCAACCGGATTTCTTGACTACCCACACCTTCACCTTGGCTTCCACGTCCCGGTGCAATCTGATGGATATTGTATATACCCCAAGAGCCTTGAGCGGCTCGTCCAGAAGGACCTTTCTCTTGTCTATATCATAACCCTGGCCGACCAGAAGATCTGCTATGTCGGCGCTGGTTACCGCTCCGAACACCCGATCGTCCTCTCCTGCCTGGACCTCCGCAGTGCAGGAGATCTTGTTCAGATCTTTGGCTTGCTCCTCGGCCTCCCGGTGCAACTTTGTCTCCCGGGCATCTCTTCTCTTGTCCTCTTCTTTCATCATCTTGAGACCGGTGGGAGTGGCCGGAAACGCCAGCTTTCTGGGAAGAAGGTAGTTTCGAGCATATCCGCTTTTCACAGATACGGTCTCACCCCTGTCGCCCAGGTTGGCAATGTCCTCCAAGAGTATCACATCCATAGAGACTTCTCCGTTCTACTTGTACTGGTCGGCAGCGAAAGGAAGCAGGGCCACGTGTCTCGCCCGCTTGATCGCCCTGGTAAGCTGCCTCTGGTGTTTGGCGCAGGTCCCCGATATTCGCCGGGGCACGATCTTGCCCCTATCGGTAACATACCGAGACAGCTTTCTTTCGTCCTTGTAGTCTATTAAGTCCTCTCCATCTACGCAGAAACGGCAGAACTTCCTGCGCCTTCTGTCCTCTCTTACCATAACCTCAATACCTCCCAGTATTATTTTCTAAAAGGGCACCTCATCCTCGGAGTCCAAACCCCCGTCGCCTCCGCCGGATTCCACGAATTCCTCCTCGGAGACCTCGGGCTTGGCTATCCGATCGAGGAACTGGACGGTCTGTGCTCTTATCTCAAGAACGCTTCTCTTCTGTCCATCCTCGGTTTCCCAACTACGGCTGTTGAGACTGCCTTCCAAGAAAACCGCACTGCCTTTCTTCAGGTATTCGTTCACAAGCACGGCGAGCTTGGTCCAGGCTACCACATTGACAAAGGTCACCGCCTGCTTCCACTCACCGTCCTTACCTTTGTAGTTCCTGCTGGAAGCAACCGAGAAGGAAACTACGGCAGTACCGCTGGGCGTATAGCGCAGCTCCGGATCCCTGGTCAGTCTCCCCGTCAGCATGACCTTATTAACAGTTGCCAGCTTCACGTCAGCCATCTCAACCCCCCTATCAATTTGAACGAGGTCCCGGCCTAGGCGGGAACCTCATCCTGATCCACAACCCCCGACTTCTTCTGGACAGCGTGGACGATGATATACCTCAGTACCTTTTCGTTGAGTTTGTAACCTCTTTCCAGCTCACCCAGTGAAGAGGGGTTCAACCTGAAGGAAATCATCGTGTAATAGCCTTCCCTGTTACCTTCGATCTCATAAGCCAGTCTCCGCTTACCCCCCGCCTCGGTCTCGATCACCTCCCCATCCAGACTGCCTACAAGACTCTCGACCTTATCAATCTCTTCTTTGACCTGGTCTTCATCCAATACCGGGTCCAGAATAAAAATGGTCTCGTAATCGCGCATCCTGTCTCCCTTCACCTGCCGAACTTCACAAACACTATGTCGCCGTCTCTAACCATGTAGTTCTTACCTTCGGTCCGGACAAGACCCTTCTCCCTGGCTTCACTCATGCCACCGCAGGTGACGAATTCTTCGAAAGAGACCACCTCGGCTCGGATAAACTTATCCCGCATGTCGGAGTGTATCTTGCCGGCCGCATCCCTGACTTTCGTACCCCGCCTGACCGTCCACCCCCGTGTTTCCTCTCCTTTTATCGTAAGGAATGTTATCACTTGAAGCAGTTCATAGCAAGCTCTTACGAACCTTTTAAGCGCACTCTCATCGAATCCCATTTCATTGAGCAAGGCACGGCCTTCCTGAGGCTCAAGCTCTTTGATTTCGGCTTCAAGCTTGGCCGATATCGGTATAGCCACCGTCCCCCTGGCCTCAGCCTGGCTGCGCACCGTCTCGAAACAGGCGGTGCTCCTCTCCGAACAAGGGTCCTCGCCTATGTTGGCCACGTATATCACCGGCTTGGCGCTGAGAAGCTGGATCTCATTGAGAACAGCTGCCAGCTCGGGCTCCAGATCGTCCGGAACTTCGAACCTGCGGCCCTCGTCCAAGGTGGCCTTTATCGCGGCCAGAAAAGCCGCTTCCTTCCGCGCATGCTGGTCTCCGCTCCTGGCGGTCTTCTCCAGTTTCTCCAGCCTGCGCTCCAGAACTTGAATGTCCGAGAGTAAGAGCTCGGTCTCAACAATCCCCAGGTCCCTTACCGGATCGATCTGTCCTTCAACATGGACCACGCTCTTGTCGTCGAAGCACCTGATTACATGGGCGACAGCGTCCACGCAGCGTATGTGCGACAGAAAGAGGTTGCCCAAGCCTTCCCCCTTGTGCGCCCCTCTTGCAAGTCCCGCGATATCCACAAACCTCAAGACGGGCTGAGTTACACGCTCAGGTTTCACCATAGATGCCAGGGCGGCAATCCGCTTATCTGCCACCTCCACCATAGCCACGTTCGGGTCTATCGTGCAGTACGGGTAATTGCTGGCCGCAGCCTGGGCCAGGGCAAGGGCGTTGAAAAGAGTGGATTTGCCCACGTTGGGCAACCCGACGATACCTACCTCCATCAGGTATCCACCTTTCTGTTATAAGTATTCATCGCATGCTCCAGGCCCGAGGTTGCAACCGTAAGAAGGGCTTCCGTCGCATCTTGTTTCAGCCGCTCAACGGCAGCCTCTTCATCGCTCGCAAACCGCGAGAGCACGAATTCCGCCGGATCGGTATCCGGGGGCAGGGGGCCTACACCGAGCCGCAGTCTGGGAAACTCCTGGGAGGCGAGATGATATATGATCGAGGCCAATCCGTTGTGCCCCCCATCGCTTCCTTTCTTCCTGATTCTGATAGCACCTAGGGGCAAGCTGAAATCATCGCAGACCGCCAGAAACCGCTCTCGATCCGCCCCGAAGAACTCCAATGCCCCTACGGCACTCACTCCGCTCAAGTTGACGTAGGTAGTGGGCACAACCAGCCCTAAGTCCCGGGCAGGCTCCCGAGCATAGGCAAACTCGCCTCTTCCAGGCTTGAGGGAGAGTCTAAGTGTCCGAACCAGGCGGGTGATGACCTCTTTCCCGACATTGTGCCTGGTATGATCGTACCGATCACCCGGATTACCAAGACCGAATGCGACCACCAACCCTTACTTCTCCGCCTTCCCCTCGGTATCCTCAGGCGTCTTCTCCTCTTCCTTCTCCCCAGCCTCCCCGGCAGCCTTCTCTTCCTCGCCTTCCTCTGCCTCTTCGGCCGCTGCGGGTTTGGCCTCCTCTATGACGCTGGGAGCCACTATGGTAACCACCGTCTCATCCGGATCGCTGACTATCGTTGCGTTCTCCACCCGCAGGTCCTTGACCTGGAGAGAGTCCCCGACATCTAGCTCGGTTACATCCAAGGCAAGGGCTTCCGGGATGTCGGCAGGAAGACACTCGACTTCAATCTCCCTGTGAATGACCTCCAGAATCCCGCCCTTGGTCGTGACGCCGACCGCCTCTCCGTTGATCTCCACAGGCACCCGGACCACGATCTTCTTGGTCATCGATATGTGCTGGAAATCCACATGAAGGATATCTCTCCGCACAGGGTGGTACTGTATCTCCTTTACGATGGCTATACATTCGCCGTCCTCGCGACCCTCGATCTTGAGATCCAGGATTACATTCTCTCCGGCGGCAGTGCGTATCACGGGATAGAATTCCTTGGAGTCCACCGAGAGCACCCGGACTTCTTCTCCCTCACCATAGAGGACGGCAGGGAAAGAGCCTTCCCTTCTTGTCTGTCTGGCACCGCCCTTACCGGCCCGGTGTCTTATCTTGACTTTCAGTTCGACTTTAGCCATGTTGTTCTCCTACCCCTCAGGAAAAAAGTGAGCTTACCGATTCACCGTTATGGATCCTTCTCATCGCCTCGCCGAGAAGCGACGCCACCGAAAGCACCTTGAGCTTCTCTGCCGGCTGCTTCCCATCCAAGGGGACGGTGTTGGTGATTACCAGCTCCTTGATAGGTGAATCGTCGATTCTCCGGAGCGCGTCACCTGAAAACACTCCGTGCGTGCACCCCACATATATGTCCTTGGCTCCATCCTTCTCCAGGGCCTTTGCTGCATTCACGATCGTTCCCCCGGTATCTATCATATCGTCAAAGAGGATCACGTGTCTCCCTTCGACCTCTCCGATGACATTCATTACCTCGGCCACGTTGGGCTTCGGGCGCCTCTTGTCTATAAGGGCAAATGGGGCTTTGAACCGCTTGGCCAGAGCCCTTGCCATCCTTACGCTGCCTATATCCGGCGCCACTATGGTCAGGTTGTCCAAACCCACCCCTATGAAATACTCAATCAGGACCGGGGACGCAAACAGATGATCCATCGGTATGTCGAAAAACCCCTGTATCTGGCCGGCATGAAGGTCCATAGTCAATACCCTGTTTGCGCCTGCCATTGTAATCAGATTGGCCACCAGCTTAGCCGTTATCGGGACCCTCGGCTGGTCTTTCCGGTCTTGCCGGGCATAGCCGTAATAGGGAATCACTGCGGTGATCCTCGCGGCCGAAGCCCTGCATGCTGCGTCCATCATTATCAGAAGCTCGAGCAGATTCTCAGCCGGCGGACAGGTCGATTGGACGAGAAATACATCGACGCCCCTGATGTTTTCATTAAACTTAACAAACAGCTCCCCGTCGGAGAACTGCCTGATGTCACAGGCCCCGAGTTCCATACCCAAGAAACCCGCAATCTGAACCACTAGATCCCTGTTTGACCTGCCCGCGAAAATCCTCATCTCTGTCTCTTTCCTTTCCGGGAAACCCCATCCGTTACCAGCTGGCTGGGGCGGGAGGATTCGAACCTCCGATGCAGGGTCCAAAGCCCTGTGTCTTACCTCTTGACGACGCCCCACCACAGTCCGTACACCGATTGGAAACTTCAGGCTTCTTCACAGGCCTTTATGAACTCATCATAGACCGTCTTCTCGATCATCTCCCTTACTTCGGGCACCGTGGGGAAGGCCAGATCTCTGAACTTGCCGGTCTTTTTCCTCACGTTCGGCATCTGGGCAAAACGCCTCTGCTTACCCATAATGAGCTTGATGCCGTTGACTACCAGACAGTCGTCCAACACCATGCTCGCGAACCCCTTGAGCTTAAGCTCGTCATAAGGTTTCACGCGGACATTGGTGATGACGAACTCCCGGCAATCGGAACCCAGCTGCACGGGTAGTTCGGGATCGAAACTCTCCCCGGACATCTGCTGATCGTAACCACCTAAGATGAGTTCCTCCAGAACCTGTCTTGCCTGAGCTGTTATTGGGTGATAGACCTCGAACACCCTTCCTGTCCCGGTCTGACGGGTGGGCATGGCCACGTAGCGTCGACTGCTTCCCTGTACCAGCCGCATCGCGCGCAGTACAAAGCAATCACAAAGCGTGATACTCGCAACGGCCAGCAGGTTCTGCTTATTGACGGGCGTGACCTTGACCGCAGTGATAAACATCGTACCCTCCAACCCTGTAGGCTGAATCCAAAAACCCGCCGTATCTCATCCAACCACTGCAAGGTCTTACCGGTATACCGTCACGCCTTTGCTCGCCATTCTACTCAAAATCGCGTTGTGGCCCTTATTCAGGAACCGGCCTTTGCAGGCCTCAGCATCACCTACCTTGGAGAAAATCCCGAACACCACGGGACCGGAACCCGTCATCAGAGCACCTCCGGCCCCCCATTCGATGAGATTCTCCTTTATGCCTCTCACCAATGGGTGTTTTTCAAAGACGAGGCTCTCGAAATCATTTTCGAGGAGGGTAAGTAGAGAGGCTAAATCCCCTCCAGCAAGAGCACCCGCTACCATAGTAAGCCTACCCCTATCCCTTGTCAACACCATTTTATACGAGCCATACGCCCAGCCGCTCCCGATACTCAGCGGGGGAACAACCACCACAAGCGGCAAGCCCGGCAAAGGCGGAAATCTCTCAAGCCGCTCACCGCGGTCCCGCCCGACCGCACAACCGCCCTCCACCAGGAAGGCCACATCCGCTCCCACCCCCCCACCGATGCGTTCCAGATCGGAGGTGGAGTAACCGAGTCCAAAGAGCCTATTCGCTCCCACCAACACGCCGGCTGCATCGGCACTCCCACCACCTAACCCTGCACCGATCGGGATCCGCTTCTCGATTCTGATGTCAAGACCTAGACCTGTCCCTTCCAGGACGCTCCGGGCGGCTCTGACAGCGGTATTGGTATGGTCCGACGGAACCCCGGCGTCATCGCATGACACCGAGATCCCGGAGCCGCCCTGGGTCAGAGTCAGCGTATCGTGGAGTGAGATCGAATGGAATAGGGTCTCTATGTTATGGTAGCCGTCTTCTCTACGATCCAGGATCCTCAAGAAGAGATTGACTTTCGCATTGCAGTCTACGCGGATGGATTCCAACACGATCCTCCGGAACCTCTGTCAGGATATGTAGAGAACAAGTCCGGCCACGCATACCCAGAGGACTATGTCGACAACCAGCGGTGCATCCGATACCAGGATCTCTGAAGGACTTCCACCTTCGTTTTTCATTATCACCAAATACATGTATCTGAAGAGCCCGAATACCACAAAGGGAATGGTATAGATGAGATTCCTGGTGTTGAACTTCTCCACAGTCCCCGGCCAGATCGTATAGATAGCGTAGGCTATTACCGTCGCAGCGGTGACCACGGCGATCATCGCATCAAGGAACTCTTTCGAATAGTCCTCCAGACTCCTTCGATGAAGACCCGCCTTGTGGGCCAGGAGATCGAGCTCGCTCCTCCGTTTGCTGAAACCGAGGAAAAGGGCAAGAAACAGGGTACATACCAACAACCAAGGAGACATGACGACACCCGGATCCGTGCCTTTCAAGATCTCGACACCCGCCATGGCTCTCAGCACGAAGCCAATGGAGATTATCAGCACATCGAGAACCACCATGTGTTTAAGCCCCAGCGAGTAGAAGACCATCAAACCGGTGTATGCAAGGCATACCCAGAAAAACGACATGTCCGTCAGCGCGGCGATGGAAAGACCCCCTGCGGCAACGACCATCCCGAAAGCCAGGGCCCCCCTGCGGGGTATCCTCCCGCTCGCTATAGGCCTGTTTCGCTTGATGGGGTGCGCGCGGTCCTGCCGGTAATCGACGATGTCGTTGAATACATAGACGGCCCCCGAAAGCAGGCAGAAGACTCCAAGCGCCAGGAGTGAGAGTCCGACCATGTCCTGCCGGAAGAGGTTCCGGGAGAAAACCAGCGGAGCAAGCACTATCAGGTTCTTGATCCACTGCTTCGGCCTGAGCGATCTGGTGTAGAAAGCCGCTTTACCCATTGCCGCTGTTCCTCAGGATATCGCTTATCTTGGTCACGAGCAGGTCTATCGCGACTGCGTTATGCCCGCCCTCCGGGACGATTATGTCGGCATATCTCTTGGAAGGCTCGACAAACTGCAGATGCATCGGTCGAACCGTACGGATGTACTGCTCGATCACGGAGTCCACACTCCGCTTGCGCTCCTTCATGTCGCGGAGAAGCCGCCTTATGAACCTCTCATCGGAATCGGCGTCGATATAGATCTTGATGTCCATCAGGGACCTCAGGATCTTATCCTCAAGGACAAGAATACCCTCCATGAGGATGATCTCGGCGGGCTTGATCGTCTTGGTCTCGGACAGGCGCGTGTGACTGGTGTAGTCATAGACCGGCATCTCTATCGGCTGCCGGTTCATCAGCTCCTTGAGATGCTCGGCAAGCAACGTGTTCTCGAATGCCGATGGATGATCGTAGTTGACCTTCTCCCTCTCCGCCAGGCTCATCTCGCCCCTGTCACGATAGTAGGAGTCGTGATGTATAATTATCACACTCTCCTCATGGAACCGGGATCTAACGATGGTCGCAACGGTCGTCTTACCGGACCCAGTGCCCCCGGCAATGCCTATGAGAACGGGACGCTCCAATCTTAAGACCTCACCAGCAGAAACACTCCGACGCAGACAAGTAGCGTACCGGCGATCCGCATGGATGTCACCGGCTCATCGAACAGATACTTCGACAGAACCACAACCAGTATGTACCCGATGCTTATCATCGGATATGCCAGGCTGAGTTCCACTCTGGAGAGGACCACAAGCCAGCTGGCAGCGCTGATCAGATAGCAAAGAAACCCAAAGATCACAAACTTGTTCCCGGCCACCCCCTGGAGAAAAGTGACTATCGACCTCACGCTGAGTGAATGCGCGATACCAGAGGTGCCAAGGTCGGAGACCGCCACGACCCCATGCTTTAGTGTAAGCTCCCCTAGAACGCCAAGCACCACACTGAAGAGTATTAGCAGGAAGTTCTTCA
>JALGWN010000077.1 GCA_025774115.1 bacterium
TCATGGCTCGAGAAATAGTGCTCGATCTCGACCTTGAACAAGGTCCCGTCATCCGGTCCGGCACCCTTGTCCTGCCCGCAAGACAGGCAAAGCCCCGCGAACAGAGCGATCACCGGAAACCATAGATGTTTCTTGCCGATCATGCTATCCACCTCACCCTAAGAACCTAATCCATGGCGCGCGCCGAGGCAACCCGTCTGTGGGATGGGATGTTTCGACAGCACCTCAATTGTAAGGCTCAAAGCGCACGTAGTCCAGCTTGCCGCTGAGGCCGGCGCTATGGACGACCCTCAACATGCAGTCACCGGAAGCGAACTTGAAAACGCCACCCCCGGTGGCGTCCTGGTATTCGTCGCCTCAGGTGGTGCCCACGCCTTGGTCGAGCGTGAAACCCGCGGTGCTGCCTGCGGCGCCGCAGCCGTCCACCTCTATTCGCACCCACATCCTCGTCCCCGGCTCCGATGCATATCTTAAGTAAGCAAGGTAGTCACCCGCACCCCGGACACATATCGGAACCTCTATGTATTCCCCGTTTCTGTCGAGGCCGACCACCGATTTCATGCCACTGGCAAGGGCGCAGTGTTCGGCCTTAATAGCCGCACTGCCCGGAACATTGAATTTGTTCACAAAATCCTCCAGCTCCACCGTAAAGGGCCTGGCCTCGGCAGGTATCCTCACCTTTGCTATGCCGCTCTTGTGAAGACAGGCGGCACCGGTCGCCCTCACCATCACATCGAAGTTGTCACCGGAAGTGAGCGGCGCTTCATAGATGCCGTCATGCCCAATACTCCCAAGTCCCGAGGTAGCAAGGCCGGAGACCATCTCAAGCGACCAAATCACCGAATCGGAGTCGCAGCCGCTCACGATACTGCTGAAGGTGCGGCTGCCTGCAGTCTTGACGGTAGAGGTTTCGGGACTGACAATCACAAACGCATTGGAAGGGCTAGCAGTGATATGCACGATGGCGGTCCCTTCCAGGGTCGGGTCCTCGAGTGATTGTGCCCGAACGGTCACAAAGCCCGCACCGGGGACATGGGCGGGGGCCACATAGATGCCTGTCGCGGTGATTATGCCTGTCCAGGGATCCCCACCCGCCACGTCATCGACATACCATCTTACTTCATGGGGCCCGCCTTCAAAACCGGCATCGAACTCCCGGCTGCAGCTGACCTCGACGTCTACCGAGTCGGGAAAGACATCCAGCGTCGGAATATCCGACTCGATGGGGTTGTATTCGCCGCAGGATGTGCAGACAAGGACAACCAACACGGTCGCAAGAGCCGCTATGTTCAGGCCTCGTCGCATCTATGGTTACCCCGACTCCCTTAAAGGCGATGACTCCCGCATGCTACCGCCTTTGCCAGACCAGCTTCAACTCCCCCACCCGGTTCTCCACCGCATTGAGGATATCCAGGTTTGCGATCTTCTCGGCTACAGCCTGGATATCGGGCCAGAGAACCCGGTCCGTCTTGAGCGGTTTCACCACCTTGCGTATCTCTCTGTAGGCGGCCTCTACGCCTGCCCCGGGCTTATCCCCCAGGAAGTCTATGGCCTGGGCCGCAGACATCATCTCTATAGCAAGCACGTTGGTCACGTTCCAGACTATCTCCTTGAGCTTCCTGGCGGCGATGGGGCCCATGCAAACGTGGTCCTCCTGGTCGGCCGCCATGCTGAAGTTGTCCACCACGGCGGGATGGGCCAGCAGTTTGTTCTCGGAGCATAGTGATGCAGCGGTGTACTGTGCCACCATCAGTCCCGAGTTCAGGCCTTCACCCTTGACCAGGAATGCGGGGAGGCCCACATTGAGATTCGGGTTCATCAGACGGTTTATGTGTCTCTCGCTCAAGCCCCCTATTTCACTCATCGCGATACCGAGAAGATCCAGTGCTATGGCAACAGGCTGGCCATGGAAGTTACCGCAGGGGATCTGTTTGCGCTCATCTGAAAAGAAGAGGGGGTTATCCACAACAGAGTTCATTTCGATTTCAATCTGGCCCCGCACATAAGAGAGCGCGTCCACGGAAGGCCCATAAACCTGGGGGATGCAACGCAGGCTATAGGCATCCTGAACCTTGCTGCTCTTCTTCCCGGCAAGATGGCTGCCCCTCAGGAGCTTCCGCAGGTTTTGAGCCACGGCGTTCTGACCGTTGAATGGTCTTACCTCATGTACTCGCTTGTCGTAGCTCCTCAAGGGGGTGCGCAGGGCATCGGCGGACATCGCACTCGCTATGATTGCGGTCTTCACCAACCGGATGGAATCATAGACCCTGAGGGCCCCGCAGCCTGTGAACATCTGGGAACCGTTGATCAGGCCCAGACCCTCCTTGAAGCTCAAGGTCACGGGCTTGATCCCGGCTTTCTCCATCACCTTCCCACCCTTCATCACCTTCCCTTTCCAGAAAGCTCTGCCCTCACCCATCACAACCTCTGCCATCTGCGAAAGTGGAGAAAGGTCGCCGCTCGTACCGACCGAGCCCTTCTCATTTATGGCGGGAACCACATTCTTGTTGATCATCTTTATGAGCGTCTCCAGAAGCCGCAGCCTTACGGCCGAGTAGCCCTTGGAGAGGGTGTTGGCACGCAGGAGCATGGCCGCCCTGACTTCATCTTCTTCGAAGAACTTACCCACACCCGCCGAGTGACTGAAGATGATCCGCTTCTGCAGCTCCCGGCCCACCTCGGGCGGGACATACACCCTTGCCAGCTCTCCGATTCCCGTGGTGACGCCGTAGATCAACTGGCCGTCGGCAACAAGATCTTCCACCGTTTTCCGGCACTTGAGAACCGCTTTGCGGGCAGCCGCTGCCAGCTTGACCCGGTCATGATTCCTCGCGACCTCATGGACATCCTCGATTCTCAGTTTCTTCCCGTCGATCTGGATCACCTTGCGCCTCCGTTCTAAGCCTGCGCGGCCGGTATTTCATGGTCTTTGGAACCTCCCGAATTTACTACAATAGCCGCGGGCGGTCAAGGTGGGGGGCACGCATGATACGACAGTCAAACGTTCTTGACCGGCCGGCCGAAGGGAGAATGGCGGGGACAGATGCTTCTGGACGGTTCCCATTGTTGACAGGCGGCCCGATTTAGGCCAGATTCGGGCATAAGGTCGTACCCCGATTTCGGTGAGAGGCGATTTCCTGATGGAAAGACGAACATTTGAGGACCATCAAAAAGGCGGCTATTCGGAGGTCTGGCACATAGCCTATCCGGCCGTTCTCACCATGATTAGCCAGACGATCATGAGTTTCACGGACGCAGCGATGGTGGGGAGACTGGGGGCCGTCGAACTGGCCGGAGTAGGGCTGGCCGGGACCCTGGTCTGGGGGCTCTATGCCTTCTTCAACGGCCTGGTAAATGGGGTAAACACCTTCGTGGCCCAGGATTATGGGGCCAAGCGGTACAGCCGCATAGGGCGGATGACCTGGCAGGGGATCTATTTCGCAGTCATCTCCGGGGCCATTCTCCTGGTGCTCAGCAACTTCAGCGGCGGTCTGTTCAGGCTGATGGGACCGGCGCAGGATGTGCAGGCTGTGGGTTCCACCTATTTAAGAATCAGGATGCAGGGCGGGCTTTTCATAATCCTCTGGATGTGTTTCTCGTCCTTTCTCCGGGGCCTCGGAGATACGCGGACACCACTTAAGATAACGGTGGTGGCCAATGTCATCAACATAGTCGGCGACTACCTTCTCATCTTCGGTAAGTTCGGTCTGCCGAGACTGGGGACCGAAGGGGCCGCGATTGCCACTATCACGGCCAACGGGGTAGGGGCCGTCCTCTTCTTCCTGGCCTTCATCCACAACAAGAACGCCTCCGAATACTCCACAAGGTCGGGTTGGCGGCCGCATGCCGGGGAAATGAAAAGGCTGGCAAGGGTGGGCTTGCCGGTTGGGTTGCAGTGGTTCCTGGACATGGGCAGTTTCATAATCTTCTCCGCCCTGATCGGACGCATAGGCACTATGCAGCTGGCGGCAAATGAGGCCACAATAAGGCTGCTCTCTCTCTCCTTCCTGCCGCTCTTCGGGGTCTCGATTGCGGCTACAACCCTCATTGGGCAATACATAGGCCGGGACGAACCCCGGTATGCGTTAAGAAGCGGCAACTCGGCCCTCAGGCTGGGGCTGATCTATACCTCGTTTATAGCCCTGGTTTTCCTGGTGTTTCCCGACAAGCTTGTGTCCGTCATAAACTCAGACCCGGATGTGGTCCGGATCGGGTCGAGGATAGTACGGCTGATGGCCGTTTTTCAGATGTTCGACGGTGTGGGGATCATAAGCAATGGATGCTTGAGGGGGGCCGGAGACACCAGATGGGCCATGTTTATCGGTATCGGCTACGCCTGGTTCCTCTTCCTGCCGATGGCCTATATCGGCGGCTTTATCCTGAAGGGCGAGGCATTCGGCGCATGGGCGGGTGCCACCATCTACATCATGGCTCTCGGACTCACCTTCTACCTCAGATTCCGAAGCGGGAAGTGGCAATCCATTAAGATATAGAAAAGACGCTGACGATAACCTATGATGAGCCCTGACCGTAACCGGAATCAGCCGAAAAGAGATAGTATGCCGAAGTCCCCATCTTTAAACATCCTCTTCATAGCCCACGATACCGGGCTCATAGGCGGTGCCGAGCGACAGATCCTGGAGCTCTTCAGGGGCCTGGACAGGGAACGCTTCTCACCCTACCTGGTTTGCCTGGAAGAGGGCGGACCGGTGGCTGCTCGTGCAGTGGAATACGGGGTACCGGTGTCCCATGTCGCGCGCTCCTGGCGGTGGGATCTCAGTGTGGCCGTGAGAATCCGCAGTATCATCCGAGATCTGAATGTGGCCATAGTCCATGCCTACCTCGGCCTCCCGGGCTTCTATGGCGCCGTGGCCGGCAAGCTCGCCGGGGCCAGGGTGATAAGTACCATCAGGACAGCCGGTCCCAGAAAACGGCTGAGCGACGTTACCGAACGTTTCGCCTTCCTTATGTCCGACCGCATAATCGCGAACTCCAGGGCCGGGGCCGAATACTACTTCCGCCGCTTCCCCGGCATGGGTAAGACCGAGATTATCTATAACGGTTATGATTTCTCGGATTTCGATCCGGCGCCCGCGAAGTCAAGGAGCGACCTCGGCCTTCCTCCCGATGGACTCCTTGTCGGGCACGTTGCGAACCTCTCATATCTCAAGGACTACCCGACCTTCATTAGGGCACTGCGTCGGGTCTTCACCGAAGAGCCGGGGTCGAGGGGGGTCATAATAGGCGATGGAGCCAAGCGAGCCGATTATGAGGCCATCGCCGAGTCGCTGGGGATAAGCGACAACATTCTTTTCCTGGGCCACCGCAGAGATGTTCTCGACCTTGTAAGCAACTTCGACGTCTGCGTGCTTGCATCTCATCCTGCCTACAGCGAGGGGCTCTCCAACAGTATCGCCGAGTATATGGGGCTCGCCAAACCGGTCGTAGCAACCGAGGTTGGAGGCAACCCGGAGCTTGTGAAAGACGGCGAGACGGGGTTTCTGTGTCCGGGAGGCGATGCCGAGACGATGGCGGACCGGATCCTAAGCCTCTTGAGAGACGATGGCCTGAGGCGTGATATGGGAAGGCGGGGAAGGGAGTTCTTCCGGGCCAATCTGACGCTTGAGAAGATGGTAAAAGATACACAGTGTGTCTACGAGGAGCTCGCCCGCAAGTGAACCGAGCCCGGGAATCCTACATAGGCCTCATCGTCAAGAACGCCGGGATCGATACGGTCGGAACCGCCTTTAACATCGTGATCATGTTTGCGGCCAGTGTCATCATCACGCGGACCATCGGGGCGAGCCTCTTCGGTAAGTTTCAGATCTCACAGAGCGTGTTCCAGATCCTGGGCGTATTCGCGGTCTTCGGTCTCAACACCGGGATGGTGAGGCTTACATCCAGGTACATTGCGAGGAAGGAACCCTTTGCCGTAAAGGGGACGCTCTTCAGCGGCATGTTGATATCGGCGATCTTCTCAACGGGGATCGTACTCCTGGTAATGGCTCTCGCGCCCCTGATAGGGCAGAGGGCCTTTCCCAATGTAGAGGGCGTCGATCTGGTTATCCGGCTTCATATCCTGGGCCTTCCGTTCTTCGCCCTTATGATGGTCCTTAACGGCTACAGCCAGGGCCTTAAGACCCTCAAATACAGTGTCCTGGTGGAACTCGTATCCAGGCCGGTCATCAGACTGGCAGCGATCGTGGTGCTTTTCCTAGTGGGCTTGAGGCTGTTCGGAGTCGTCGCCGGCGCAGTGTTCTCATATATCACGGTCGCCCTCATGGCCTTCCACTTCGCGAGGAAGATATCCCCATTCGATTTCAAGGCCACACGCACACGCCTCGTGACCAGGGAGCTCTTCTACTACTCCCTGCCCCTGGTCTTCGCTCGTTTCATGAACACCCTTATAACAAAGTCCAATACGCTCATGGTCGGCTTCTTCAGGGACGCTACCAGTACAGGCCTTTTCGGCGCGGCCGTGCTCCTGTCCACTTTCATATCCTTAAGCCTGATTTCCTTCGGCAAGATCTTCGCGCCGGTTATCTCCGAGCTATGGGAGAAAGGCGACCAGGCGGAACTCGAAGCTACCTTTAAGACTGTGACCAAGTGGATCTTCAGCCTGGGTCTTCCCGTCTTTCTGGTGTTCATGCTGTTTGCGCCGGCCCTCCTCCGCATATTCGGAGACGTCTTCTCGGGCGCCTCGACTGCCCTGAGGCTGCTGTCGGTTGGAGAGATGGTGAACGCCGCCGTGGGTCCCATAGGCTTCATTCTAGCCATGACCGGCAGGCAGAAACTCAATCTCATAAACTCCATTGTGCTGGCATGCCTCCACATCGTCATCAACATTTTCCTGATACCCAGATACGGCATTGCAGGAGCGGGGCTGGCGACCTCCATATCCCTCGGCCTGCTCAACATAGTCAGGGTAATCCAGGTGAAGGTCTTATACGGATTCACGCCTTTCCGGAAGGATCTCTACAAACCGGCATTGGCGGGCGCCGTCACTTTCGGGGCCTTCTACTTCCTCAAGGCGCGGCTGGCCTGGGAGGCTTTGGGGCCGAACCTGGTACTGTGTGCAGCTTTCGTTGGTGTCTATATTATGTTACTATTCATGTTTGGACTGAGGGAAGAGAAGGAAGTCCTGCTCGAGATTCTCAGGCGAAGGAAGTAAAGATGCCGAAGGTTTTCCTCTTAGGTATTGACGGCGCCACCTGGAAGGTGCTGGACAGGTTCATGGCCGAGGGGCTTATGCCCAATCTGGATGAGATCACCCGGCGCGGCACGCGCGGTGTCCTCAATTCCACTATCCCCTACCTCACCCCTGTCGCCTGGTCCAGCATGCTTACGGGCGTCAGGCCATCGAAGCATTGCATCTTCGGCTACAACGTCATGGAGAACCGCGAAGGCATGATAATCGGCCTACTGGCCAACAGGAGCAAGATAAAGTCTCCCACGGTAATGGACATCTTCACCCAACTGGGCAGGAAGGTGGTATCGGTAAACATGCCGATGACCTACCCACCCCAACCTCAGGACGGCACCATCATAAGCGGCCTGATGACACCATCCAGGGAGAGCACCTTTTATTATCCGCGCAACCTGATGGCGGAACTCGCCGAGCAGGGTATCGACTACCGAATCGACATCAATATCGCGCGCGAGGTTGAGGCCGACCTCGAGCAGCGGATAGAACTCTACCTTGCAGACGGCGCGAAACGCCTCTTCGAGGACCTCCGCAAGGTCACCGAGGAACGGGAGAAGGCCGTACACTATCTCATGGCCAACAGGGAATGGGACCTCTTCCAGGTGAATTTCATCAGCATGGACCGTATCCAGCACTACCTGTGGAACCATATATGGGAAGACGATCCCGGTTCAGATACGGTCCGGCGCATCAGGGAACACTACGTATACCTCGATTCTCTCATCGGCAGGATCTATTCGGCAGTAAAAGACCGGGCTATCCTCATGATTTGCTCCGACCACGGTTTCGGCGACTACAAGGGTAATTTCTACCCCGCCGTCTGGCTCAAGCAGAAGGGCTACTACGTGGAGAGGGACGACGATCTCACGCCCGGACGCATAGTGAAGCGGGTTCTTAAGTCCCTGGGACTGAGCAGGCGAATCCTCCGGTTTCTCGAAAGATCGCAGAAGACGGTGGTCAAGAAGCTCATATACGTGGGAACAAGCCAGGTGTCGTGGAGAAAGACCAGGGCGTACGCCTACGGCACGAGCGGCATAAGGATAAACCTCAAGGGCCGGGACCAGTATGGGATCGTAGAGCCCGGCAGAGAGTATGAGGACCTTAGACGGAAGATCGCTCAGGAGCTCATGGACATAACCGATGACGCGGGCCGGAAGGTCATGAAAGCGGTCTATCCTGTTGAGGATCTTTACGGGGTGGCGGACCTCCCCGAGGCTCCCGACCTCTTCTTTGATTTTCAGGACGAGCATTTCTACACTACCTACGATGCCATAACCGAGAATACGGTCTTCATGGACGGCGGCTATGCCTGGAGACAGGGCGACCATCGAAGGGACGGGGTCGTCGCTCTTGCGGGCCGCGGCATCGAGCCGGGACGGACAATAACCGCCGATATCGAGGACCTGCTCCCTACGATTATGTTTGTCGAGGACCTGCCCATGAGTGATAATTTCGACGGGAAGATCATACGGGAAGCCTTTACCGACGATTTCGTCGCCGAGCGAAAGGTACAGGACAAGCGCTTCTTCGAACGGACCGAGGTCGAATCCTCCGACACCGACGATGGCGATGAAGTTATAGACCGCCTCAAAGGCCTCGGCTACATCTAGCCCGGTTAACGCCTTATTCCCAAAGACAAGCTGACTTAAACATCATGACCATCTTTGAGGGATGGACCCCCGGGCCCGGTCACCCGATTGGTCCGACGCCTGCACCGTCTCCTCACTCATTACCTATGTATCCCAGGGACCTTAGTCGCCTGATAACGTCCGGGTCCCGTGCCTCTCCGAAGGGTTTCACGATGAAGCCGTCGAACCGTTCCAGCTCTTGCTTGAGCTCCCGGGCTTCTGCCGGCTCCGAATCAATCAGGTTCACCTGCTCCCCGGGATCGGCGGCAATATGGTATAGCTCGTCTTTGCCTGCAAGCGTCGGTCGATGGATGAGCTTCCATTTGCTGTTCATGGCACAATAAACCAGAGCATCATCCGGTCGTCTCTCGAGAATGGTTGCGTTCAAATCGAACAGATTGATAGCATCGGCGTACGCTACGCGCGGTGCCTCTGACCTTCCGTGGGCGAGCCCCGACAGGCTGAGGCCGACAGTCTCCGGCGGTATCTCCAGGCCAAGCGCCTCAAGGACCGTCGGCGCGATGTCCGTAGTCCTCACAAGATCCCGGATCGTGACTCCGGGGGGCCACCCGGGAACCCGCATGATCATGGGAACCCGGATCTGCTCTTGATAGAGGATCCGGTGGTACCACCAGCCGTGATCGCCGAGACCTTCTCCGTGATCGCTCACAACCACGATAATTGTCTCGTCATAGAGCCCTTGCTCCTTCAGCGCGTCCATTAACCTCCCGAACTGCGAATCCATGTAGTACACCTCGGATCGATACACCGCCCGTTTTTGCTCATGCCTGTTCTGGTGTGAAGCAACGAACCGGCTCACGATTTCAGGCGGTGGGAGGATCTCCGTATCGTGCGGATCCCAGTAGTGTACCCAGGCAAAGAAAGGCTGTCTTGTCTGATTGATCCACGATATGGCTCGATCGGTCGTCTCGTCCGACCTGCGTTGATTGCGCTCCAGCGGCCAGTCCCAGAACCCGTCGGGCCTGCGGGCGAAGGCTTCGTCCGCCGGAACGGTCAGCCCCTCATCAAACTCGTCAAAACCCCGGTCGAAACCGTAGAAGGAAGAAACAGTGAAGGAGCTCAGGAATGCCCCGGTTTGCCAGGACTGTTGCTTGAGGATAGTGCTCAGAGTCGGCACTGATTCAGAGAGGCGATACCCTTCTTCCGCGTACATCACACGCACGCCGTGCTGGTATGGATTCAGGCCGGTCAGAATGGTAGCGTGAGAAATCGGCGTAGCCGCTGAGGTGGAGATCGCCATATCGAACCGGACGCCGTCTCCCGCCAGTGCGTCCAGATGCGGAGTGGTCCCGACTTCCCGGTCGTAACAGCCGAGGTGATCCCTCCGGGTGGTATCAAGGGTCACCAGGAGAAGGTTCAATCTTGTTCCCGCCCGATCGTCCCTCGAGCCGGAACACCCGCCTGAGCCGAGCGCAAAGACCAGGACAGCCAATAGAGAGTATAGCCACCATTCGCAGATTGCGTGCGCTCCGCAGCGCCTGTCGGTCGTCACCGGAATATACCCTGCATAGCATCCACCTCCTTGGGCTGACAAGGCTAAGCCTATTCCAGAACGGCCATGCCTGTCAAGTGAGGCCGGGTCTACCCGAGCCATAAGCAGATGCTTGAGGCCCGGACTCTCGCACCGGCCGGCTCCCCGGGCAGGACTCGAACCAGGGCTTGTCTCGAGGACCTCAATCGGTCATAATTCTGAGGTGAAAC
>JALGWN010000078.1 GCA_025774115.1 bacterium
AGATGCCGGCAGGTACCTTCGATCCGCTGCCGCTAGTGCCGTCCCAACTGACGGTGCGCGATCCGCCGACCTCCTCACCCTCGAGCAACGTCTTGACCTCCCGGCCTCTCACGTCGAAGATCCTGAGGGTGACCTTGCGTCCGGGCGAGGGCACGGCAAACCGTATGGCGGTTTCCGCGCTAAAAGGATTGGGGACGTTCCGGGCAAGCATGAACTTCTGAGGCGTTTCGCCCCGGGCCACACCGGCATCTGCCTCTTCATACATCACAATCGAGAAATCATCCACACCGGCCTCGACGATAGAGCCCGGATCGGTGTCGCTCGCGATGAACCTGAACCGGACCTGGGATGTGAGCTCGACGTAGGCCTCCAGGTCTCTCTCCACGAGCGTCCAGGGGCGCTCGCTCGCGTGCAGAGAGTCTATCCTGGCCCAGGTGGACCCGCCGTCATCACTCACGTCGACGAGCCAGTCGTCGGTCTCCGGGGATGCGCCGGTATCATTGCTGTACCAACGATAGTATCTCACCCAGGCATTGGGGTAGATCGACAGGTCGAAGATGGGACTGAAAAGGGTTGTCTTACCGCCATCCACATCGTTCGCACCCTGACCCGTACCCGCCGCACAGTGGGTTATGTATGCGTTTACACCCGGACCGGGTGTGTGGTCGTCTTCGGGCTGGGCCTCGGTGGCCTCGGGGTCACAGCGCTGCCAGATACCCGTGGTCGCGTCGTCATCGACGTCCCCCACCGTCCAGCCATGATCGCTCTCGAAGTCGTGCTCTACGATAGGGGCGATCGTACCTACAAAGAACGTATGGACCTCGGCAGGAGCGCCGGACGGGTGCACCGAGCGATTGCTGTCGGTATCCTCAGCGACGATATAGTAGCCGACATAGGTCCCTCCCGGCTGGGCGGGGATGAGGGCCTCGTATTCATCGGGGTTGCCGGTCGGACTCATGGTGAGCGTGGTCTCACCGCTTCCGGTCGAGTAGCGTACGAGCAGCGAATCCGAATTGAGTGTCCCGGCGGCGACGATGTCCGCGACTACGCTGTAGGGATTGGAGGTATCATCGGTATTTTCGAGCGGTGTATGGGTGATGGCAACCCTGAAGGGCTCGGCCATCGAGGCCAAGAGGCCGACCGCTATCTTGACCGAGCGCTCGGCCAGTGTCGGTGAATTATAGCTCAGCCCGACAAGGTCGTTCGCGGTGTGTATATATGGGCTGTAGTCGTCGGTATCTTCGAAGAACAGAATGGCATCATACCCGTGCGCCCAGAACGAAGCGTGGTCGCTGCTCGCACCCGAAGGCAGGCCCCCATCGACGACCGCCAGCTCGGGCACGTAGAGGTTGGCCACATCCACGGTAAGATCCCTTATCCACTGGGAACTTGCATTGTCGATGATGTCGAGATCCATGGCATCGCCACCGGCCAGGTAACCGATCATATCGACTGCTATAGCCCCTATGATGTCGTCGCCCCGTGCGGCCGCATCTGCGGCGTAGCCTTCGCTTCCATAGAGCCCGAACTCCTCACCCCCGAAGGCCACAAAGACAAGCGTATAGTTGAAGTCATAGTTGCTCAGGATGCTGGCACACTCCATGGCGCACACCGTACCGGTCGCGTTGTCGTCCGCCCCCGGGCAAACACTGGGATTCGAGGTATATGAATCATAGTGCCCGCCTATGAGGACGATCTTATCGGGGTTGCCCTTGCCCGGAATCACCGCGACCACATTGTCCTTGTAGGTGGCGCTGTAGTTATGGTAATAGACGCTGTCGATGCCGTATGACTCGAACCGGGTCTTGATCCAATCGGCCGCAGCCTGACAGCTGTCATGAGTGGCATAGCGGGTTTCGAAATCCTCCAGACGCTGAATGTTGGCATCGATTGTGGCACTCGAGACCGAGTTCACCATGGTCTGTATGGCAGGATCGAACTCTGTTGCCATCCTGAGCAAGGTAAACCTTTCCACAGGGGCAAGGCGGATCGGCCGGATGAAGACCCGGGCGATCTCGAGGCCAAGGCCCGCCACCTGCATCGCCTCTTCCTGAGAAGCCTCAATCACGGCCTCCCTGCCGTCGAATCTAAGCAGCCGGGCACGGGCTTCAAGCTGGCCGGCGGTAGCCCGCTCCCCCACACCGACCGTGTAGTAGGTTTTATCCACAATCGGACCGTCGAGCATCGTCCAGTCGAGACCGAGGCCGTCCAGGACTACCAGGCCCTCGGGCCCGGTAACGACCAGGAGGTAGGTATTCATATCACGCACGACCGTTATGTCTTCGGCAAGGAGCCTTCCGGCGGTCTCCACACCGGGACTCTCGACGGCAACAAGCGCCATATCGGCCGGTCCGGCAACCAGAACTTCCGCCAAGGCAAGGATGAGAATCACAAAGACAAAAGATCTCCGCATGTTGCACCCGTCCTCTCATTGAATGAGGCCACTAACGTTGTGTTATCTCAGCTTCCATTATAGCACAATTCCGCCCAAGATCCCAGCATCACCGATGGCACGGAGCAGCGTCCCGACTCTCGATTCGTAGCGTCCCCACTTCTGTTAAGACGCCGGTCACAAGAAGGTCGGTTCGCGATTCATGGATCTCGTAGCGTCCTCACTCCCGTGAGGACGAATGAACCGGCGGCGCTTGTCACCACAGGAGTGGCAGTGCTACGGGGATTCGCGGTTGGGGAGATCCAGCTTGAGGTGGAGTTCTTTGAGATCGCGGTCGTCGATCTCGGAGGGGCACACATCCATAAGCGAGGCCCCGCTAGTTGTCTTTGGAAACGCGATGACGTCGCGGATCGAATCCTTGCCGGCAAGAACCATGGCAATCCGGTCGAAGCCCAGGGCTACCCCGCCGTGGGGAGGCGCCCCATACTCGAAGGCCTCCAGGAGAAACCCGAACCTGCGCGCGGCCTCTTGCTTGTCGATGCCGACAACCTTCATAACCCGCTCCTGCACGCTCCGAATGTGGTTTCTTATGCTTCCCGAGCCGAGCTCGATTCCGTTATAGGCTAGGTCGTAGAGCCGGCCGCGCACCTTGGCGGGATCGGTTTCCAGTAGATCGATGTCCTCATCCATCGGCATACTGAACATATGGTGCGCCGGAGCCCACCGGTCCTCTTCCGGGTCCCATTCGAAAACCGGGAACTCGGTTATCCATACGAAGCAGTGTCGGCCTTCCGGGATGAGATCGCAGAGCCCGGCCAGCTTGAGCCGCACGGCTCCCAGGGCCTTAAGCGAGACTGCTCTATCCCCTGCCACAATGAGGAGCAACATATCGCCCTCGACACCGAAAAGCCCCTGGATCTTCCCAAGCGTGCCCGCTTCGAAGAAACGCGCCATGCCCGAGCCCTTGCCCTGGGACATCTTCACCCAAGCCAGGCCTGCCGCGCCCGCCTTCTTGGCCGCGACCTCCAGTGCCTCTATGTTCTTGCGGGAAAGCCCTGCGCCCTCACCGGAGACGATGGCGAACGCCCCACCCGAGGCGGAGGCTTTCTTAAGCATGTCCGAGGAGGTCTCGCCGACAAGTTCGGTGACCTCTTTTATCTCCAGACCGAACCTGAGATCGGGTTTGTCCGTCCCGAACCTCGCCATGCTTTCCGCGTATGTCATCCTGGGAAACGGGGTCTCGATCTCGGCACCGATGGCTGTCTTCCAGACGTGTGCCATCAGACCCTCGCCAAGCCCCCAGACGTCCTCTTCGCTTACGAAACTCATCTCGATATCGATCTGGGTATGCTCAGGCTGGCGATCGGCTCTCAGGTCCTCGTCCCTCAGGCATTTGGGCAGCTGGTAGTACTTGTCGAAACCCGCGATCATGAGGATCTGCTTATAGAGCTGCGGCGACTGAGGCAACGCATAGAACTTCCCGGGATTAAGCCTGCTCGGGACGAGGAAATCCCTCGCGCCCTCCGGCGTGCGCTTGACCAGCATGGGGGTCTCGATCTCGAGAAAACCCCGGAGGTTGAGATACTCCCGCACGGCGACCGCCGCCGTATGTCTCAATACGATATTGTCCCTGAGCACCCGGTTTCTGAGATCCAGATAGCGGTACTTAAGCCTCAGGTCGTCATTGGCCTGGGCTTCTTCCTCTATTACAAATGGCGGTGTTTCCGACTCATTGAGTATCCGGAGCCGGTCGGCGCGGACTTCGATCTCACCTGTCGCGAGGTCCGTGTTTATCATGTCGTCGGGGCGCGGTTCTACCGTGCCCGTGACCGCGACGACATATTCCTGCTTGAGCCGGCGGGCTTCTTCCATGAGCTCTTCGTCCTCAGGCTTAAATACCACCTGGGTAAGCCCGTAGCGGTCCCTTACATCTATGAAGATGACGCCGCCGTGGTCGCGCCTGCGATGTACCCAACCCATCAGGGTCACGCGCTCGCCCACGTTGCTCTTGTCGAGGTCCCCACAGGTATGCGTGCGCTTGATGCCCTGCATGCTTTCGGCCAATTGACTAACCTCCGAGTTTCCGCGAGAGCCAGGTCACGACGTCGCCGCTTCCGACGGTGGTCTGCTCGCCGGATTCCATATTCTTCAGTCCGATGACCCCCTGCCTGATCTCATCCTCACCCACTATGGCGGTGTACCTTGCGCCCATGCGGGACGCGGTCCTCAGCTGATTCTCCAGCTTCCGCGGTTCGAACTCCATCCATACCCTGAAACACTCCCTGAGCCGGCCCGCGAGTTCGAACGCGGCTTCCCATGCCCCCTCACCGGCAGGGGCGATATAGACATCAGGGCCACCACCTGCCACGTCGGCGGAACCCTCCTCCTTCAAGGCCAGCACCACGCGCTCCAGGCCGAGTGAGAAACCCACGGCAGGGGTGTCGGGGCCGCCGACTTCCTTTACCAGCTGGTCGTACCGGCCTCCCCCACCGAGCGCCAGGTCCTCTCCGGCGGATTCATGGATCACTTCGAAAACCGTCCTGGTATAATAGTCCAGGCCCCGGACCAGCTTGGGATCGACATAGAAATCTATCTTTGCAGCCTCGAGATAGCGCTCGACACGCTCGAAGTGCTCGACACACTCCGGGCAGAGTATCGAGGCGATCTCCGGGGTCTCTGCGATCACCGCCCGACAGCCCTTGTTCTTACAGTCGAGCACCCTCAGGGGGTTTCGCTCGAACCTGTCGTGGCAATCCGAGCAGAGGCGATCCAGGTTGTCCTTGAGAAAGTCCTTCACCACACCCGAATACTTCACCCGGCAGTCGGGGCCGCCCAGGGTGTTGAGCCTGATCTTGAGACCGGTGAGTCCGATAGATGAAAGATAGTCCCAAAGCAGCTTCACGGCCTCGGCATCGGCAGCGGGGCTTGCGGTGCCCACAATCTCTATGCCCAGCTGGTGAAACTGCCGATAGCGTCCGGCGCCGGGCCGGTCATAGCGGAACATCGGACCCATATAAAAGAACTTCGCCACCTTGGCGCGTCTGGCGAGGTTGTGCTCGAGATAGGCCCGGATCACAGAAGGGGTCGCCTCAGGTCTCAGGCTCAAGCTCCGACCTTTCTTGTCCGGGAACGTGTACATCTCCTTCTGCACCACATCGGTGGCGAATCCGGTGCCCCGCTCGAAGAGCTCGGTGGCCTCAAAAATCGGAATCCTGATCTCGCTGAAACCGTATCTACCACACAGGGTCACGAAGCGGTCTTCGATGCGCCTCCAGACCGCGGCTTCTTCGGGCAGGATGTCGTGCGTGCCTCGCATGGCTTTCAGTTTCTCAGCCATCTTTCCCCTTCTTTGCGATAAGACCGTATATCAGAAAACCCACCACGATGCCGGACACATCGGCCATCCAGTCCAGGGGGCTCGCGTGTCTTCCCGGCACATATCTCTGGTGGAATTCATCAAGAGCGGCAAAGCCCGCTCCTCCTGCGATGAAAAGCGGCTTCCCGCCACCCGACCAGTATCGGAGCCCTATCCCGAGTATAGAGTATTCTATGAAATGCAATACTTTATCGCAACCGGGAAACATTCCCGGTACGAGGTCCATTCGGGGGAACGACGATACCGCAAGGACAGCCACAGCCCAGGCCGCAGCCGGGAGCCAGCGCCGTCCGCCGATGAGATCCATGATCGGCCTGAAGCCTTCACGTTTAGCCATAGGAATGAAGCCCGCCGAAGATCAGGGTCCCGAATATGGTGAAGATCGTGAGTATGAAACCTATGATGGAGATCAGGGCAACGGTGACGCCCCTCAAGCCCCGGACCAGCCGTGCGTGGAGATAGATGGCATACACCAGCCAGACCACAAGCGATAGCACCTCCTTGGGGTCCCAGGACCAGTAGGCTCCCCATGCCTGTTTGGCCCAGACCGCTCCGGCGACCATCGCTCCGGCCGTAAAGAGCGGGAATCCCATGCTGACCGCCTTATAGGTGAGCCTGTCCAGCGCTTCCAGTGACCGGCTATCGGCGGTCCGCCTCTTTGCCAGATAGAGCAGGCTCGACACGAAACCCACCGTGAAGAAGGTCTCCCCCAATGCGGCGAGTGAGACGTGGATATAGAGCCAGTGACTCTTGAGGGCCGGCATCATCGCCCCGGTCGGATCGGAATAGAAGAGGAACGAGGCCGAGCCCAGCAGGAGAAGAGCCACCACTACAACCGCAAGTGCGCCCGCCGTGGGCAGTCGCTTACGGAAGAAAAGCAGATAGGCCAGCACTATCGCGAAACTCATGAAAAGCGTGTACTCGAAGAGATCGGTAAACGGAACCTCACCCGAGACCGCACTCCTGGCCACGAGAGCGGCGGCATGAAGGACAGCGCCGGCAACGAGCACAGCAAGCCACGCTATCTTGAGCCTCACCCGGCGCAACATGGCCTCGAGCCCGAGAAGGACGGCCACCGCGAAGTAGACGACCACGGCGGATTGGGCCAGTCTCAGATCAAGCCAGTTCATCGAGCGCCCTCCTCACGGCCTCAAACTCGTCGGCGAAACCCTCCGGGTTTCGGCTTGCGCCTCCGCCCAGGACGATCCTGGTCTTCCCGTCCGGAAGTCCTGCCACTATAAACCAAATGCGCCGGTGGGACAAGTAAAGTGAGACGAAGGACCCCACAGTGAGCAGCGCCAGGCCTGCTATTATGAGCCCCTGGAAGGGTTCCCGCACGATCTCCAGGGTGACAAGCACCGCCGGCACTCCGTACATGACCACAAACTGGTATGCCCCACCGACCTCCTCAGCCGGCAGGACATCGCGCTGCAGCATATAGGATTGGATACCACCATCGTCCGAGAAAAGCCGTACGCCCGGCAGCACACCCAGCGTGGCCTGGATGGAGCCTTCAAGCTCCTCTATATAGTTCTTCACATCGACCGCCGCGAAAACATGGGGCGCTACGACCACGCCCAGCGAATCATATACCGAGAGCGCGAATGCCTCCGGCCTGGCCGTGTCCTCGGCATAGGATACAAGATAGATCTCTCTTCCACCGCGAACCAGCGGGTGGTTGGGTCTTATGCTGTATCTGAGCAGTATCCGATCTCCCGCCTCCAGAGTGACCTCACACACATAATCGGAGAGCCGGTCCCTTCGGTCGGTCTCCACCGTGAAGTCCTCCACCCTCACCAAGGTGCTGTCGCCGCCGGCCCGTTCGAGCACAAAGCTCTCCCCTACCCTTACCTCCCGCAGGTACCTCGAACCCAGCCTCGTCGATGCCAACCCACCCGCAAGGAGGAAGATGAAGCTGAGATGGAGGATGAAGCTACCGTAGCGGGAGTACCCGGCCTTGGAGGCGAAGATCCCTTCTCCTGGATGCCCGGCCTCTCGGAGCGCCCGGTAGTGGCGCCGTCTGCATATGTCCACGACGTGCAGAGCGGCTTCTTCGAGTTCGAGATCGACCACAGTCTCGCCTGCCTCGGGCATTCGAGCCAGTCGCTTCTCGTCGAAGATGAGCGGTCTACCCGAAGCCAGCCTTATTCGTCTTGGAAGCCGCTTGAGGGCACAGGCGAATACCATGGCACAGAGCAGCACCAGCACGAAGGTGAAGTAGTCGGCTCCGAAGATATCCGAGATCCCGAGGGTCCATATAAGACCGCCCCAGAGACGGCCATAGACATCTACATAGGCCTGCTCCGAGCCGCCCTGAGGGATGGTGGCCCCTAAGAGCGAGAGAAGGGCAAGGATCACCATGACGACGATTCCCGCCTTGGTCGATGTCAGAAAGCCGACAACATACTTGAGAGTGCTCAAACTTCAGGCCTCACAGCAACCGGATCCGGGACCCGGGACTCACTTGGCCACGGCCTTGAATCTCACGATAGACCTGTCGAAGGTACGCTCGACATCATCGGGAAAGTAGCAAGCAGGCAGCTCACCCGCCCGTCTGTGATAGGCTATACACTCACAGCAAACACCCTTCTTCGAGCACGGGTCATAGGTGCAGTTACAGACTTCGAGATTCTTCTCGCGATTAGGACACTCCATGTCGCCTCCTTCTAAGTGCCGTGGATATAACAAGCAGGACGATCACAACCAGGCATAATCCCAGCATCAGCAGAAAAACCGACTGCAGACCGAAGCGCTCTCCGAACACTCCCCCTATGCCGCTGGCAAATGCACCTATTCCAAAGCCCACTGTATAATTGATGCCGTAAACCACACCGCGTCGCTTGGCATGAGAGGATTTCGCTATCAGGGTGTTCTGAAGCGGCTGGAAGCCGAAGATCAGAAGCACCGTGGGTGCGGCGACCAGAATCAGGAGGATGCCCTCTGCGAAGTAGAATCCCAGGGACAGCACGGCGAGCAGAATGAAGATCAGGAGCAGGTTCCGTTCTATTCGCCTCGTGCTGGAGGCAAGATGCCCTCCCAGCAGGGGGCCCGCAAGGGACACCAGGAGTATGCCGAAACTCACGTATCCCAGTCTTTGCACGTCGTCTCCTATGAAGGAGACCCGCTGGGCAAGATAGACCTGGAAGAAGGTCATTATGCCTCGGTAGATAAGCCCGTAGAAAGCGCCGATCATGTATATAAAGATAAGATCCCGGTTTATGGTCTTCGAGAGACTGATATGCTCCTCCTTCGGCTTCGCCGGTTCGGGCGAGCGCACGTGGAACCTCAAAGAGGAAAGCAGCACGGCGGTGATCCCGACACCGGCTATGCCCAGAACAAGATAAGCATATGTCCACCCGAAGCGTTGGGTCACCGTGCCGGCAATCAGGGGGGCGATCGCCACACCCATGGTCCCCGCCATTCCGTGAATCCCCATTCCGCGACCGGTGTCCTTAATGGAAGTACTCAGGATCGATAGGCCCGCCGGGTGATACATGCTGGCAAAGAGCCCAAGGAGGATGAGGGATATCACCACTCCGGCGGTAGAGTCGAGAACGAAGGCGAGAATGGAGGCAAGCGTGGTGCCCACCAGGCAGAGCACGAGCAGCAATCTTGCGCCCAACCGGTCTGCAAGTAAACCGGCCGGAAGCGAGCCGAATCCGAAAGCCATGTACGAGGCCATTCCCACGAACCCCACACCCGCAAACTCCAGTTTCAGAGCGGAACCCAGCGATTTGTAGATTGTCGGGAAAACCAACATGTAGGCATGGATCAGCGCGTGGCAGGCGGAAACCGCGAAGAGGATGGATTTTTCTTTTGATGTCATATGCGCCGGCCGGGCTAGCTACTAGCTACAACTGTCAACCTCGCCCAGAATGGAGATCGCCTCCGCGGGTGAAGCCGCCGATGTGAGCCGTGACACCAACTCCTTGTCGCTGCCGATACATGCGACGGCACGAAGCGCCTTGAGATAACGCGTGGATTCCGTCGCCGGGGCGAGGATAAGGAAGATGAGGTGGCAGGGCTGCCCGTCATCGGCCTCGAAATCCACTCCTGCCCGGGAAATACCAAGGGCCCCGATCAGGTCGGTAGCACCCGTGGTGCGGGCATGCGGTATGGCTATGCCTTTGCCTATCCCTGTACTTCCCTTGTGCTCTCTGTCGAGCGTATCGTTCAGCAGGGTTTCCCTGTCGCCACCCTCATCACCCACCGCTATGAGATCCGCAAGTTCTTCGATCACCGTCCACTTATCCAAATCGGAGAGCCCGATCTTAATCCTGTCTTTGGTTATTATCTTCCCCAGTATCATGGGCCGTTACCTCCAGATCCGGCTTACGCAGAGTCGTAAAGCGATCTTACCAGATCGTCACCTTTCACAGTCAGTACAGGGCACTTCGCCAATCTGAGAATCATCTCACCTTCGTCAAAGAAAGCATCCCGCCTACTCATAGGCTCTTCGATCTCACCTATGATAATAAGGCCCGCACCCAATTGTGTAGCTTTATCTACTATCTCCCGGTGCACGACGCCCCTGGCGAGATCGGCTGCAAGGGTGACACCCTTCTCACCTGCCAGCCTCTCAACCGCCGCGAGATAACGCTTGCCGTCTTCTTCAAGATCCCTCTCCAGGTCCACTTCTTCCTCCTCAACGAAGACCTTGGCGCTCAGAAGCTCCTCCAGCATCTTCTCGTTCACCACATATACGGCGTGGAGCCGGGCGCCGTACGCCTTGGCCAGCGCAATCGCATACCGGGCAGCGACGAG
>JALGWN010000244.1 GCA_025774115.1 bacterium
GCAGGGGTTGGGAGCCTCATCAGCGACCATCCGCAGAGCAGGTGGTATGAGGAATGCCCCTAGAAGGGGCACGTGATCACCAACTCAGTAGAAATCCCCCTGTGGTCGCTGATACATGAAGAAAAATTCTGGCTCATGGTTATTCGCTCAAGAAAAACAGATGGATTCTTTAGCGCCCTTTCTAAGTCCGACATGTCCTTTGGTCATCTTTTCCATGTTCTTATCATGAGCCAGGATTTTTCTTCGATAAATCCGGCCTACTCCACCGGCGGCGTTTGCCTCAGAGTTGGCAAAATGATTGAGAACGCTTGGAACGGCAGAGCCTTTTCAATTCTCACCGGCAAAGCCGGTGGATTAGGCCGGATTTAGGGTGCAGCTCCGGTCCATTTGACAATGTCTCGGACTGACTCCCAACCGAGAGGTGGACATTGGGTACGACCGGAAACGGTTGTGCCTCCCGTGCTTGGAAAGGAGAAGAGCTGAGGATCCGGCAGGCTCCGATCGCCGGAACGCATTCAGGCTTCCCTCTTCGGGAAGCTTTTTTGTTTCCCGCCGCTTCTCCCTTCCAAGGCAGTTCACCCGAGCAGCGTGTCTCATGCATCGAGCGAGCCTTGTGAATCTCGACTCATTCAACGTGCCGCCTCCCGGCAGGCATCTCCCCGTGATCCGGAGAGCGTGGAAGGAATCCCGGCTCGAGACGGCACGAACCGGCTCGCACAACCCCTTGAGTAACCACAATGAAGGAGAAGAAAAATGGAAAGCGTGCGAAGGCTTGCGAAATTTGGGCTCATGGGATGGATGTCCGTCATCTTGTCTCTTGCCTTCATGATCGGGTGCTCGAGCAAGGATGAAGGCCAAGCACCTCCAAGGGCCCCACGAATCTCGATGTCCGTGTCCCTAAACCAGGTACCAACGGATCTAAGCAACCTACTCATGGAACGCTACTCCGTGGTCGAGGAGGACGGTACGGCCGGCGAGGTATGGGCTTTGCGTGTCTCAGACTGGTTGGATGACTTCTTTGGTGCAGAAGCTGGAGACTACACATACGATTTTATCAATAGCGACGAACAGAGCCTGCTGGAGTGCCTGGGAGGCATCGTGGACCAGCTTCCCGGCTACGATGATCTCGAACATGCCTTTTTCTATGACGACAGCGCGAACGAGAACGGACTGCGGATTCTCTGGGACGAGCAGAAGAGCGCCTGCTACTATGCCAACCTCATGGACCAGGGCTCTGTTGTGAGCCGTCCCGACTGGAGCATCCTTGAGAGGACGGACTGCTCCTACGTGATGGAGATGGGAAGCCCGGTGCCTGTTCACGAAGGAGAGACCGTACACGTCGAAGGAATCGCAACCATGGGGACCGACGTCATGGTATCGGGCCAGTTCGTCAAGTTCCACATCCAGGACGACACAGGTGGGATCTATGTGTTTGCCGACACAGACGCCACAGTCGAACTGGACGGTTATGACGGCACCCTCTTTAACGAATTGAACATCTACCCGGGCGACCGGGTCGCTATCAAGGGGACCATCGGATCACACAACGGGATGGTCGAGTTCTATCCGGTCTCGGGATACCATGTGACCGTTTTCGAACGCGGTGTGCAGATCCCGGCACCTGTCGTCGTGTTCGACTCGGTGGATGACATCTACGACAGCGCCTACACGTACGTGGGCGACCTGGTCCGGGTCAACGGAGTCGAATTGGACCCCGCATCTGTCTGGCCACCCTATGAAGAGAAAGCCAAGGAACTCGAGTTGAAGGCCGCCGGAGATACAGAGACACTCTATACGGACATCTACCCGGGATCCGGGATTCCGGGGTCTACGCCACCGGAGGGTTCTTTCGACCTGGTAGGCTGTCTCCACCGCGAAGAGGTTCAGGAAGGAGTGGCCTCCTACACGCTTTACCCGCGTGAGCTCTCCGACCTGAACCCGCTGGACGAGCCGAGTATCTCAGGGCCTCAGCTGAGCGTCTTCAAAGCCAGCCGGCCCGCAGAGGAGGTAACCGTGCCTCTCGCCGGCCTCCCCCAGTGCCTCTATGACACGGGCAGAACGAATCGCGGTCAACCCGTGGGCCCGGAGGCTATCGTGACCCTGGCGAGCCTCATCCCGCCCGAGGTGGCCCTGGATCCAAAAGACTGGATGTACAAGATCATTGCCAGCGATGGACGCCAGCCATCTGTGTCTCTCGAATTCGACCAGATGAAGAGCGGTGTGTTGTACGGCAGCGGGGAGGAGGTGAACAGCTACTTCTATCCTGACATGGGTCTGTCGCAGATCTTTTATCTGAACGACCTTAAGGAAATCGTGCTCTACCCACTCGGAGGCGGAGAGGGGCCCGAGCCTGGAGAGGCCGAGCACGGGCAGGGGGTCAACCTGATCATCAACGAGACAAACTACGCCGTGAACTTCGAGGACCTTCCGGGGCCGGGGCCAGACAACATTCTGGACCTAGTCGAGTTCGTACCCAGCGACATCATCAGTCTTTACACGATGGCTGGCTTCTTCAAGAAACTCGATCAGATTCGCGCCCTCTATGATTACCGCCTGGTTTCCTATGCAGGCGATCAGGAGTGCACCATAACATTGGACGAATTGCAGACCGGAGAGGTCGAGCTCACCGGCCTGGCGAACGTAGTGGCGCCAGAGGGCTGCGAAATCGCCGATCTCTTCACGATTGAGATGATCCGCAAACTCATCGTCTTCGTTGATGATGAAAGCGAGGGGCAGACCCTGTACTGGAGAGATCTCGATACCGACCCGATAGATGTCGGGGAAGGAGAGACGGAAGAAGTGGTGTTCTTCGACACCGTATTGAATGAGGTTGGCCTTTCACAGGATGACAAAACGCTCTATGACTATAACCTGCTGGCATCAGACAATTTCGGAACCGACTTCCCCTATGGACACGATCACCTCGAGGACATGTACTTCAACCCCCTCACGAATCGGGGCTCTGTCGACGACCAACGCATGAGAGAGAACACGAACGCAGGTCGCTACTCGTTAAAGGGGATTCTCAAGATCATATTAAGGGAGGTCCCGCAGGAAGCACCTTCGATCTTTGTGGACGATACCCGCGATACGGGTTGGCTCTCGGACCCACACAGCGGGGACACCTGCAACGGCTGCCACGTAAAGCGGGGCCAGGTCGTAGAGAATATGGAGGTCAACTGCGCCCAGTGCCACACGATGCCATGAGGCAAAAGGTCAGGGATCAGGGGTCAGGGATCGGGGATCAGGCCCCGCGCCCGAACGAGAAGCATGGAAGGGGTGGGAGCTAAACGCTAATAGCGAAAGGCTAATAGCGAAAGGGCAAAGGCGAAACGGCCCCACCGGCGTCCCCTCTCCCAGTGGGAGAGGGTTAGGGTGAGGGACATTGCCAGGAGCAAGGGCTTGCCAAGTCGGAGCGAAGCGGAGGTGCCGAGCAATTACTGCGACGCGGCAATCCCCCAG
>JALGWN010000245.1 GCA_025774115.1 bacterium
CAGGCCACCCACTTTGAGTACCCGGTCGCACTCATCCCAGACCATATCCAGCAGCAGATGCATAAGATCGAAGGCCTCGCCTCCCCTGCCGGCCTTAAGGCATTCGCCGACCCGCCCATCCTGCTCGGCAAAACTCCCGTCCCACATCTCTATCATGGGATAAGGCGGTGACGTGACAATCAGATCCACCGACCCGGAGCCAATCCCCTTCATCTCCTGCGCCGCCGCATTGATGATGCTGATCGTCGTTTTCATCTGCTCCTGGTCCCTCCCCCTCCGGCTTCCCGGTAATTGCCGGGACCAGTCTAGTTCAATCGCGCCACAGAATCAACTGCTTACCGCACTCCTCATCACATGCGATTCACCGGGATGTGCCCATCTGCCTTGCCTGCAAACCCAAGATGCTCTTCCGCAGCGCCCTGCCTCACCTCAAACACTATGAGTGAACCGTAAGAGAAAAGTTCATGGGTCTCCTTGACATATCCGCCCGGTTGGTGTAATCTTACCAGTAAGAGACCTAAGGAAAGGAGACTTCAGAGAAATGGTCGCAACAACTAGAATGTCATCGAAAGGCCAGGTAGTGATCCCGGAAGAGATCAGGGACCGTCTTGGACTCAAGGCCGGTTCCAGATTCGTTGTTATCGGAGAAGGAGATGTAGTCATTCTCAAGGCGCTCAGCGGTCCGTCGATGAACGAGTTCGGTGGAATGATCCGCGAAGCCAGAAAACACGCGCGGAAGGCGCGGATGAAGCGGTCGGATGTCGCCAAGGCCACAGACAAGGCCAGAAGAGGCAAGTGAGAGTCATAATAGACACTAACGTGTTTGTTTCCGGGGTCTTCTTCAGAGGTCTCCCCGGCAGGATTCTCGAGGCCTGGGCCGATGGCGTGATCTCTCTGGTTGTGTCGCCTGAGATACTTGACGAGTACCGGCGAGTAGGCGGCGTACTTGCTTCACAGTTCCCCGGGGTTGATCTGGTTCCAATTCTGACGCTGCTGACGATGGCAAGCGAGATAGTCCTTGCCCCTACCCTGCCGGAACAGGTGTGCCAAGATCCCGACGATGACAAGTTCGTGGCCTGCGCGTTGGCGAGTCGGTGCAGCCTGATCATTACAGGGGATCGGGCACTCCAGAGGGTCTCAGGATACCGCGAGTTAGAGATCATCAGTCCAAGGCAGTTTGTCACTATATATCTGTGATCATAGAAAGCGTCTGACAAAGCGAGACGCCCGCGGCCAGGAGAAAAGCCCTCATGGCGATGGGGCGGGCAGAGGCTGGGAGCTGTTCGGAGCCACCCACTCTGAAGTAGCATCGGAGGCTGCCCTCAGCAGGCGCGGTGAGGGGAGTTTGCTATGATCCGCAGGCCGCCTCGGCTGGGCGTGATCGGTGACCGTATCATCAATCTACATCCTGCCCCGCTGGCACCGCTAGGCAAAATACGAAGCTGCGAGGAGGGTGGTGGTGGTGATTTGGGTGAGGATGGTGAGGCGGGAGGCATTGATGAGGGTGGTGCGGGTGGCAAGGGCGCGGTGAGGGATGAGGCCGCGGAGGGCAAGGGCGGCGGGGAGGAGGACAAGGGCGGCCCAGGGGGGCGCAAGGCCTGCGAATAGAAGGCCTGCGATAGATCCGAAGGCTGCGAGATAGACGGTGAGAAACAAACCATAGGCTCTCCCCGGCCCCAGCATGACTGCGAGGGTGCGTTTGCCGGCTTTGCTGTCCCACTTGAGATCGAGGACTTCGTTCACGAGAAGTATTGCGAGGACAAGGAGGCCGGCGGGGATTGAGATTAGAAACGAGAAAAGGTTGAGGGTTCCTGTCTGGCAGAGGTAGGCTCCCATCACGGTCAGGGGGCCGAAGGCTATGAAGATCACAACTTCGCCGAGGCCCCGGTAACTGAGTTTTACAGGTACGGCGGAGTAAAGAAAGCCACAGAGGATGCCTGCGATACCAAGCAGGATCACTTTGTTGCCGGGTATCATGGAATTCAAGATCAGCCCCATTACGAGGCCGGCTGCAAGGAAGGCAATGGCAAGGGCGAGCGAGGCCCTGGCCGATACGAGGCCGTCCTGGATAACCCGGCTTCCGCCTGAAAAAGGCGTGGGCTCAGGGTTCATGGTGTCAGCGCCGGTGACATAATCATAGTAGTCGTTGGCGACATTGGCTCCAGCGTGGACGCAAAGCACCGCACCCATGGTGAGGAGGAATCTATCCCAGGCAAAGATGCCCGCGTGCCGGGAGGCGGCAAAAGCGCCGAGCAGGACGGGCATGCCTGAGGCGGTAAGAAACGGGGCGCGGAGGGTTCGGATCCAGAGGCCGGCGCCCCTTGTGGGCAGGGCGGGAGGCTTAGAACTCATGGGGGAGCGCCTCGATCTGTTCGAGGGTAAAGACGGGTCCATCCCTGCACACGTAGACGCTTCCAATGTTACAACGGCCACAGGTGCCCACGCCGCATTTCATTTTCATCTCGAGGGTTGTTATTACATCACCGGGCTTAAATCCCAGCTTCCGGGCCGATTCGAAGATGACTTTAAGCATGACAGAAGGCCCGCAGGTTATGAGCACAGAATCGCCTGAGGGTTTGAGTTCTTCTAATATGGTGGGTACAAAGCCGACCTTACCTTTCCAGGCGTCATCTTCGCCGCCGGGGTCCACGGTGGTTACGACCTCGACGTCTCCCCTCTTGGCCCACTCCTTAAAGTCGCGGACGTAGAGCACGTCGGAGACGGTGCGGGTGCCGTAGAGTATGAGCATCTTGCCGTACTTGTCGCGCTCTGCGAGCATCTGGCAGATCACAGGCCTTAAAGGGGCGATGCCTATACCGCCGCCGGCTATGACGATGTCTCTACCTTGGAGCTCGTCCAGGGGGAAGGCATTGCCATAGGGTCCCCGGAAACCCAGTTTGTCGCCCACCTCAAGATCGTGGATGGCTTTTGTCACTTTGCCCAGGCGCTTTACGGTGATGTCGAAATAGACCTTTTCGAATGGTGAGGAGGCGATGCAGAAGGCGGCCTCACCCACGCCGAAGACCGAGATAAGACAGAACTGGCCGGGCTTAAACCTGAAGCCTTCCCTGTCGGCCGCCTCCACAAACTCAAGCCTCAAGGTCCT
>JALGWN010000246.1 GCA_025774115.1 bacterium
CGAGATAAACAGAACGCCCCCCAAGACCCAGGCGGCTCTGCTTCAGGCCATGCAGGAGCGGGAGGTCACAGCCGGTGGGGAGACCTATCAGCTGGATCTACCCTACTTTGTGCTGGCCACCCAGAACCCCATAGAACTCGAGGGAACATATCCTCTGCCGGAGGCTCAGCTCGACCGTTTCATGTTCAATATCTATGTGGACTACCCTTCGAGCGAGGAGGAGATGGAGATAGTGGAGACCACAACGAGCGCCTATGCACCCGATCTTCAAAGAGTGCTCGATGCCGGGGAGATCATCGCATTGCAGAAGCTCGTTCGCAGGGTGCCTGTGCCGCGCCATGTCATAGACTATGCCGTGCGGCTCGTGCGTGCGACCCGGCCGGCGGGGGACGGGGTGCCCTCTTTCACAAAGGACTGGATCAACTGGGGTGCGGGGCCGCGCGCTTCCCAGTTCCTCATACTCGGGGCCAAGACAAGGTCCATTCTGAGGGGCCGCTATACACCATCGTGCGAAGACGTGCGCGAGGTCGCGCGTCCGGTCCTCAGACACAGGATAATCACCAACTTCAATGCGGAAGCCGACGGGGTCACGACCATAGACATCATCGACCGGCTGATCAAAGAGATCCCAGAGGTGGCCGGTGACTGAGGACTACCGCAAGTATCTCGATCCTGCGGTCATATCTCGGCTCAAGGGGATGGACGTCAAGGCCAGACTCGTGGTCGAGGGGTTTGTCTCCGGTCTCCACCGCGGACCCTACAAGGGCTTCTCCGTAGAATTCGCCGAACACAGGCAGTACATGCCGGGCGATCCCATCCGCTACATGGACTGGAAGGTCTACGGTAAGACCGACAGGTTCTATATAAAGGAGTACGAAGAGGAGACCAACTTAAGGGCCTATCTCATAATGGATGGGAGCGGCTCGATGGGTTATTCCTCAAACGGTATGACCAAGCTGGAATACGGGAGCTATCTGGCCGCATCGCTCGCTTATCTGATGCTCAAACAGCAGGATTCGGTGGGTCTTCTTATCTTCGATACCAAGCTTCGGAAGTATATCCCGCCCCGGTCGGTGAAGAAGCATCTTCATGTGCTGCTTAAGGAACTCTCCGGCCTGAGCGCGCGGGAGGAGACCGATCTGGGGCAGAGTCTTCATGAGTTGGCCCAGCGTGTGAGGCGAAGGGGTCTCATAATTCTCATATCCGATCTTCTTGATGACGAGGAAAAGGTGATACGGGGGCTGAAGCTTTTCAGGCACAGGAAACACGAGGTGATAGTGTTTCATGTGCTCGATCCCTATGAGGTGTCTTTTCCCTTCGAGCATGAGGTGATCCTGAAAGACATGGAGACGGGGGAGGAGATCCCGGCAATTCCCTGGGAGGTTCGCAAAGAGTATCGCGAAAGGGTCGCCGCCTGGATCAACCGCTACCGCACGATCTTAAGGCAAAGCGGTATAGACTATGTGCCGGTCCGGACGTCCACTACTTTCGACGTTGCCCTTTTTTCCTACCTCGAAAAGCGTCAGAGACTGGGGTAGGCTATAGACTATGAACTTTCTCAACCCACTATACCTCCTCGCCGCTCTGGCAGCGGTGGTGCCGCTCATAATACACCTGCTCCACCGGCAACGGGCAAGGATCGAAGTCTTCCCGTCACTTGAGTTCTTGAGACGGATGATGCGGAAGAAGACCCGCCGGTTTCACTTGAAGCAGATTCTCCTCTTGATAGCGAGGATCCTCTTGCTCCTCTTTATCGCCCTGGCCCTTGCGGGCCCGACGCTTACCGGGGGAAGGGTCGTTAGAGGGCATCTGCCCACGACGGCGGTTGTGATCCTCGACGACAGTTACAGCATGCAGAGGACCGAGGGCGGCAGCCGGCTCTTCGAGGGGGCCGCAAAGAAGGCTCTGAATCTTCTCGACTACTTCGATCGCACGGATGACGTACATGTGCTTACGGCGTCACGGCCCTCAAGGAATCTCGATGTGTCGGGCGCTTCCGATCTCGATGGGCTCCGGGCTGTTTTGAGGGAGGCCCGGTGCACGAACCGCATCACCGATATGGCCCCGCCCTTAAGACAGGCGCTTTCCATTCTCCAGGCATCGGGAAAGCCCAATCGCGAGATCTACATCATATCCGATATGCAGAAGATCGGTTGGGAAGGCCTGGAGGAGGTGCTGGATGCCGGTGAGTTGGATATCAAGGTGCTGGCTTTGGACATGGGCGGCGAGGCCGCCAACGCCTGTGTTGAGGACATCGGCTTCAGAATCCCGGCCGGTACCGATAATCTCGAAATGGAAGTCACCTTCAAGCGCTTCAATTCGGAGAATGCTCTGGGGCGCGTGGCCGAGGTCTTGCTTAAGGATGTCTTGCTGGACCGCGCCGTGTTCTCGGCGGGAGAGTCATCTGTCGAGAAGGAGACCTTCAGCCTTCCGGCGACGGAGGGTTTCTTGTGGGGTGAGGTGGCGATGGCCGAGGACAGGCTCCCAATCGATGACCGGCGATATTATGCCGTTCCATCCCGCAAGCGGGTAATCGGTGTGGTTGGTGAGGCCTACTATGTGAAGACCGCACTAAGCCCCGAGGGGGGTGGGGGCTTTAGCCCCGTCGATTTGGAGGAGGGATCGCTCAATCGCGAGAGTCTGGCCCGGGTGGATGTGTTGGTGGTATCCAATGTGCCCCGGTTTTCGCCGCTTGAGGTGGACGCGATCTCGGAGTTCGCAATGGCCGGGGGAAGCGTCCTTATCTTTCTGGGAAGCGGGGTCGATGTGGGTGCCTACAATCGGAACCTGCTTCCGCGCCTGGGAGATATGCGTATCGAGGGGGCCTCACCGGCGGGAGGCACCGCGTTTTATACAATAGAGCGATTCGAGCGGGGGCACCGGATATTCGATAAGTTCAAGGCCGGTGTAAACCCCTTCGCGGACACGAGATTCTACCAGTTCATGAAAGTACGGGCGGGCGGCGGACACACGATAGCCTCATTCTCCGATGGGTCACCGGCAATGGTCGAGGTGGGCGATCGGGTAATGGTGGTCACAAGTGCCCCGGATGTCGCCTGGAACGATTTCGCGCT
>JALGWN010000007.1 GCA_025774115.1 bacterium
ATGGCAAAGAAGAAGCAGAAAAAGAAGCGGCCGGCCACGGAGGCTCCGCCCAGGCCCAAGCTTTCGGAGATAGACCCCAAGATTCCGGTGGAGCAGCAGGTGCCGCTGAACGAGCTGCCTACGCGGTTTCCCAATGCATATGAGGCGGTGGTGGCGGCGGCCCGCAGGGCAAGGCAGCTGAATCTGGGGCTCAGGCCACTGGTTGAGACCAAGATGCACAGGCCGGTGGATGTAGCACTTGCGGAGCTTGCTGCGGGAAAGGTCGAATACATCGCCGGTGACGAGGAGGCGGTTTTTGAGTCCACCGGCAAGAAAAGCAAGTCCCGGGGAAAGTAAGTTCGGCGCGGGTTCTGTATCCTCGATGGGAGGAAACCCTTGGCCTCAACGCCCTTCTACACGGTCATAGACCACACCGCGGATATCGGGATAGAGGTGGAGGCGGCGAACAGGGAGGGTCTCTTCATCAAAAGCGGACTGGCGATGTTCGACCTCATGTTCGGTCTCGGGTCCGTCGGTAAGGATGTGACCAAGCCTCTGAGCGTTGCCGCCGAAAACCCAACTGAACTTCTCGTTGCCTGGCTGAACGAGCTTTTGTATTTTTTTGCAGTTGAGAAGATAGTATTCTCCGGTTTTGCTGATGTCGAGCTCGTGGAACGGACCTTCCGGGCCGTGGGTTGCGGAGAGTATTTCAACCCCGACAAACACAGGTGCGATCTGGAGATCAAGGCGGCGACCTACCACGATGTTTCCCTTGCTTTTGGCGATGGCCGGTGGAAAGCCAGAGTGATTTTCGATGTGTGAAGGGGCAAGGCTCGATGGGTGAAGACGTTAGAATCGAGAAGATCGATGATTACCGCTGGAGGATACCTAAGACGGGTGCTATGAGGGTGCCCGGTGTGATCTATGCGGACGAGAGGCTTCTCCGGTCGGTCAGGATGGACGAGAGTCCCAAGCAGGTCAGGAATGTGGCCCACCTGCCGGGTATAGTCTCCTACTCGCTGGCGATGCCCGACATGCACTGGGGTTACGGGTTCCCCATCGGCGGGGTTGCTGCGACCGGCATCGAAGACGGTGTGATCAGCCCGGGTGGTGTCGGGTATGATATAAATTGCGGTTGCCGGCTGTTGCGGACCGACCTCGGGTGGAATGATATCGCCGGCAAGGTGGAGAAGCTGGCCGCGGCCCTCTTCCGCAACATTCCCTGTGGGGTGGGATCCACCGGGAACATCAGCCTTTCCGCTGAGGAAGAACGCCGGGTCCTGGTAGAAGGCGCCGTCTGGGCGGTCAAGCACGGATACGGAGAGCCTGAGGACCCCGGGTGCACCGAAGATGGTGGGGCGATGTCGGGGGCGGACCCCTCGGCAGTTAGCGATCGCGCCCTCCGGCGAGGCAGGAATCAACTGGGGACTTTGGGTTCCGGGAACCACTTTCTTGAGGTGGATATAGTCGAAGAGGTATATAATCCGAGTGTTGCGGAGGTTTTTGGGCTGGAACAGGGTCTGATTGCAGTGCTCATTCACTCGGGGTCGAGGGGGTTCGGCTATCAGGTGTGTGATGACTACTTGAAGAACATGGGCAAAGCGGTGCAGAAGTACAATATCAACCTGCCGGACCGCCAGCTGGCCAGTGCCCCGCTCACCTCACCCGAAGGGGAGGCTTACTTTTCGGCCATGGCCTGCGCCGCAAACTATGCCTGGGCGAATAGGCAGTGCATGACGCACTGGACCCGGGAGATTTTCGAACAAACGCTTGGCATGGGACCGGCCGATCTCAATATGCGGCTGGTTTACGACGTTTGCCATAACATAGCCAAAAAGGAGATCCATGAGGTCGGAGGCAGGATGCGCGAAGTCTGCGTTCACAGAAAAGGTGCAACAAGGGCGTTTCCCGCCGGGCATCCGGATGTCCCGGAGTGCTACCGGTCGGTGGGCCAGCCGGTGCTTATACCTGGAGACATGGGAACCGGTTCGTATATCCTTGTGGGGACCGATCTTGCTATGAAGGAGACTTTCGGAAGCACGTGCCATGGCGCCGGAAGAGTGAAGAGCAGGACTAAGTCCATGCGCACCACAGACCCGGTCAGACTGCTCGCCGAGCTCAGGGAAAAAGGAATCACGGTGATGGCAAAAGGTAAGAAGACCATAGCGGAGGAGGCCCCGGATGCTTATAAGGACATTGACCGGGTGGTTGAAGTAGTGCACCGCGCGGGCATCTCCAGGAAGGTTGCCCGCTTGAGGCCCCTCTGCGTAATCAAAGGATAGGAGCGGGATATTGGCCAAGACCACCAAGACCAAGGGTAAGCGAGGCGTAAAGGCCAAGCCGAAGCCACGGGCTGGGAAAAAACCTCGGGCCGGGAGTGTGCGCGGCAGAGCAGCCGGCGCAACAAGCAAGGGCCGATCGGGCGGGGGGCCCAAGAGCAAACCCGCAAAAAAGACTGCGACCCGAACGCGGCGGAAATCCGAACGTAAGCCGGCCCGGAAACAAACCGGAAAGCCGGGCGTTCGCAAGAAGTCGAAACAGAAAACAGAGACTACAAGGTTGCCTTCGGAGCTCGGGATCATCCCTTTGCGGGACACTGTGATCTTTCCGTACATGATTGCTCCACTGGTCATAGGGAGGGCCAAGTCCCTTCATCTTGTCGACGAGGCCGCCAACACCGACAGAATGGTCGGCCTTGCCACCCAGGTGAAGCCGGAAATCGAAGATCCCGGTACGGCAGACCTCAATACCGTGGGGACTGCAGCCACGATACTCAAGATGCTGAAGTTCCCGGATGGGAGCACACGGGTTCTCGTACAGGGGGCATCGAGGGTAAGATTGAAGTCCTTCACGCAGACAGACCCATACTTCAAGGCCCGGATCGAGGCCGTGCCGGAGGTTGCGGACACCAGTGTTAAAACCCAGGCACTCCTGAGAAGCGTATCGGACATCTTCGGGCGAATTGTCGGTCTTTCCCAGCACCTGCCCGATGAGCTCCAGGTTGCCGTCATGAATATCGACAACGCCAGCCGGGCCGCCGATCTGATTGCATCCAACATCAACCTCTCCACCGGCGAGAAGCAAGAGATCCTGGAGATCTTCGACACGAAGGAGAGACTCCGGAAGCTTATCGGCTTCCTCAACCGGGAGCTCCAGGTGCTGGAACTGGGGAGCAAGATCCAGTCTCAGGTCAAGACCGAGTTGGACAAGTCTCAGCGGGAGTACTATCTCCGGGAACAGCTCAAGGCGATACGGAGAGAGTTGGGCGAGACCGACGAGCGAACGATCGAGATCGAAGAGCTTCGCGAGAAGATAGAATCCGCCAAGATGTCCAAGGACGCCTTCGCGGCCGCCGAGAAGGAGCTGGATCGCCTGAGCAAGATGCCGCCTCAGGCGGCCGAATATACCGTCTCCAGGACATATCTGGATTGGCTGATCAGTTTGCCCTGGTCTAAGAGCACAAAGGACGTTGTCGATGTCGGCAAGGCCAAGAACATACTGGACGACGACCATTATGACCTGGACAAGGTAAAAGAGCGGATCCTCGAGTACCTGGCGGTCCGGAAGCTTAAGGATGATATGAAGGGTCCGATTCTCTGTTTTGTCGGCCCTCCCGGTGTGGGGAAGACCTCTCTGGGCAGATCGATTGCTCGTGCCCTCGGGAGGAAGTTCACGCGTATATCCCTTGGAGGCATAAAGGATGAAGCCGAGATAAGGGGACACAGGAGGACCTACGTCGGGGCTCTGCCCGGCCGAATAGTCCAGGGGATCAGAAAGGCGGGTTCGAAGAATCCGCTCTTCATGCTGGATGAGGTAGACAAGATCGGGGCGGACTTCCGGGGTGACCCGTCTGCCGCCCTGATGGAAGTGCTCGACCCCGAGCAGAACTCGGAGTTCTCAGATCACTATCTCGAGATCCCATTCGATCTTTCCAGGGTGATGTTCGTGACCACGGCCAACGTGCTGGTAACGGTCCCACCGGCACTCCTGGACAGGATGGAAGTTATAGAGCTTCCGGGCTATACCGATGACGAAAAGATGGAGATCGCCGATCAGTATCTGATACCGCGTCAGCTCGATGCTCATGGTCTTAGCAAGGGCAACATCGAGTTCAAGGAATCCGCCGTACGTCTGCTGATCTCCGAATACACCAGAGAGGCAGGCTTGAGAAATCTGGAAAGGGAAATAGGGAACATTGCCAGGAAGGTCGCCCGGAAGGTGGTGGAGGGCGATGGTAGGAAGATCCACATAACCAAAGAGAGAGTCGCGGATTTCCTGGGGCCCCGGAAGTACTATCGTGACGTGGCCGAGAGAACCATGCTGCCCGGCGTGGCGACCGGCCTGGCCTGGACAGAGGCCGGCGGTGACATCATCTTCGTCGAAACCAGCACGATGAAGGGGGGTAAGAACCTGACGCTAACCGGCCGCCTGGGGGATGTCATGAGGGAGTCGGCACAGGCGTCACTCACCTATGTCAGAGCCAATGCCGAGGAGATCGGCATCGATGCAGGTTTCTACGAGGCCAGTGATGTCCACGTGCACGTTCCCCATGGCGGAGTTCCCAAGGACGGCCCGTCGGCGGGGGTGACCATAGCCACCAGCCTGGTCTCGTTGCTGACAGGCAGGCCGGTAAGGGCGGACGTTGCCATGACCGGGGAGATAACCCTGAAGGGCAAGGTTCTGCCGGTTGGCGGCATCAAAGAGAAAATCCTGGCCGCGCGTAGAGCAGGCATCAAGAAAGTCATCCTGCCCGGGCAGAATAAGAAGGACTTGATCGACGTCCCCGACGTTGTCAAAGAAGGTATGAAATTCATATTCGTAGATGCCCTCTCCGAAGTCTTCAAGAGCGCACTTGTATAGGTGGTATGCAAGGAGGATATTGCCTTGTCATCTGTGTCGGGGCACGGGCCGATAAGGTGCTGGGAGTGGCTTTCATGCGAGAAGGACGGGTGCGGCGCCCATAGGGCGGAGGATCTCCGCTGCTGGCTTACCGGGGATAATCGGTGCTTCTCAAATGGTATCTCTCTGACCGAGAGGCTGGCGGAGAGGTGTTTTGGGTGCCCGGTCTTCACTGCCAATCGTTCACGGGCTGTGGGTAAGAGATATTCCGACGGCGCGTTGATGGACACACTCGTCGCTCTCTTTGTGGAATCCACCGACCTGGCAGGACGGGTCAGGGATCTTGGAGCGCAGGCCCGGGGCAAGGCCTGTCAGGTGGAGCTTCTGAGCGAAGTCGGCAAGGCCCTCCAGAGCACCATGGAGATCGATCGGCTTCTGTATGTCATTCTCACTGCGGTGACCGCGGGAAACGGACTGGGGTTCAATCGCGCCTTTCTGATGCTGGTGGATCAAGGCGAGAATACGGTGAGGGGTAGGATGGCCGTCGGACCGGCAGAGGCCGGGGAAGCCGATCTCATCTGGAAGGCCATGGAGAGTGAGGGGGAAAGTCTTGGAGGTATACTGTCCAAGCTCTCCGGGCAGGAGGACCGGCGGGACCGCCGCATCACCGGGATTGCTGAAAGGCTGATTCTGCCTCTTGACGGCGCCAACAAGGTGGCCAGGACGCTTGCAGAGGTCCGGTCTTTCATTGTCAGCGAGGCATCGGCGGACCCTGAGGCACACGGAATCGCTCAGGTGCTTGGAAGCAACCACTTCATAATTGTGCCCCTCATTGCGGAAGGAACGAAGCTGGGCGCCATAGTAGCGGACAATTTCGTTACCGGACACGACATAACGGAAGCCGACCGGAAGATTCTGGAAACGTTTGCGAGCCAGGCCGCGCTGGCCATACACAACGCATCTCTTCACAGTGATCTCCGTTCCCGTCTGCGGGATCTTCACATCGCTCATGAGGAACTTCGAAAGAACCACCTTCGGCTCCTCAAGGCGCAGACGCAGGTGGTACTTGGGGGATTGGCCTCGACATTGATCCATGATCTCAGGGCGCCTCTTGTCTCCATAGGTCTGATGGCTCGCGCGGCGGCCGCCGATCTGGAAGAAGGACACAGCCTGAGGCCCAGGCTCGAGCAGATTGCCGAGAAAGCGCTCGGGGTCGAGCAGCATTTGGAGGCTGCAGGCAAGTCGGCCCGGAAGCATACCGACAGGGGGGAGAAGGTTGACATAGAGTGGCTTATCCAGGACTCGCTCGGGCTTCTCGGGGGTCTGATGATGAGGTTGGGGGTTACAAGTGTGGTGAACTGTCGTGCAGGAGACGCCGTGTTGAATGGTAATATGATCGAACTGAGACAGCTTATACTCAATCTGCTTCAGAATGCTGTCGAAGCTATGCCGGGCGGCGGGACCGTCACCGTCGAGACCGGGACGGAAGGAAATATGCTCAGGATCGATGTCAGGGACACGGGGCCGGGGATACCCCCGGAAGTAAGGCCCAAGATATTCTCAGCCTTCTTTACCACAAAACCCGAGGGGTTGGGGTTGGGGCTCTTCAGCGTCAAACGCATAGTCCATGAATACGGCGGCAGGATCGAGATGGAGTCGGAGGAGGGAACCGGTACCTGTTTCACTGTGCTGCTTCCGACCGGGAAGTGAACCTGTGAAAGGGTAAATACGAGATCCAGTGACTACTACAATCCTTCAAATCGTGCTTCTGGCCGTACTGCTGCTGTTTTCTTCCATCTTTTCGGGGTCTGAGACCGCACTCTTCTCGCTTAAGTCCTACCAGATAAGGAAGCTCCAGAGGCGGCCGTCGCGGAGCTCCATAACCGTGGGTTCGCTGCTCAAGGATCCCTATCACCTTCTGGTGACCATCCTGGTGGGAAACACGCTGGTCAACGTGGCTGCCTCGAGTATCGGGACGAACGTCGTCGGCCGTTTCTTCGAAGAAGGTGTGGTAGGGATTAGCGTGGTGGTCATGACCGTGTTGATTCTGATCTTCGGCGAGGTCGTCCCGAAGACCATGGCGGTGAACAACCCGGTTGGTGTCTCCATGAGAACGGCAGGCATCATATCGGGGACGGCGCGGGTCCTCGCCCCCTTCAAGCGGGTCCTGGAGTCTGCTACGTCTCTGGCCGACCGCATGCGCGTCGGACGGCCGACAGGTAAGACCCATCGATACCATGACCATGTGGCCGAGGCGATTGCCGTAGGCCATTCGGAAGGTGTCCTGGACCATTTCGAGGGTGAGGTGCTCGGCGGGATCTTCAGGATCATGCATCTGTCGGTCCAGAACATCATGACGCCTCGGACCGAGGTGTTCATGCTCGGGTCGACTGTCACGCTCCGAGAGGCGGTTGGTCTGGTTAAGGCATCCGGCTATTCGCGCATCCCCGTGTTCGATGCGGAGGAGAGGGACAACATCAGAGGGGTTCTCTACGCCAAGGACCTGTTGCAGCGGCAGTACAGCTCGGATCTGCGCGTCGCCGAGATTGCCAGGAAGCCGGTATTCGTTCCTGAGTCCAAGGCGCTTGTGGATCTCTTGCGCGAGTTCGTTTCCGGCGCCGCCCATTTCGCTGTTGTCATAGACGAGTACGGGAGCTTCACGGGCATAGTCACGCTCGATGATATACTGGAAGAGATCGTGGGTCTGGAAGGTGACAGGCATCGCGAGAAGTATTCCTACCGGCGCAAGGGCCGATCGACCTGGGAGATCTCCGGAAGGATGGAGCTGGAGTACTTCAATGCCCTGGTCGGAGCATCGATCCCCGCCGAGCGGGTTGAGACCGTCGCGGGTTTTGTGATCTACAGAATGGGGAAGATACCCGCCGTCGGAGAAGAGATCCGTGTCTCCAATCTGAGATTCAAAGTGCTCGAGGCGGACAGCCGAAGGATCGCAAGGCTCGAGGTCGATAGGCTGAGGAAATAAAGGAAGTGAGGCGAGCAAAGATAGATGCTCCCTAATGTGATCTACATAGTGGCGGTTGCCTGTTCGGTTGCTGGAGTAGCCTTCTTCGGAGGCAGTGAGATATCCTTTGTGTCCAGTAATAGATTCCGCATACGGAGCATGGCGAAGAGGGGTGTGAAGGGGGCCTCTGTTGCGCAGAGGCTGCTCGAGAACCCCGCAACGCTGCTGAGTGTCACGCTGGTGGGCACGAACATCTTCCTAGTCCTGGCCTCCTCGCTGACCACGGCGGTGCTTGCCGATCTCCTCGGCCCGTATGCGGTCGTGGTATCGACACTGGCTGTGACCGCTGTAATCCTCCTCTTCGGGGAGATAATCCCCAAGGCCGTGGCGCGAGCCGATCCGGAGGCTTTTCTTTTGCGCGCCGCCCCGGGCCTGGGCGCGGCTTATCTCCTTCTTTATCCCGTTGCCCGGGTGACATCTTCCATAGCCTCACTCCTAGTGACCAAGACTTCCGGGGAGAAGGCGGGCATTGTCACGCGAGATGAGATCCGGGCCTTGGTCAAAGAGGCCGCCCAATCCGGTTACGGTTATTCGACCCATGGTTATGCACACCGCGTACTGGATCTCTCCAGAATGAAGGTTACGGGTGTTATGGTGCCGATGGATGAGGTTGTGTGTATAGACGAGAAGTCCCCGGTGAACGAGGCCCTTGCGGCGGCATCGCGGAGCGGTCATTCAAGATATCCCGTCTATACGAAGGGCCCCGACAATATCGTCGGTATCCTCCACCTCAAGCATCTGTTGGGGGCGCCGGATGATTCGGAAGTGAGGATGTTTGCACAGAGTGCCCATTTCATTCCGGAGACCAAGACCGTCAAGGCGGCTATCGGAGAGATGCGGAGCGATCTTCGGCACATGGGTGTGGTGACCGATGAGTACGGGCGTCCTATCGGCATCGTTACCTTCGAGGACCTGGTCGAAGAGATAATGGGCGAGATAAGCGATGAGTACGATCAGGAGGGGGGCAAGGCTGTGGGCTGGGGCAAGCTAATAAACGGCAGCACCCCGATCACAGCCATAAACGAAGATCTGGATGTAAACATACCCGAAGGGGCCTATGATACAATTGCCGGTTTCATCCTGGACCTGGCAGGTGAGTTGTGCGGAGTGGGGGCTGTCGTTGAATACGGCGATCTTCTTCTACAGGTAGTGGAGGTCAAGGGTAAGAGAATACGCAGAGTGAGGATAACCAGACGTGAAAAGCAAAGCGAGTAAACGGCCGGTCGTTGCAGTCGACCTGGGGGGCACCAACCTGAGATTGGGACTGGTCACACATCAGGGGCGCGTGGTGGCCAGAAGCCGTGCGAAGATGCGAAGTGTGACCGAGAAGGACGTCCTCTGCGACTTGCTGGCAGAGAAGGTGAGCGCCTTCATCGAGCGTGCGGGAAAAGGCCGGGTTCCGGGAGGTGTGGCCGTCGGTTTCGCGGGTCCAACAGACTCCGCCTCGGGGCGGGTCTACTTCGCGCCTAACGTGGGAGGCCTTGGCGATTTTCATCTGGCCGAAGCCATGGAGTCCAGGCTTGGGATGCGGGTCGTTGTCGCCAACGATGCAGACTGTGCAGCACTCGGCGAATACTGGCAGGGGGCGGGGAAAGGTGCGAAGAGCCTGTTTCTTTTCACCCTGGGCACCGGTATGGGTGGCGCTATGGTGATTGAAGGCAGGCTCTGGGAGGGCAGCGCCGGGATAGCCGGGGAGATCGGCCATACCGTAGTTGACATCGATGGACCGAGATGTGCCTGTGGGAGGCAGGGTTGTCTGGAGGCGCTTGTATCCGCAACCGCTATAATAAGAGAATATCGCAAGCACAGACGCAGGCAAACGGATATGACCGGAGTTACGGCGAAGTCGGTTTTCCAGCTGGCGCGAAGAGGCGATCGGGTTGCACTCCGGGTCGTCGCTGATACGGCGAGAGCTCTCGGGATAGGTATCGCCAACGTATATCTTCTTCTGAATCCCGAGGTGATCCTCATAGGCGGGGGAGTCGCGCGCGCGGGCACAATGCTCATAGGTCCCGCCACCAGGCATGCCAGAGCCGAGATCTTTCCGGCGCTGAGAGACCGGCTCACGGTGAAGCGGGCGAGCCTGAGCGATGATGCCGGATTGGTGGGGGCGGCGTACTTGGCGTACCAACGCCTCTAACCACAGGCTGGCTAATAACACTCATCCGCTTCGTTACACTTGCCCCGCGCTCCTGCGGCGTACGCGTAGCGTCGGGTCTCCGTGCCCGACGGCCTTCGTCGTGGGTGGAACCACGACGCTACGCAATACTCGGCATCCGGGCGGTTTTGACCGGCCTGGATCGTAGAGGTTGTGAAAATCACCCATCTGCGTCGTTACGCTGGTCCCCTGTCGCTGCGGCGCACGCGTAGCGTCGTGACTCCCGTCACGACGAAGGCCGTCCTGAGCAGCGAGCGAACCACGCGCACTGCCTTTTCCCGGTTGACCGGACCGTCTGATTATGCTAATTAACATGATTGACAGGAGGCGCGCTTGGATCTCTTCAAGAAACTCAAAGCAAGCAGCCACGAGCAGCTGGTGTTCTTCAGGGAACAGATCTCACATCTCAGGGCGATAGTCGCCATACACGATACCACCCTCGGCCCGGCCATAGGCGGAGTGCGTATGTGGCCATATGACAGTGAGGAGGCCGCTGTCGAGGATGCCCTGAGACTCTCCAGGGCGATGACCTATAAGGCTGCCGGTGCAGGCCTGAATTTCGGTGGGGGCCAAACGGTGATCATCGGAGACCCGAGAAACGATAAGACCGAAGCGCAGTTCAGGGCGCTTGGAAGGTTCATAGACAGTCTCGGCGGAAGGTACATTGCCGCCGAGGGGGTGGGGACGTCTTTCAATGACATGGACTATATAAGAATGGAGACCCGTTATGTCATGGGCATACCGAGTTCCCGGGGCGGGAGCGGCGATCCCTCTCCTTTCTGCGCAGTAGGCATAATGGGCGGGCTTGAAGCCTGCCGGGCGTTCCTTACGGGTAGTGAAAGCCTGGAAGGCATCTCGGTCGCCGTTCAGGGCGTCGGGCGGGTGGGAAGCAGGCTTGTCGAACGCCTTGTTGCCGAGGGTGCTTCCGTGACCGTCGCGGACATCGACCCGGAGGCTTTGAGCCGGGTGACCTCCGAAGGCGATGTCAAGGCTGTCGGTTCCGACGACATCTATGGAGTCAAGTGCGATGTCTTCTCCCCCTGCGCTCTGGGCGGGGTTCTCAATGCACGGACCATACCGCGTCTCAAGTGCAAGATCGTTGCCGGAGCGGCGAACAACCAGCTCGAGCATGAGGCCGACGGGGACGATCTTCATCGCCGGGGTATTCTCTATGCGCCCGACTACATCATAAACGCCGGCGGCCTCATAAACGTCGCCGAAGAGATCTACGGCTATGATGAAGAGCGGGCGAAGCGTAAGACCGCCGCGATAAAGGATGTGCTTTTGGAAGTTCTGACCACCGCCCGAAAGCAGGGTATCCCTACACATGCCGCTGCCGACCGGTTCGCGGAACGACGAATCGAGCAGGTGGGCAGGGTCAGGCGCTCCTACGATTCCGCCTGAAGGAGTGGGGATGCAGACTCCGGCCGAAGCCCACCTCATCCGTAGACTGTGTGATTTTCTCCTTCAAGACCGCCGCGATGGGGATGTGCCTCTCGTCCTCAATATCGGGGCGGGACGTAGCATTGCGATCGAGAGCCGGCTCACCGGCTTCGGATGCAGGTTTTTCTGTGACCGGGTCGACGTCGAGGCCTGCGGCGTGGCTTCTCCCATCGTGAGACGCTCATGGCAATGCTCGGTGGAGGATATGAAGCCCATAGAATCCGCCCGGTACGAGGCGGTCTTCGCCAACTATGTCCTCGAGCATGTGTCGGACCTCGCCGGGGCCGCCTCGGAGATCTTCCGGGTCCTCAAGCCGGGCGGCATATTCGTGACCTCGGTACCCAATCTCACTGCGCCGGAATTTGTGATCGCCAGGTATGCCCCGGCGCGGCTTCAGAAGGTGATGACGCAGGGGAAGGGTTTCCATACCTGCTATGCCTGGAACACCGTCGACAATCTTGCCGGCATCTTCAGCGCGCGCGGCCTCACAGTCGATGAGGTGCGGTTCTGGGCCTTCACCCAAGGCTACCTGTGGCGGTACCCCGTGGTCAATCTACTCGGCAGGCTCTATGACAGGATCGTCTCCGCATCCGGCATCAAACGTCTGATGGGCAACGTCTGTATGACCCTCACAAAACCCTAACCGATAGTGGTCACCTCAAAGGCACGAGTATGTCCTTTGAGAGGGCCGTGAGGTTGACAATGGTTCCATCCTCACGGATTGCGATGTCGTCTTCTATCCGGACGCCTATTTCGCGCTGGGGGTAGTAAAGCCCGGGCTCCACTGTAAAGACATGGCCGGGGGCTAGACGTTCTTCGGTCTTGGAGAAGGTGGACAGCCGGGGCCGCTCGTGCACGTCAAGCCCGATGCCGTGACCGAGTGAATGGACATAGCCATCGGTCTTGGCCGTCCCCTTAAGCGGCGTTGCATGGCCGTGCCGGTCGAAGTACTCATTCGTCACCTGGTCATACGACGAGCAAAGACCCCCGACCTTGAGCATGTCCACCAACTTAAGCTGGATATCGAGTACCTGTTTATATATCTCCATGACATCGTCCGGCACATGCCCGAGACACCAGGTGCGTGTTATGTCGCAGAAGTAACCGGGGCCGGTCTCCTGGGGGCAGTAGTCGAAGACGATGGTCTTGCCGGGAACCAGCACCGCCGGGTCGTCTCCGCAGCTATGCGGAATAGCCGAGTCGCGGCCCTGGGAGAAGATGACCGGGTCTTCGAGCACCATTCCACGGGCTTCGGTCTCCACCCGTATCATTTCCCTGACCCTCCCTATTGTGACCTCCCGGCCCTCAGGATCCGCTATTCTTCCGCCCACCTCGCTACAGGAGCTCAGGAAGTCGCGCACCGCGCCCATCACCTCCTGCGCCCGCCGGCTTACGCTGTCGATTCTGTCGATCTCCTCATTGTCCTTGGTCATCCGCGCCTCACTCAGTATCGAGTCGAAGGCCTCGACGTGGACCTTGACGGCGCCTTCCCGCTCGATCGCGCTCAGTAAAGCATGGGAATAGGGGATATCCCCGGTACCGTAGAAGGACACGGCCCCGCGAACATCAAGCACTTCACATATTCTCAGGAATGCTTTGACACCCGCCTCAAGGAGGTTCGCGGCACTCCGGGTTATCTCCAGAAGACCGAAGTCTTGCTCGGTCATGATCTTGAGCCCGCTCTTGGCGGCCTCTTCACGCTCCATGGAGCTTGCCACCAGGATCGGTTGCTCGCCGGGCTTCTTAATGAGGCGACCTCTCGAGATGGTGACCGGGCCGGTGAAGTAGAGGAGGTCCCGGCTTGTCCTGGGCGTTCCGCTTATAACGAGCGCATCGATGCCACGCTCTTTCATCAGTTCATCGAGGTCCCGTTTCATCCAAGACTCCTTTCGAACCAGCCCATTCGGCTGTGTAACACATTACGCCTCTACCGCTCGCTCTCCACCGGATTGGAGAGCGTTCCGATTTTCTCGACGGTTATCTCCACGACATCGCCGTCTTTGAGGAAGACCTGGGGCTCCCTGAATACCCCAACCCCGCCGGGGGTGCCGGTGGAGATGACGTCCCCGGGCTCCAAGGTAATCGTACGTGCGACGAAGCGTATTATGTCCACGGGAGTGAAGATCAGCATGCTGGTGGATTCGGATTGCATCACCTCTGAATTCACCTGTGTGCTTATCCTCAGGTCCAGGGGATCACCGACCTCATCGGAGGTTACGATCCAGGGCCCCATCGGGGCAAAGGTGTCCATGCTTTTGCCTCTGAACCACTGCTTCTCGCCGAACTGGGCTTCCCTCTCGGTGACATCATTGAGGCATGTGTAGCCGAAGATGGCCTCCTCGGCCTCCTTCTCGGTCGGGTTCTTGACCGTCCTTCCTATAATGAATGCAAGTTCGCCTTCGAAATCGACCTGCGTGGAACCCTTGGGAATGACTATGGGGTCGCCCGGGTTAATGACCGCGGTTGAAGCCTTGGAGAAAAGGAGCGGTTTCTCAGGCGCCTTGGCGCCCTGTTCCTCGATGTGGTCTCTGTAATTGCGACCCAGGCATATGAGTTTGGGGGGACGTGGAATCGGGGCACAGAGCCTCACCTCATCGAGCCCGATGCAGCACTGAAGCGGCAGGTTGTCGCCGTTCCGGCAGTTCTCCAGTATATGATCGTAGAGCACCCTCATTGGGGCTTCTTTCTCAAGAGCCAAGAGGTCGAGAACGCTCACAGGCAGTTCGTCCATGCCGAAATAGGTGCTGCAGGCGGCGATGTCGTAAACGTCTTGTTCCAAGAGCAACCCCGCTCTTTTCTCCCGGGCTCTGGTATAGGTCAGTACTTTCACGGCGCCCTCCTCGGTCTTTTCAGGATTGAAGTGAATCCGGTTCTCGATTAGAATATCTAGCGCTTGGGTATGTTTCAAGACCAAACGTGGGGTGAGTGAATCATGGAACTGATCGATGAGGGAATGTGCTTCATATGCGGCAAGCGCAATCCCATCGGGCTCAAGGCCGAATTCGAGATCGACAGGGAGAATATCAGGCTGACGGGGTACTTCACTCCGAGGCAAGAGCATGAGGGTTATAAGGGCATCATGCACGGGGGGCTGGCCTCCGCGCTCCTGGATGAGGCAATGGTGAAACTCCTATGGGAGGTTGGGATACCGGCTGTGAGTGCATCGCTCAGCATACGCCTCCGCAAACCCGTTAAGGTGGGGGAGCAGGTGATCATAAAGGGTTGGGTCGAGTCGTACAAAGGACGGATAATAAATACTTCAGCCGAGCTCAGGGACACAGCGGGTACCGTCCTGGCACAGGCCGACGGCAAGTGTGTTAGAATAGGATCCAAGGAGGAAAGCGGTGAAACGCAAGACCGGCAGGAAGACTAAGGCGGTTCGTTTCGGTGACATTCTCAAACTGGCCAAGAAGGTATCCAAACGGCATAAGCCGAGGGTGGCTGTGGCCGGTGCCCATGCGCCCATCGTGCTGGATGTACTATGTGACGCCGCACATCAGGGCTTTGCCGAGCCCGTGCTCTTCGGAGATGAAGCCAGGATTCGGGATATAGCTTCCCGGCAGCGCCTCGATCTTGCAGGGTGCGACATCATCAATGTCAAGGACCCGACCGGTGCTGCCCGGCGCGCCGCAGAGACGGCCCACGCAGGCGATGCCGATGTCCTCATGAAGGGCAACGTGACGACCGCCACCATTATGAAGGCCGCTCTCGATGAAGAGATCGGGATCAAGACCGAAGGTCTGATGAGCCATGTTGCCGTATTCGAGGTCAAAGGCTACGACCGGGTGATGTTCATGTCTGATGGAGGCATCGTGATCGAACCCGATCTCGCCCAGAAAGTCGAGATCGTCAAGAACGCCATCCAGGTGGCTCATGCCCTGGGGGTCGCCAGACCCAGGGTTGCCGTACTTTCTTCCATAGAAATCGTCAACACCAAGATGAAATCGGCGGTAGATGCAGCCATCATAGCCAAGATGGCCGACAGGGGGCAGATAACCGGGGCCATAGTGGACGGGCCCTTCGGCCTCGACAATGCGATATCCCCGGAGGCCGCCGCCCAGAAAGGGGTCAAGAGCCCGGTCGCCGGCCGGGCCGATGTTCTTATTGTCGGTCACGCGGATGTGGGCAACGTGCTCTATAAGAGCCTATCCTATTTCGCGGGTGAGAAATGCAGTATGGCGGGGGTCATAGTGGGGGCCAAGGTCCCGATGGTAGTGGTCTCTCGCGCCGACACCTACGAAGCCAGACTGAATTCCATAGCTGTAGCTTGTGTGCTCAGCAGGGGTCATGTCGTCTCTTGACCCTTCGACGGAAAAGGGGTCACACCTATTTTTCGTCCCGCAAAATAGGTGTGACGGGGCTGTTGAAGAAGTGGTCTATCTCAGGATGTTCAAAAACATCCGGATGCAAGGCGTGCGAAGGCTCCAGGAACGAGACGTACTTCAGCGTACGTCGCAGTGACGGGAGGCGAGCACAACGCAGCAGATGGGTGTTCTTGGGCAGCCTGGTGACCCCTATAAGCTTGACCTTACATAGGGTTCAACTTAGGATGGATTGGTGTTAAGAGGGGGTAGGATGGATCCCACACATGGATAATGGCATCTTCAGATCGATGAAAGTGCTGCTATCGACCTTGTTGCTGCTTTCTCTTGCTGTAGGGCCGGGAGCAGTTCGTGCCGAGGAGGGGCCCCCATCCGAAGTGCCTTCGGCCGGGCAGGTCTTCCAGCCGGCACTGGGTTCACTTGAGGGCACGCTCGATCCCCACCTCTATACCCTTGGACCTGGGGACGTCATCCAGATAGGTTTCTGGGGCGATGTCAACCGGCAGGAGCCTGTTACGGTCAATCCGTCGGGGGAGATCCTCTTACCACCTGTAGGTCCGGTCGAAGTTGCGGGAAAGACGCTTGCCGAGGTTCGAGGCCTTGTCAAGAGCGTCTTGTCCGAGTACTACCGCCCCGATTTTCTCTCGGTTTCCCTGGTCTCACTGCGCACCTTCCGGGTTCATGTAGTGGGCTTTGTGAACTCACCCGGGGCGATAGAGGTAAACGGTGTGACTCGCGTTTCCCAGGCCATTGCATTGGCGGCGGGTATTCGGGCCGGCGGATCGACACGTAACATAGTGGTCCGGCGGCACGGCGAGACCCTAAGGGCCGACCTGACCGGTTACCTCAACATCGGAGATAACACCTTCAATCCCTTCCTGAGAGATGGAGATGCGATATATGTGCCCGCATGGGGCGGGCTGCTTCGCGTGTATGGCAGCGTCGGGATGCCGGGCACTTATGAGTTTGTGGAGGACGAGACCCTGGCCGGATTGCTGAGGCTTGCCGGGGGCTTCAGACCCGAAGCATATAGGGACCGGATCGAAGTGGAGAGGTTTGATCCGGAGGACAGCGAAGTATCCACGTCCATCTTGCTTAGAGGTGAATCCGCGCTTCTTGCGGGCTTCGAAATGAAAATGGGGGACAGGGTGTTCGTCAGATCCATTCCGGGCTGGCAGCGAAGCGCGAGTGTCGAGATCGTGGGTGAGGTCAAGTTCCCCGGTGTCTACGTGATAGACGAGGGCTTTGAGACCCTGTCGGGAATCATATCTAAGGCGGGCGGTCTCACCAGGGACGCCTCACTTGCAGAAGCACGCCTTACAAGGACCTCATATGCGCGTACCAGGCATCCTATCGAGGGCGAGTTGAGTGTGCTGGGCGACATGCAGGATTCTTTCGATGATAGGGAGAAGGACCTTCTGAAAACCATGGGCCGGGAGTCCAAGGGCCGGGTGGCTGTCAGTTTCGAAGAGATACTCCTTGGAGGCGATGAAGCTGAAGACGCCCTGCTCTATGCCGGGGATGTCATCGAAATACCCCGGGCCTCGAACTACATAAGAGTCGCCGGCCAGGTCAAGAACCCCGGCCTTGTGGCCATTGTAGGAGGCCGGGACTATTCATACTATGTCAAAGCGGCCGGAGGATATGCGCCCGATGCGGATCGCAGATCCACCACCCTGATTCGCGGGGCAAGCGGCGTAAAGGTCGATCCCTGGGGTGAAGAGATCAGCGCGGGGGATGTGATCTGGGTCCCGCTCCGGGCCGAGCGTGACTGGTGGCAAATCACTAAGGATGTGCTTTCGATAGGCGCGCAGATCGCCACGATCTGGCTTGTTATCGACAGTGTATCGGCGGACTGAGATGAATGAAGAAAGGGTGAACCTGTTGGAGGTGGCGAGTATTCTGGTAAAGGAGCGGCGTATCATCATTGTATCCACCATTGCCGCTCTTCTGATCTCTGCGATCGTTTCACTCATCCTTCCCAAATGGTACAAGGCGCGGGCCACTATCCTACCTCCGGAATCGGGCACCTCCCAGACGGATGTTGTGGGCCTGATGAGGTTTGCGGGTTACCAGCCGGCGTTGCTTCCCACGGTCACGTCCCCGTCGGAGATCTATACTGCCATTCTGGGAAGCAGCAGGGTGACCAACGCGGTAATCGATTCCCTCGATCTCATGACCGAATACGGTACGCAGTCACGCCTGAACGTCCTGGACAGGGTTATAAAGCATGTTGAAGTCGGTGTTACCAGGGAATCCCTGGTCATGGTCGAATATGAAGACAGAGACCGGGAACGCTCCGCGCGTGTCGCCAACGCCTTCGTCAGCGAGCTGGACCGATTCAATCGTGAAATGCGGGTCACGTCGGCCCGCAGGGTGCGGGAGTTCATAGAGCACCGTATCATGCAGGCCGAAATGGATCTTGAGGTCGCGGAGGTGGGTCTGAAGGAGTTCAAACAAGGCAGCGGTGTGGTCTTTGTCTCCGAGCAGGCCAAGGCCTCTATAGAGACCGCTGCGGAGCTATACGGACGCATAGTCGAGCTGGAGGTAAGCCGGGAGCGGCTGAGGCAGTTTGCGACCGATAGGAGCCCGGAGATCATGGACATCAAGTCCCAGATAAGGGCCCTGGAGAGGAACCTTGCGCAGATGGGCTATGCGACGGGCGAGCACGACGAGACAGCCAAGAACAAGCTCTTCCCCAGTTTCAGCAATGCTCCCGAGATTGAAATGCGGCTGGCGGGACTGATGCGAGAGGTTGAAATCAAGAGGTCGGTCTACAGGGTGCTGAGCGAGCAGTACGAGGAGGCGAAGATCCAGGAGATGAGAGACACTCCTACCCTGCATGTTCTTGATTGGGCGGAACCGCCGCTGGTGCGGTCGAAGCCTAGGCGTAAGATCATGGTGGGTGTAAGCGGTGTTTTCGCCTTATTGCTATCCTCTTTTGTGGTGATCTGCCGTAATAGAGTATGGACCGGCCGGAATAGGGAGACAGGCAGTAGCTCGGGTCAGGCGTGATAGATGCCTGGTCGCGGTCGGGAGTCTTGCGGCGGCCCGGACGGAAACGGGGTTGGTGGGTGGACCTGTCCGTGGGGTGTTCCATCGAGACGGCATGCAAGCCATAAGATTACAGTGTGACATGAGCCGGCTTACCGTGCCGGTGGTGGCAGCCCTCGCTGCGGTGGTCGGTATCGCTTGCGGCATGGGGTGGACCGGGCTTCTGGCGGGACTTGGAGCGCTGGTATTCCTCGTCTTGCTTGTCTGGGACATCAGGATCGCAGTCCCGCTCCTTGTATTCATCATACCATTCGGGCCGAGGTATGCGATGCCTTTCGGCAATCTCTACCTGGCAACCATCATCGCAGGTGCCGCGTTCGGCGTATGGATATGGAGAAATCCACTCCTGTCCCGTCCCTTCGCACTTCCGCGGACCCCCATCTTGTTCGCCCTGGCGGCCCTGTTTGCCACAATGGGACTCTCGGCGATCCAGGGTATCTATCATCTTCTTGCCAATCCGCCCTATTTGATGAGGTTCGTCCAGTTTTTCCTGTATGCGTGGCTCTTTGTAATCGTCATCCAGATGCGGCTATCCCGGGACATGATAAGGGCCTTCCTCATACTGGCCGTCATCGCAGGCGTATTGGAAGGTATTGTCGGAACCGTGCAGTGGTTGTCCGCACCCGGTCTCTATCTCTCCGGCACGTTTGATGGCACGCACAACAACTTCGCGATCTATATAGTCTTCATGGCCATGCTTCTTCTGGGAGTCGCCCTGGAGGCTAGGCGACCCTGGGCTGGAGCGCTTGCCGTCGCGGGCCTTGTGCCCTTGCTCGTCTCCGCAGTGTTCTCGTTCAGCAGAGGGGGGTACGTGGCGATAGCGGCGGCCCTGCCGGTTTTCTTTTTCCTGCCTATAAGAAAATCCCGCAAACTCCAGCTTCTGGGTGCTTCCGCAGTACTGGTGCTGTTCGCTTACTTTGCTGTGCCGGTGGATGTCAGGCTGAGGGCACAAAGCATACTTACGGATGCGACCGGTCGGGATGTGGGGATCTCCGCCTCCAGCAGGTACGAGATGTGGCGAGCCGGCTTCCGGGATTTCCTCGAGAGTCCCATCTTCGGTAAAGGGACCTGGAGCTATGGGTTGCGGGATAACTTCTATATGAAGATTCTGGGCGAGGCCGGAATCTTGGGTTTCGCGGCATTCATCGTTCTGATGTACACCGTCTTCAAAGAGGAGATCAAGGTCGTGCTGGCACCGATAGAAGACGATTTCGTGCGCGGCCTGTGCATGGGACTCGTTCCCGCCTCGGTTGCATGCCTGCCGGTCTACAACCTTACGGGAGACTACATGCTGGTTCACCGCTTCATGGGTGTTTTCTGGATCGTTCTGGCGCTCGTCCTCAAGTATACTTGGAGCATCAGGCAGCCCGGGGTACGTCATGTCGAATAAACCCGTACGGATAATGTATGTGGACACATGTACGGAGATGGCCGGCGGGCAGTACAGCCTGCTGACGCTCCTCAAGCGTTTGGATAGATCAAGATATGTGCCGCTGCTCTACTCCCCCGGCGGAAGCAGTCTGGAGGCCCGGTGTGTGGACCTGGGCGTAGAGTGCCACACGCTGCCTTTCCGATCGGTACATGTGGTTTCTCACCCAAAGGCCCGGCTGTTTGCCTGGCCCGAAGATGTCATAAGATCAGCCTTCGGTGTCTTCTTTCTTGCCTGGAGCCTGGCCCGCAAGGACATTGACGTGGTGCATGCCAATACCTTCAAAGCCGCTCTGGTCGGGAGCCTCGCCTGTATATTGACCCGGAAGCCCCTGGTTTTTCACGACAGGATAACGATTCGTCACGGGTTGCTCGAGCGTATGGTTGCGAGGCTTGCACGCAAGATAATAGTGGTCTCCTCGGCCCTCGCCGCCAAGCACGGCGAAGCCTTGAGAGCCAAAGTGACTCTAGTATATGACGGTGTGGATACCGACTACATGTCGCCCGGGCAGGTCTTCACCGAGCTTCATGGGGGTGGGCCTGGAACCGTCTGTTACCTGGGGAGAATAAGCTGGGAGAAGGGCGTGGACAGGCTCATAGAGGCTGCCGGGCTTGTGACTGCGAGATTGCCCGGAGCCAGGTTCCTGGTAGGCGGCTCACCCTATACTCCCGATGATGCCTCGTACCACCGGAGGCTCCTCGGGCTTGTCGACAGTCTCGATCTGGCCCGGAGCGTCCATTTCGCCGGTCATATCGATGACGCCAGGGCCTTCATAACCAAGGCCCAGGTGGTTGTGCTTCCGTCGAGACGGGAGTCTTTGGGGTTGGTGCTCCTGGAGGCGATGGCGCTTGAGAAGGCGGTGGTAGCCTTTGCCGTCGATGGACCCAGTGAGATCATAACAGACAGGAAGGACGGTCTGCTGGTGGAGCCGGACAATGTGGAGCATCTGGCTGAGGCCATAGTCACTATGCTGACGGACGGCGACTTCGCCCGCCGGGCGGGCAAGATGGGGAGGGAGACGGTCATCTCCAGATTCTCTGCGAGGACTTTCGTGGACAGGATATCGAGGGTCTATGACGATATCGTGAGTTCACCTTCACCTGCAGATGGCAGTATCGGCTGAATGTTTGAACGACCACCACAGCCTGAAGCTCCCCGGGTGCCCACAGCGGTCTATCCTCCGGTCTGCGTCATCGTTCTAAACCGCAACGGGGAAGACGATGTCCTGGAATGTCTGGCAAGTGTGTTCGCCTGCTCTTATCCGGATTTCCGCGTCGTCCTCGTGGATAACGCATCCGAGGACGCTTCTCTGGAAAGGGTCAGGGGCTGGGTAGCCGGGGCGCGGGTCTCGTGCTCAGGTCGCGATGCCGGGCAGGCCGTGAGGCCGCAAACGCTTGAGGAAATCGGAATCGACGAGGCCGGCGACCTGGACGCAGGGGGTGGAAAGTGGGGCCGGGATACCTCGCAATGGCCGTGTCTCACACTCATCCGAAGCAGCGCGAATCTGGGTTTTGCGGGAGGGCACAATCTCGGGATCCGCATGGCGCTTGAAGCCGAATTCGCATTCGTGCTGCTCCTCAATTCCGATGTGGTTGTAGCTCGGGGTTTCCTCGATCCTCTGGTTGAGGAGGCCCATGAAACCGACGTGGGGGCGTGCGGTCCCCTGGTTCTTGTCCACTCCGACCCCGAAAGGGTATGGCAGGCAGGGGCACGGGTAAACCCGGGGCGGGGTTGGGTCGAGTCTATGGGCAGGAACTGCAAGGCTGACGACTTCGACGGCATACCCAGGGAGGTGGATGCGCTGGTGGGCTGCGCCGTGCTCCTTAAGACATCTGCGATAAGACAGGTAGGGCTTATAGACACCGATTACTTTCTCTACCTCGAAGAGAGTGACTGGTTCGTGCGAGCTCGGAAGTTGGGATGGAGGGCACTTCTGGTGCCTGCCTCGAAAGTGCTGCACAAGGAGAATGCGCTCAGTGTCCAGGCCAAGTGGGGCTACTCGTCATATTATTTCGCGCGAAACAGGCTTTACCTGATTCAGAAGAACTATCCGGCCTATCTTCCCCTGGCGCTCGCCTGGAGCATACGGTACGGGCTTCTCAACAATATTCTCAAACGAAGGTGGTCGCTCCTTGCCATGTCGGTCAAGGGAATCCGCGATTTCCTCACCCGGAAAGTGGGGAAGTGTGACGCCCTGAGGCATGGCGGGCCCGCCTTTCCGGGTTTCATGATCTTCAGCATAGACTACAAACCACAGACGGGAGGCATCGCCGAACATGCTCACAGGATTGCACTGGGGCTCGGCCGGTATGGAGTACCTGTATGTGTGCTTGCCCCCAAGCGGGGAGGCTACAAGGAGTTCGACAGCCGGCAGCCTTTCCGGACGTATCGAGTGCCTGCCTGGCCCGGGATCGACTGGCTGCTCTATTTGCTCTACGCCTTCTACCTTGTGGTGAAGCTGCGGATCGGGGTGATCTACTGCGCCACATCTCATCCTTGCGGGTCGATATGCCGGATGCTGAGGTTGTTGGTGTACTTCAGATACACCATCACCATACACGCTCATGAGGTCGTTTATGGCGGCCGGGGTTGGAGACAGACCATCAAGAAGTTTCTGAAGCCTTTGCAGATCGGGGTTATAGGTGCCGCCGACCGGGTCTTCGCAGTCAGTGATTTCACGCGCCGTGCGCTGGTGGCCGGGGGTGTGGTTGAGTCGAAGGCAATCACTGTGCCGAACGGCATCGATCTTGACGACCTTGTCAGCGCTCCCCGGGATCCCCGCATATTGTCAAAACTGGGGCTCCGGGGCAGACAGGTCATATTGACTGTGGCGAGGCTCGATATACATAAAGGCCACGATACGGTGATCCGTGCGCTTCCCGCGATCCTGGCGGAGGTGCCCGATGCCGTCTATGTAATAGCGGGCGAAGGGCCCATGCGCCATGAGCTCGAGGAACTGAGCATCGCCTGTGGTGTCTCCGACCGCGTTGTGTTCACGGGTCACATTCCCCGCCCGCAGATACTGGCTCTCTACGAGGCCTCGAGTGTATTCGCCATGATAAGCCGCATAGAGAACGGGAGTGCGGAGGGTTTCGGGATCGTTTTCCTGGAGGCAGGCGCCTTCTCCAAGCCTGTGGTTGGCGGCAGATCCGGTGGTATCCCGGATGCGGTCGCGGACGGCCGGTCCGGTTTACTGGTTGATCCCTTGAGCCCTGAGGAGGTTGCCCGTGCGATCTTCCGGATTCTTACCGATCCCGACCTTGCCGCCGCACTCGGAAAGGCAGGCTACCTGAGGGTCGCCTCACAGTTTACCTGGGACAAGGCAGTCGGCATGATACTCACGAGCCTGGAATCCCCATAGGAGGCTGCTCAAGAATATCCAGATGCAAGGCGTGCGAAGGTTACAGGAATGAGGCGTACTTCAGGGTACGCCGCAGTGACGGGAGGCGAGCACAACGCCCCAGAGGGCGTTTGAATGGTCCGGGCTAAGACCCTTTGGGCTTGACCCCCCCTTCACCCCTTGGTTATATTAGGTTTGCACAATCGCGAATGCGGGGAAGCGAGAGTGGCGGAACTGGCAGACGCGCTGGACTTAGGATCCAGTGAGGTTTCTCGTGGGGGTTCAAATCCCCCCTCTCGCACCAAATGGAGGGGTGGCCCATATCATGGCCGGTGAAGAAGAGTATCTCAGGGACGTGAAGCGTCCCACAGATCTTAAGAGGGTCCTGGAGTTCGAGGTACCGAGAGAACGTGTTGAGAAGGAAATCCATGGCATCATCGACGGGATCAGGAAAGAGATTTCCCTGCCGGGCTTCAGGCGGGGCAAGGCGCCCGCCGGTTTGATCAGGGCACGGTTCGCCGAGACGGCCCGCAAAGAAGCCATAGAGAAGCTGATCCCGGCGGCCTACCGTAGTGCCCTCGAGAAGGAATCCCTTCGGCCGGTGCTGCCTGCGGAGATCGGCAGTATGGAATACAGCGATGAGGGTCCGTTGCGGTTCCATGTTGAGATCGAACTCTTCCCCAAGGTGGAGATCAAAAAATACAAGGGCATAAAAGCGAAAAAGGAGACCAAACCGGTAGAGGATGGTGATATCGACCGCGAGATTGAGGGGTTGCGTGAGCGTTTTGCAGACTTCAAGGAGCTCGAGCGGCCTTCCCAGGCCGATGACACGGTGATTGCCGACTACACGCGTCTTGGGGTGGACGGGAAGCCTGTGAGGGGCGGCAAGGTTACCGGATATCCGTTTGATCTGGCGGCGGAGGGTCTTTTGAAAGAATTCAAAGAGGCCCTGGCCGGGATAGAGATCGGAGACGAGAAGACGGTCGAGGTGAACTATCCGGATGATTTTTCACAGGAGGAGATGAGGGGCAAGAAGGTCTCCTTCCTGGTGGAGGTTAAGAAGATCGGTCGGCGCAGCCTTCCCGAGCTCAATGACGAATTCGCGAAGAAATTGGGTCTGGATTCCATCGAGGTGCTTCGGAGCAAGGTCAGCGAGGGTTTGGAGGAAGCAAGGCAACAGGAGACGGACTCCAGGTTGAAGCGGGACATTCTCAACACCGTGATCGAGGAGAGTAATTTCGAGGTACCGGAAGGCCTTGTCGCAATGGCTCTGGATTCCATAATGAAGTCCTACGGTGAAGATGAAAAGGACAAAGAAGATCCGGAAGCCGTGGAGAAGATCAACCAGGCCCGCGAGAGATTACGACCCCTGGCGGTCAATCTGGTCAAGGAGCAGTTCATAATTGACGACATAGCGGAGAGGGAGGGGATGAAGGTGGAGGATGGCGAGATCGAAGAGATAATCCAGACAGTCGCTGCCCGTGCCGGTCTCTCCGTGGAGGAGACCAGGCGGAAAGCGGCGGAGTCGGAAGAGATAGACCGTTGGCGGCGTGACGTCCTCAAGAACAAGGTACTTGATTTCTTGAAGGAACAAGCCGAGGTTGAGGGATGACGCAAGCACAGAGGGGGAGCACGATGGGTCTTGTTCCATTCGTCGTTGAGCAATCAGGGCGTGGCGAAAGGGCTTATGACATCTTCTCGCGCCTTCTGAAGGACCGGATCGTCTTTATCGGTAGTGCAATAGATGAAACCGTGGTAAATCTGATCATAGCTCAGCTGCTGTTTCTCGAGGCGGAGGATCCGGACAAGGACATCTATCTGTATATCAACTCTCCCGGTGGAGTCCTCCCTGCGGGGCTTGCAATCTATGATACAATTCAGTATATAAAACCGGATGTGGCCACGATCTGTATGGGGCAAGCCGCCAGCCTCGCTGCCGTGATATTGGCGGCGGGTACCAAGGGCAAGCGCTCGGCCCTCCCACATGCCAGGGTGATGATCCACCAGCCTCTGGGCGGGAGCCAGGGCCAGGCCTCCGACATAGAGATATACACGAAGGAGATACTTACGCTGCGGGAGCGTCTGAATGAGATTCTGTCGAACCACACCGGTCGGGATCTGGAGACCATCGCAAAGGATTGCGACAGGAACTTTTTTATGTCCGCCGAGGAAGCCAAGGCATACGGTCTGATCGATGATGTGATCTTCAAGAAGAAGTAAAAGGGGCATGCGGTGAAGCGCAAAGCTGGGGCGAGAAAGGGAGTGGTTTGTTCCTTCTGCGGTAGGAGCAAAGAGGAAGTATCAAGGCTGGTGTCCGGGCAGAACGTCTACATATGCAGCGACTGCATAAGGCTGTGCAGCTCTATCCTGGAAGATGATCTCAAGGCTGAGGCCGTCAAGCCTCGACGCAGCCTGCCCAAACCCCCCGAAATAAGGGACTTCCTTGACCGATACGTCATCGGGCAGGAAAAGGCGAAGCGGATTCTCGCGGTCGCTGTTTATAATCACTACAAGAGAATAATGTCCCCGTCTTCAAAGGACGACGTGGAGATCGAGAAGAGCAATGTACTTCTCATTGGTCCTACCGGAACCGGGAAGACGCTTCTGGCGGAGACGCTTGCCAGATTCCTCAAGGTTCCTTTTGCAATCGTTGACGCGACGGCTTTCACCGAGGCTGGTTATGTGGGTGAGGATGTTGAGAACATCCTGGCCCGGCTCCTTCAGAACGCGGATTTCAATCTCGCGGCGGCCGAGAAAGGCATTGTCTATGTGGATGAGCTAGACAAGACAGCGCGCAAGCAGGACAGTCCCTCCATAACCCGGGATGTATCCGGTGAGGGGGTGCAGCAGGCGCTCTTGAAGATTTTGGAAGGCACAATAGCCAATGTTCCTCCCCAGGGAGGGAGAAAGCATCCGCAGCAGCGCTTTATCGAGGTCAACACCAAGGACATCCTTTTCATCTGCGGCGGCTCTTTCGACGGTCTGGACCGTATCGTGGAAAGCAGGCTGCGAAGCAGCACCATCGGCTTCGGAGCGGATGTCAAACGGAAGAAGGAGCGCAAGTTAAGCGAGATACTGAAGCTGGTTGAGCCCGACGATCTTCTTAAGTTCGGTTTCATCCCGGAACTGGTTGGCAGGCTCCCCGTCGTCTGCAGCCTCAAAGAGCTGGGTGAGGAAGATCTGATCAAGATATTGACCGAGCCCAAGAACTCACTCTCCAAACAGTACCGTCGGATCTTCGAACTGGAAGGCATCACACTCGAGTTCGATGATGACGCTATCAATGCTATTGCGGAGGAAGCTATCAAGCGTAATACCGGTGCCCGGGGTTTGAGGTCTGTCATGGAGGAGAAGATGCTCGATCTTATGTTCGAGCTCCCCTCCGACAAAGCCGTCAAGGGGTGTACAATAACCAGGGATTTCATCCTTTCGGAGGCTGAGCCGGAACTCAAGCGTTCGTCGCGCAAGAGGACGAAGAAACACCAGGCCGGTTAGCCATCCCGCCCGTGAAGGATTGACATGGAAGTTCGTTTCGTTGGGAGTTACACGTCCAGTTCGCTTCCTCCACCGGGACTGCCGGAGATCGCCGTTGGGGGGCGGTCCAATGTCGGTAAGTCGTCCTTTGTAAACTGCCTGATCGGAAGGCGCGGCATGGCCCGGGTGAGTTCAACACCGGGACGAACCCGAATGCTTAATCTCTTCCAGTGTGATGAGTCATTCATGCTGGTCGATCTCCCTGGCTACGGGTATTCGAAGGCACCCAGGGGCGAGCAGCAGCGGTGGGCCCGGGACGTGGACGCCTACTTATCGGCTAGAGAAACTCTCCGTGGCGTTATCCTCATAGGTGACATACGCCATTTCCCGACACGAAGCGATTTGGGAGCCATCGAGTGGCTCGGCGGACTCTCCAGGCCTGTGCTTGTGGTTCTTACCAAAGCGGACAAGCTGGGCAGGGGAGCCGTGAAAGGCCGGATCTCCGATATCTCTGGAATGCTATCGGGTATATCTGTACAATGCCAGGTGTTCTCCGCAAGAACCGGCCTGGGACGGAAGGAAGTTCGGAGTTGGATAGACAAAACGGTGACCGGCTGAGTCTTTTCACACCGGGACCGGTCGACCTCTCCCGAGCAGCCAAAGAGGCCATGACCCGTGATGTGATCCACCATAGATCCGAGCCCTTCAAGCAGGTTCTTGCCGAACTCGAGGCGCTTCTGAAGACGGTTTTTGTCACCGACAACCCGGTGGCGACCCTCACGTCGTCGGGTACCGGTGCCATGGAGGCTGCGGTTGTCAATCTCTTCTCTCCGGGTGACCGTGTTCTGGTGCCTGTTAGCGGCAAGTTCAGTGGAAGATGGGCTGAGATCTGTGAATCTTTTGGGATCGGTGTGTGCCGCATGGATCTTGCGCCGGGGGAGTCCCCTGAGGCAGGTGGGATCATCGACCGCCTGCAAGGGGACGGCACTGTGACGGGTGTCCTTCTCACCCACTGCGAAACCTCGACAGGGAGTCTCACCGATGTAGGTACTGTCTCGCGGGCGATCGCCGACCTCGGCGGGCACCTGGGGAGGCGCTTTACTATCTGTGTGGACTGTATAACCAGCCTCTGCATAGATGAGTTCAGAATGGACGAGTGGTGTGTGGACTGTGCGGTCGGGGCTTCCCAGAAGGGTCTCCTGAGCCCGCCGGGCCTGGCATTCGTGTCCGTCAATGCTGAGATGGTCGACCGCATGTCCGCTGACGGTGCCGGGTACTACTTCGATCTTAACAGGTACTTCGATTGCGCCGCCGGATCACCGTTTACTCCGGCGGTTTCGCTGGTCTGTGCGGCCAAGAAGTCGCTCGAGGATATCGTCGGGCTGGGATTGCCGGCCATCTGGCGTGCCGGCCGGGCTTCTGCGGCAGCGATCAGGCTGATAATAGAAGCGGCAGGTTTTCGGCCGGTCGCCCGACATCAGGCCGGGGCGGTAGTGGCATTTTGGGTTGAAGCCCTCGACGCGGAGAGGCTGGCGGGGGCCCTTAGGGAGCGCCACGGCATCCTGGTCGCTCAGGGCCAGGAGGATCTTCGGGGTAAGATCCTGAGGGTGTCGCCGATAGGGAAAGGTCCCACGGAAATCCTTGCATTCGCAGGAGCTCTTGCCAAGGTGCTCGGCGGTGTGGGAGAATCATTTCGGCTTGAAGCCATACAAGCGGAACTGGAGTGCATACTGGAGGACAGCCGTATATGGGAGTCACTGCGGTAATCGGTTTGCAATGGGGTGATGAAGGCAAAGGCAAGGTGGTCGATGCTTTCTGCCAGGGTGCGGATGTGGCGGTGCGGTGCCAGGGTGGTGCCAATGCAGGCCATACGGTGGTTGTCGATGGGAAGCGTTTCATTCTGCACCTGGTGCCTTCCGGTATTCTGACCGAGAATGTCATATGCCTCGTGGGCAACGGTGTGGTTGTGGATCTGGAGGTCCTCCGGGGTGAAATAGAGGAAATCGGAAGGGCCGGGCTCAAGACCTCAGGCCGGCTCGTGCTTTCAACAAAGGCCCACGTGGTGCTTCCGATTCACAAGCGCGTCGAGGCTATCCAGGAGCAAAAGAGGGGTGATCGGAAGATAGGCACCACCAAACGGGGAATAGGCCCTTGCTATAGCGACAAGTGTGCACGAGTGGGCATCCGTGTCGGTGACATCCTCGAGCCATCGACGCTGGCCGAGAAGATCGGCAGCCTTTGCGGGACCTATCGCGACCTCCATAATGATCAACCGGTCTCGAGTATAGATGAGAACCTGGAACACTGCCTGCGCCACAGCGACATGGTGAAGGAGATAGCCGGAGATGCAGGCAGCCTGCTCCGCCGGAGCGTGTCGGACGGTAAGGAGATCATCCTGGAGGGTTCCCAGGGCTTCCTGCTGGATGTGGATCACGGTACCTACCCTTACGTGACGTCCTCCAGCACCGGAATACACGGGCTCGCCAACGGCGCCGGCCTTGCACCGACGGAGATAGGGCGCATTGTAGGTGTTGCCAAGGCATATACGACCAGAGTAGGTGCAGGTCCCCTGCCGACTTTGATGGAGGAACCGTTCCAGACTGAGGTGCGGGAGAGGGGCAAGGAGTATGGTGCGACGACAGGCCGGCCTCGAAGGTGTGGGTGGCTGGATCTTTCTGCCATTAGATATGCATGCGCGCTAAACGGTGTGACTTCGTTAGCGGTCACCAAGCTTGATACACTCTCCGGCCTCGAGGAACTGAAGCTATGCGAAGGCTATGATTACGGGGGCAACTTCGTGAACGCTTTTGCTGGCGATCTCCACATTCTCAAGGATTGCACGCCCCGCTATGTGGCGCATCCGACCTGGGGCGAGATCGGTAATCTTACTGATTCGAAAGACCTGCCCGTAGCCGCTTCCCGATATGTGGAGCGGATGCTCGAAGCCGCCGCCTGCCGCCTGGAGCTCATATCCGTCGGTCCGAGCAGGGAGCAGCTGATCCGGGTTGGACGTTGACTTGCCTCGCGGTTTGCCTTACATTTGCATGGTCGGGCGTGTAGCTCAGTTGGTAGAGCACCTGCCTTTTAAGCAGGAAGTCCTGGGTTCGATCCCCAGCACGCTCACAATCCCCCCAGGTCGGTGAAAAGTGCTCGTCTGCTGTGTTACGCTCGCCTCGCCTC
>JALGWN010000247.1 GCA_025774115.1 bacterium
ACTTAATTCCTCTTGAATTAAGTTAACTGTCCCCTTAATTGCCTTAATTCAGATTCCGATATCGCCCAAACTGCTTACTACTTGCTCTTATCAGGGAAGGCCGGTATCGCCGGGAAGCCCTTGGGCTCACGTCTAAGCCTGTCCATCACTTCCTGGATGGCCCGATCGAGCTGCGGATCCTTGCCCTGGATGACGTCAGCGGGCAGGTTATCGATCTCGATATCCGGGTCAACACCCTTGTTCTCCAGGGTCCAGCCCTCCTCCTCCCACCACGCAAACTCCGGAATGGTCATCATGCCGCCATCCACAAATGGCTTGTCACTGCGGATCCCCACAACACCGCCCCAGGTCCGCATACCTATCACGGGACCGAGGTCGGCCAACTTGAAGGCGCGCGGGAAGATGTCCCCATCGGAACCCGCATGCTGGTTGCAGAGAGTCACGATATGGGCGTCCACCGACTCGTCCGGGTAACGATAGGACCTTCCCTTCCGGGGCTTGCCATAGGCGAGCGTCTTCACCGAAAGACGCCGAATGATGAGGTCTGAGACGAACCCCCCACCGTTATAGCGCGCATCCACTATGAGGCCGGGTTTAAGGAGCTGCGGATAGAAGGTCCGCTGGAACTCTATGAGGCCCGAGGTACCCATATCCGGAATGTGGATATAGCCCACCTGCCCGCCTGTCTGCTCGGCCACGTACTCCCGGTTGGATCTCACCCAGTCGAGATACCGCAGGTCAAAGTCCCCGTCCCTGGTCTTTATCATGACATCGCGGGAATCCTTCTTGCTCGGTCTGTCATTCACCGTGAGCAGGACCTCATCATCCTCGAGGTTAAGGAAGGCCGAGAAGAAGTTGGTTGGGTACTTAAGCTCCCGGCCATTCACCGCGACAATGTACTCGCCCTTCTTGATATCGGAGTGAGACAGCATGAGCGGCGAATAAGCATCAGGAGACGAGGCCTCTTCCTCATAGATCCTGGCGACCTTGTAGTAGCCGCTCCGCTTGTCGGGAACGATCTCCGCCCCCAACATACCCACGTTGATACGGCCCGGACCACCAAGGTCTCCACCCCAGATGTAGGTGTGAGACGTGGAAAGTTCGGCGATCATCTGGCCCAGAAGATCGTTGAGGTCCTCCCGGGTGGCGATCCTGGGAAGGAGCTTTGCATACTTGGCCCTCACGCCCTTCCAGTCGATACCGGCCATGTCCGGGGCCCAGTAGAAATCGCGCTGGAAGCGCCAGCCCTCGTTAAAGATCTGCTCCCACTCTTCCCGCGGATTGAGCTTGATGTGCCACTTGGACATGTCGACACCGGCATCCTCGGCTTCCCCGGCGCCCTTGCCGGCATCAACGACGGAGAAGGAATGCATCCTGCTATAGATGATCTTCTTGCCGTCCTGGGAAAGCCGGAAGGAATTCATGCCCGAGATGATCACATCCTCTTCCTCGTCCCCGAGGTCGAACATATGAACATTGTGGAAGGGCTTGGCATCGCGGCCCCGCCGCTGACCTTCGGCCATGCCGACGCTCGGACGCGAGCGATAGAAGATCTTGCCCTCGGCGGCCGCAAGCTGCGAGTAGTGACCGGCATCAACCGGGATCTCCACCACTCTCGCCATGAGGCCGTCAAGATCGATTTCGGTCGTGGGGCTCTCCTCTTCCTCCCCCTTCTCATCCTCATCATCCTCCCCGTTCTCGTCCTCTTCCTCATCCTCCATGTCCGGCTCCTCCGGGAAGAAGGGCGATGTCTCTCCTTTCTTCAGCACCACCAGATAAGGCTTCGAGGTCTTATCGATTATGGCATCGAACGCGATCTTGCCGAGCATCGGATTTATGGTACGGTCCGAGAGGAAGAAGAGATACTTGCCGGCAGGGTCCCAGACAGGATCGGTATCGTTGGTGAAGTTGTCCGTAACCCGGGTCACGTTGCGGCTGTCGGTGTCATAAAGAAATATGGATTGGAAGTTATGGTTCTCATACTTGGCATACGCCAGCCAACGGCTGTCCGGTGACCAGGTGTACTGGTCTATCTCCCAGTAGTCGCTGCTATCGGCGCGCACTATTCTCCCGGTATCTTTATCAACTATATAGAGGGTCTGCGAGCCATCCGCATAGGCTATCTTCTTGCCGTCGGGCGACCAGACGGGAGGGAACTTCCAGCCCTTGGTCCCCGTTGTGATCTGATCGGGATCGCCGTCGCCGTTTATCTTGGTAACATAGATCTCCTCTTCGCCCGTCGCTTCGGAGATATAGGCGAGGGACTTCCCGTCGGGGGCCCACCGAGGGTTCTTCTCGCGCACACCGGACGTCCCGGTAAGCACTATCGTCCTTCCCTCTTCAGCCGGCACCAGGGCCAGATCCCCGCGCGAGCAAAAGGCCACCCGCCCATTCTTGGGGGAGAGCTCGAAATCGGTCACGTGTTTGGAAGGGTCTATGAAGCGCTCCCTTTCCCGAAGCCTGTCCGACGGTACTTCTATGTCCACCTTGCTGTCTTGATTGGTCGCGACGTTAAAGATCCAGATGTCGCCGCCGTTGTGGTAGACGATCCGGTTTCCGCCCAAAGAAGGCCACCTTATGTCGTATTCATCATGGAAGGTGTGCTGCTTGATATCGCTTCCGTCGGGTCTCATGCTATAGATATTCATGGTGGCATCGCGGTCGGAGACGAAGTAGATCCGGTCCCCGGCCCACATGGGGAAGGCATCGGTGCCGTCATAGTCGGTGACCTGCTCGAATCTCAAGGTCTCGGGATTCCCCACCCAGATATCCTGGGCCAGACCGCCCCGGTAGCGCTTCCATGTCCTGAATTCCCTCGAGAAGCGGTTAAAGGCTATGCGCTTGCCGTCCGGCTCGAACGTGATGAGGGAGATCTCACCCAGCCCCATATCCTCGGGAAAGCCACCCTCCTTGGAGATGGTGTAGAGCTTATAGATGTAATGGGCCTCCTTCCGCATCGAGCGGAAGATTATGTTCTCGCCATCCGGCGCCCATCCGAGCACCCATTCCGACCATGGATGGTAGGTGAGCCTCTCGGCGGGGCCACCCTCTGCGGGGATCAGATAGAC
>JALGWN010000248.1 GCA_025774115.1 bacterium
GTAGCTGACCGGTCTGTGATCCGGTAGCAATCCGATAAAGGAGACAAGATGGAGTCGGCATACGGCATAGGAGAGCTTCTCGGCAGATTCACAAGGTCGATGGGCATTGTCAACCTCGACTATCAGAACATCATCATGATGGCGATCGGCTGCCTCCTCATCTACCTTGGGATCAAGAAACGGTACGAGCCCCTCCTCCTCATACCCATAGGCTTCGGGGCCATACTTACAAATGTACCCGAGGTGGGCATGATGGATACAGGCGGCATACTTCGGGTCCTCTACGATAGCGGTATCAAGACAGGCTTGTTTCCGCTTCTTATCTTCCTGGGGATAGGATCGCTCACCGACTTCGGGCCCCTGATTGCCGATCCCAAGACCACATTCCTGGGCGCGGCAGCCCAGTTTGGGATCTTCGGGACCCTGATAGGTGCGCTCGCCCTTGCCAAGGTCCCTTGGCTCGGCCTGTCCTTCACGCTGCCTGAGGCCGGCGCGATAGCCATAATAGGAGGTGCGGACGGCCCCACGGCCATATACACGGCGTCCAAGATGGCCCCAAACCTCTTGGGACCTATTGCCATAGCGGCGTATTCCTATATGGCCCTGGTTCCTATAATCCAACCTCCCATCATGCGGCTTCTCACGACTCCGGAGGAACGGAAGATAAAGATGACCCAGCTCCGGGAGGTAAGCAGGCGGGAGAAGATACTCTTCCCATTTGCGGTGACTATCCTTTGTGCGTTGCTTGTCCCATCGGCAACTCCCCTCATAGGGATGCTCATGTTCGGGAACCTGTTGCGTGAGGCGGGTGTTGTGGAGCGGCTCTCAAAGACAGCCCAGAACGAGCTCATAAACATTGTCACCATCTTCCTCGGTATCTCCGTGGGTGCTACGCTCCTGGGATCCCAGTTCCTGACGCCAAAGACGATCGCGATACTTGTACTGGGCATTGTGGCCTTCGCCATAGGAACCGCCTCGGGAGTGCTTCTGGGCAAGGTGATGTGCAAGCTCTCAGGCGGCAGGATAAACCCCTTGATTGGTGCAGCCGGCGTGTCGGCTGTGCCCATGGCCGCCCGCGTGGTGCAGCGAGAGGGCCAAAAGGCAAATCCCGAGAGCTCGCTCCTTATGCACGCGATGGGGCCCAACGTCACCGGAGTCATAGGTTCCGCGGTGGCCGCAGGGGTGCTTCTCTCTATGATCCCTCATTGAAATCGTTTGACACCTCGTCTCCCCTGACGATACATTAATAGGGGAAGCAGGTTGCGGACTCTGAGGGAAGTGATCGCATGAAGGCCATCAAGTGGATTCTCATTGGGGCGTTCTTTGCCATAGTCTTTGCGGGATGCTACACCAAGCTTGTGCATTCCCCGGTCCCGGATGAGACCGGAACGTACTACCAGCCCAGGAAGCAATGCTCTGATTGCCACTCCAGTGCCGATTACTATTACTACCATTTCCCCTACTACTATGACCGTTGGGGCGGCGGCCGTTACTGGCGCTCCTACTACTCAGAACCCTGGTGGTATCATGACTATTGGTGGTGGGATGATGACGGTGAGGGCCTGCCCACCGGGACACCCCGCTATTGGGATGAGAGGGAACGCCCCGGCACTGTCCCTAAGCTGGTCCCTCCGGCCGGTGGTACTAAGACCAGAGACGGCCAGGTGCCTGCGGTCCCGGGCGGATCGAGCGGCGGCGAGATCAAGCAGAAGCCGAAGACCGATGACTCGGGAAGCGAGTATTATAAGCCCAGGGAACGGCCCGAGAAGCCCAAAGAGGAACCCAAAGAGGTGAAGAAGGAAGAGAAAAAAGCCAAGGAGAAACAGTGATACCAAGATCGGCAGTTACAGCTTTGACAGCTCTCCTTGTCGTCCTCTCCATGGCGGGCACATCCGGTGCCCAAGGCACGCCCGACACCAACCTGGACATCCCGTTCCTTGACCGGGACGAGATCGGAGCCCGTTGGGCCGGTATGGGCGGTGCCTGTATAGCCATAGTGGATGACGGGGCGGCGGCCTACTATAATCCTGCGGGATTGGGCCAGATAAGACGTATTGAGATCGGAGCCTCCTTCAACAGACGATCGCTCGACATAGAATCCGACTGGGTCGGCGATGGCAACACCTCCTCGGTGAGCTCCACCAGATTGGAAGACCTTGCGGTCTCATATCCCTTCCCTACCTACAGGGGAAGCCTGGTGCTCACGGGCTCGGTCTTCAGGGCCACATCCTTCGACCAGTATCTGGACCGGCGGGTAACAACGAGTCTGACGGACTACCACGATGTCGAGCAACGGGAGGTTATGCTCACAGCCTGGAGCGGTGCCGTAGCGGTGCAACTTTCTCCCAATGTTTTCTTCGGTGCCGAAGCTCACTTCTATACGGGGAGCCTTGATTTCGAAGACAACCTCTACCCCTGGGGAACCTGTCCCCCTCCGGGTGCAATGTTCTCTCAGGATGCGGATCTCGGCGGCTACGGCGGCTCGCTCGGGTTTATCTATGTGCCTCATCCCCTCTTCGCCTTTGGGATGGTGGCCAAGACACCGCAGCGCATAAACGTCGACGGCACCGAGCTCTATACGGCTTCCGACGGAAGTTGCGACAGGTTCCGGCAGGCGGTGGATTATGATATCGATATTCCTTATTCGCTTGGCTTCGGCGTGGCCGTACGACCGACGAATTTTAACATCGCCCTTGATCTCGTATTGACCAACTGGGAAGAACTCGACTATCCGGGCAGAGTCAGGGACATTGAGACCGGCCAGTTCCTCTTCGATGCCACAACCGACATCCGGCTGGGTGCCGAGTATGCCATACCGGTTGTGCCTGTCAGAGTAAGGGCCGGATATGCCTATGTGCCTCTCGCGCTCAATGTGTTTGAGATCGAGAAGAACAGGCGGCGTATATCCCTCGGCGCAGGCACCATAGTCGAGGGTGCCCTGACCCTCGATGCTGCCTGGCAACGTACGAGCTTCGAACGTGAGGATCGCCAGGCCTCCTACAGCGAGAAGCGTACGACCGACCGGGTGATCCTCAGCTTTGCATATCGATTTTAG
>JALGWN010000249.1 GCA_025774115.1 bacterium
CAAGCCTCGGACGCGTCGCTTCTCCCCTGATCTTTTTCCTGGTTCTCAGGTGCCGTCGTTCCCTGCCACCGAGCCTTTTCGTAGCCATTGCGTTACACTCCCCTAGGCTTGAGCTGCACCGGTCTTTCCGGCCTTCCTTCTCACGTATTCACCGACATACCTTATGCCCTTGCCCTTATAAGGCTCGGGCGGGTCGATGCCTCTTATCTCTGCCGCTGACTGCCCAACGGCCTGCTTGTCGGCGCCGCTGACCCTTATCCTCACATCCACACCCCGGCCGACCTCGGGCAGTTCTACGGTTATTCCCTTAGGGGCTTCGTAGATCACCGGATGCGACTGGGAAACGTTCAAGACCAGCTTCCCATCCTGAAGCTCCGCACGAAACCCGATTCCGTGGATCTCCAGTTCCTTCATGTAGCCGTCGCTAACACCGGTGATCATGTTGGATATCATCATCCTGGTGGTGCCATGAAGGGAACGGTGGAAACCCAGGTTTCCCGGTCTCTCCACCCTTATCTCGTCGCCTTCCATGATCAGTTTCATGGTATGGTGCATCTGGCGCTCAAGGTTTCCCTTGGGGCCTTTCACCTTGACGAGATTCCCCTCTATCTTGACCTCAACCCCCTTGGGGATCGCTATTGGTTTCTTACCTACCCGTGACATGGTCCGCCTCACTTACCAAACATGACAGATGATTTCGCCGCCTATTCCTCGCTTCTTTGCTTCCTTGTCGGTCATGATGCCCTGGGAGGTGACCCAGACCGCCCTGGACTCTCGGGACCTCTTTGCCGCCAGCGTAGTTGCGCAATCCCGGCGTAGAGATGCGCTTAATCCCGCTGATAACGCTTGTCTCGTCATCCGTATACCTGAGATACACCCGGAGCCTTCCCTGCTTGTTGTCCTCGATATACCTGAAATTGCTTATGAACTTCTCCTCGAGGAGAACCCGCACGATCTCACGCTTGAACCCGGATGCGGGTACTTCCACCTTCTTCTTCTTTGCCTTGCACCCGTTTCTAATAACGGTAAGCATGTCTGCAATCGGATCAGATACTGCCATCAAACACACTCCTCAACTTAGGTATCACCAGCTCGCCTTGACCACTCCGGGTATCTGTCCCATCAGCGCCAGCTCCCTGAAGCATATACGACAGATTCCGAATTTCCTGAGGTATGCTCTCGGGCGGCCGCAGCGGTGACACCTGTTCACTTGTCTGACCTTGAACTTAGGCTTCCTTTTCCATTTCTCGATCATGGACTTCTTAGCCACAGATCCTCCCTCTCGTGCTAGCTTGTACTGAACGGCACTCCGAGGAACTTCAGCAATTCGAAGGCCTCTTCATCCGTCTTCGCAGTAGTAGTAAACGTTATGTCCATACCCCTGACCTTGACTACCTTGTCATACTCTATCTCAGGGAACACGATCTGTTCTTTGATGCCGAACGTGTAGTTCCCATGACCGTCAAGGCTGTCGGGCGAGAGCCCCCTGAAGTCACGGATTCTCGGTATCGCCACGTTTACCAGCCTGTCGAAGAACTCGTACATCCTGGTGCCGCGAAGCGTGACCCTGCAACCGATGGGCATGCCCTTGCGAAGCTTGAAACTCGCAACGGACTTCTTGGCCCGGGTTATCACGGGGCGCTGTCCGGTTATGGTTCCCATGTCCGCCACCGCCGCATCCATCAGCTTGGCGTCCTTGACACCGTCTCCTACACCCATATTGACCGAGATCTTCTCCAGCTTCGGAGCCTGCATAGTGTTCTGGTATTCGAAGCGCTTCATGAGAGCCGGAAGGATCTCGTCCTTATACCGCAGGAACAACCTGGCTACGTACCCCGGTTCCACCTGCTCGGCAGGGTCTTGCTCTTGCTTCCCGGGCTTCTCTTTCTTGCCCGGTTTCTCCTGCTTTCCCTTCTTCTGCTTGCTCTTCTTCTCCTCAGCCACTTTTACCTAACCCTCACTTAAGCCTTACCAATGATCTCATTGCACTTCCCGCACTGCCGGACACGGCGTCCCTCGGCCAGCTTGGCCCTCTTGGGGCGGCTGCCTTCTCCACAGCGCGGACAGACTACCATTACGTTCGAAACATGAAGCGGTGCTTCCTTCTCGACCAGCCCTCCGGGCTGCATCCTTGATTTGGGCTTGGTGTGTCTCTTAATGAAATTGATGCCCTCAACAATGATGCGTTTGTTCTCAGGAAACACCTTCAGGACCTTCCCGGTCTTACCCCGGTCATCCCCTGAAATAATCATCACCGTGTCATCTTTTGCGACCCGCATCGATTGTCTCTCCTCCACTAGACAACTTCAGGAGCAAGCGAGATTATCTTCATAAACTGCTTGTCCCTCAGTTCCCGTGCCACGGGGCCGAATATTCTCGACGCCCTCGGCTCTTTGTCGTCATTAATCAAGACGGCCGCGTTCTGATCGAATCGGATATAAGACCCGTCAGACCTTCCATACTCCTTACGGGTCCTCACCACCACCGCCTTCGCCACCGTTCCTTTCTTGATCTCGCTACCCGGAATCGCGTCCTTCACCGTAACCACGATGATGTCCCCGATCCTGGCGTAACGCCTGAAGGAACCCCCGAGAATCCTGATGCACTGCGCCGTCTTGGCTCCCGAGTTGTCTGCAATCGTCAGCATTGTTTCAACTTGTATCATTGTTAACCTGTCCTACTCGGCTTTTTTGACCACCTCGACCACTCGCCATCTCTTCATCTTGCTGAGGGGCCTTGTCTCAGCAATCCTCACCAGATCCCCATCACCACACTGGTTCTTGTCATCATGGGCGTAGAAATGGGGAGTTCTCCTTACGACTTTGCCGTAGAGCGGATGTCTCAGACGCCTCTCAACAGCCACTACAACGGTCTTGTCCATCTTGCTACTGACGACAAAACCTGTTTTAGTCTTTCTTTCAGTCCCCTTCATTTCCCACTGCCTCTTTCTTGGTTTCCGCCGACACCGCTTCTCCTGTCCCAGCCTCAGCCGAGCCCGGCAGCCTGATCTTGCCCAGCTCGTCCTCCCGCAAGATGGTCATCACTCTCGCGATATCCCTCTTTACTTCCCGGAGCCTCAGGGGATTATCGAGCTTCTGGGTGGAGACCCTGAAACGCAGGTTGAAAAGCTCCTCCTTCAAGTCTCTCAATATCCTCTCGATCTCCGCTCTGGTAAGCTCTCTGTACTTCTCGGGCTTCATCGTTTCACACCCTCTCTACTCAAGAACCTGGTCTTGATAGGGAGTTTCCGGGCGGCCAGTGTCATGGCCTCCTTGGCCAGTGCGTCATCGACTCCCGCGAGCTCAAAAAGGATTCTCCCGGGCTTGACCACGGCCACATAGTATTCTGGGCTTCCCTTGCCCTTTCCCATCCTGGTCTCCGCCGGCTTCACCGTCACAGGCTTGTCCGGGAAGATCCTGACCCAGATCTTCCCGCCACGCTTCACGTGCCTCGTGATGGCAACCCTGGCGGCCTCGATCTGTCTTGATGTAATCCACGCCGGCTCCAGGGCCTGCAGGCCATATTCACCGAATCCGATTGAGCTGCCCTTCCAGGCGAGCCCCCTCATCCTGCCGCGCTGTTGTTTTCTGTATTTTACCCGCTTGGGACTAAGCATTGCCTGGCTCCTCCTAAGTACGCTCTTCCGCTACAGCCTTCTCCGGGAAGATCTCGCCATGGAATATCCACAC
>JALGWN010000079.1 GCA_025774115.1 bacterium
CATTGCAGTTAAACAACCAATCAGAATATAGGTTAAGGCAGCTCGTTCCTCCCTGCCTAACTACTGCTTGAACTGATCCGGTCAATGACATTATGGCTTGTATCCGCGCCGCCTAACTCCGATAAGGGTGGCCAGCGTAAGTCGTGCAAGCACTCGGGGTTATGTCTGTATCGGCGTTTATTATGCGGGTTATGCCTATCCAGGTTAACTCCGCGAGTCCCGGCCTCCGTGGTGAAGCCATAACAGGCGGGATACCCTCCACAATGGATTGTTACAGGATGACCGGACAGCAGCCGAACACGGCTGTGTGAACAAAGGTGTCTTGCCAAAAACTCGCATTCCTCCACGTTGTCGGATGATTCTGATGGCAGGGTTACTATGCACGAAGATGGGTGGGATTGCAAGTAAAAACATACAGAGAAAGCGATTCGTCGTCACGGGAGTGACGACGCTACGGGAAATGATGGAGGGCGGCCGAATGGCCGCCCCCGATAATCGTCGGGCGTGGAGACCCGACGCTACACAGACCCGGCGTTATTTCTCATAATTGTAGAAGCCGCGTTTGGTTTTGCGGCCCAGGTAGCCGGCCTTGACCATGTTGCGAAGAAGCGGGCAAGGGCGGTACTTGGAGTCACTGAAACCTTCATAAAGCACTTCCATGATGGCAAGACACACATCGAGCCCGATGAGGTCGGCCAGCTCGAAGGGGCCCATGGGATGGGCCATACCGAGCTTCATCACGGTGTCGATGGCTTCCTTTTCAGCCACGCCCTGCATGAGGGCCCAGCAGGCTTCGTTTATCATGGGCATGAGAACCCGGTTTGCGACAAAACCGGGATAGTCGTTCACCAGAACCGGTGTCTTACCGAGCTTCTTGGCCAGCTCGGTTACAAGCGTTACGGTCTCATCTGAGGTCCCGACACCTTTTACGATCTCCACGAGTTTCATCATGGGGACGGGATTCATAAAATGCAGCCCCACGACCTTGTCCGGGCACTTGGTGTTGGCCGCGATTTCGGTTATGGAGATGGACGAGGTGTTCGAGGCAAAGACCGTCCCCTCGCTGCAGATGGAATCCAGGTCCTTGAAGATCTTCTGCTTGATCGTGTAGTCCTCACTTGCCGCCTCCACAACGATCTGGCAGTCGGCCAGGGCTTTCACACTCGTGGTCTTGGTGATCTTCTTGAGGGTGGCTTCCTTGTCGGCCTCTGTGATCTTCTCTTTCTTTATCATGCGGTCGAGGTTCTTGGTGATGATGGCGGTTGCCCTATCGAGGAACTTCTCGTCGATATCCATGAGCACCACATCATAGCCACTCGTCGCGAAGACATGCGCGATGCCGTTCCCCATAGTACCCGCGCCTATTACTCCAACCTTCTTTATCTCCATGTCCCCCCTCCTATTCCATCTCGACTGATAAGGCTACGGCGTTTCCACCACCCAGACACAGCGTGGCCAGGCCCTTCTTGAGGCCCCGGTCTTTCAAGGCATAAAGCAGGGTCACCAGGATACGGCAGCCCGTGGAACCGATTGCATGTCCGAGGGCGACGGCGCCGCCGTTGACATTGACCTTCTCCGGATCCATACCGAGTTCCCGTATGGTGGCTATAGACTGAACCGAGAAGGCCTCGTTTAGCTCAATGAGATCGAAGTCTTCCATCTTGTAATCGGTGACCTTGAAAAGATTCTTCACGGCCTCTATGGGTGCAAGCATGACCCACTTGGGCTCAAGACCGCCGGTGGCATAGCCGGTGACTCTGGCTATGGGCTTGGCACCGAGCTTCTCCGCCCGCTCGCGCGACATCACGACAACGGCCGAGCCGGCGTCATTCACCCCGGGGGCGTTTCCGGCCGTCACGGTACCGTCTTTCTTAAAGGCGGGTCTGAGTTTGGCAAGCTTCTCGACCGTGGTATCCTCTCGTGGGCCCTCATCGACATCGAATATGATGGGATCGCCCTTACGCTGAGGGACCTCGACGGGCACTATCTCGTCCTTGAATTTCCCGCCCTTTATAGCGGCGACGGCCTTGCGGTGGCTGTTATAGGCATACTCGTCCTGCTCTTCGCGCGAGATGCCGTACTTCTCGGCAACGAGCTCGCCGGTATTACCCATATGGAAATCGTTATAGACATCCCAGAGCCCATCATGGATCATCAGATCCACCAGCTTGCCGTGTCCCAGCCTGTAACCTGTCCTTGCCTTGGGAAGCATGTAGGGGCACTGGCTCATACTCTCAAGCCCGCCACCTACGATACAGCCATAGTCCCCCACCTTGATGGCCTGGGCGGCAAAGATAACGGTCTTAAGACCCGAGCCGCACACTTTGTTAATGGTCGTACACCCCACGGATACGGGGATGCCGGCCTTGATGGCAGCCTGGCGGGCAGGATTTTGCCCGACGCCCGCACCCACCACATTACCCATAAGCACCTCTTCAACATCTGAGGGCTTGATCCCGGCCCGCTCCACGGCGGCCTTTATCGCGACCGCTCCCAAGTCCGGAGCTCTCATGCTTGCCAGCGAGCCAAGGAACCTACCCGTCGCCGTACGGGCGCCGCTAACTATGACAACATCCTTCGGGTTCGCCATCTTCCATCTCCTTTCGGGCTAGTCCAGTTTCCCAAGTTGAGTAGCCAGTTCACAGAAGTGCTTTACCTTATCCATGTCCGCACGCGGGGAGATTTCACAACCTGAGGCCAGAACAAAGCCCGGTTTCTCCTTTGCGGCGTCCATGCAGCGCTTCACTTCACTTTCCATATCCTCACGTGTCCCATCCACAAATGTACCTGTTGCCACATTGCCAATGACGACCATCTTGCCCCCGGAGGCTTCAAACATCTTCTCCATGGAAGATGGCTCGTCCATACTATCTTAGGCGAAATGAGGCTTAAGGAAGCCGGGGCCTCGCTCAGGCTTAAGCCCGCGCCGGCCTTGTTCACAGCTTCTCCCAGCTTCTTTACCACCTCGACCGTAAACCGCATGAGGTCATGCACGAACTCAGGATCGGTGGCCGTATCCATGATGAGGTTTTCAGCCCCCCTGAGGTTGGTGGCAAGCGTCCAGGGACCGCAGATCACCCCACCCACCGGGCTTTCCCCGATGGCACCGCTTACCTTCTTACAGGCTGCCAGATAGGCCGGCAGGCGCCCGGCCGTGGCCGGATCGGGCACTTCGAGTGAGCCCAGACGCGCCTTGTCTTCCTTAAGCAGATAGCCCCTCAGCCTCGGCACGTCATCTTTCACAAAATCGATCTCCGCCCCCATGGCATCCACTTCCATGTAGAGGTCCGCCATCAGGGCGACGACATCGTGCTTGAGGTGCTCATAGAGCGCGATATGGGCATCGGCCATCTTGTCCAGGTCGGTGTAATAGGTGATGGCATCTATACCTATAAGACTACCTGCAAGCGCACTCACGATGGGATAGAACGGCACCCTGTCGGGACGTTGCTTCCTGAATGCGGCCTTAACCCTTTCAAACCCGTTCATCTTGTACCCTCACTCTTTGGTAAGTTCTCTGGCTATCACAAGCTTCTGGATCTCCGAAGTCCCCTCGCCTATCACCGTGATCTTCGCATCCCTGAAGAGCCTTTCGATTTCGTACTCTCTCATATAGCCATAGCCGCCGTGTACCTGTATTGCCGTACGTGTGGCTCTCATCGCGGTCTCCGAGGCAAAGAGCTTGGCCATCGCCGCCTCCTTGACTATGTGCTCGCCTCTGTCCTTGGCCATGGAGACATCATACACGAGAAGCCTCGAGGCCTCGACCTCGGTGGCCATGTCCGCAAGCATCTCCCGTATCGCACCGAACTTACATATCGCCCGGCCGAACTGCTTGCGCTCCTTGGCATACTTGACACTTGCATCGAGGGCCCCCTGGGCTATCCCTAAGGCCATGGCGCCTATGGAGATCCTGCCTCCGTCCAGGGTGGCCAGGAAGATCTTGAAACCCTCGCCTTCCTCACCCAGACGGTTCTCCACGGGCACTTTGACGTTTTCGAATATGAGCTCGGCGGTGTCCGATCCCCGCACCCCCATCTTGTTTTCCTTCTTCCCCGGCCGGAAGCCGGGCATACCCTTTTCCATAATCAGCGCCGTAATACCCCTTGTCCCCGCTTCCTTATCGGTCATCGTGGTTACCACAAAGGTCTCCGCCGTGCTGGCGCTGGTGATGAAACACTTGGTGCCGTTTACGATGTAGTAGTCACCCTCGCGGACCGCGGTGGTCTGGGTGGCGCCTGCATCGGAGCCCGCACCGGGTTCGGTGAGGCCGAATGCGGCGAGCTTCCTGCCGCTTGCTATGTCCGGGAGGTACTTCTGCTTCTGCTCTTCGGTGCCGAATTGATAGATGGGAGCCACGCCGAGCGATGTATGGGCCGCCATCGTAATCCCGGTCGCCGCGCACACCCGCGATATCTCCTCCACCCCGATGGAGTAGCCCAACGTATCGCTGCCGCCGCCTCCCCACTCTTCCGAAAAGGGCATTCCCATAAGACCCAGCTCAGCCATCTTCTTTATGGTGTCCCATGGGAACTCAGCGGTCTCATCGATCTCCATTGCCTTGGGTGCCACCTCGTTTACGGCAAACTCGCGCACCATCTTTTTTATCATCTTGTGTTCATCACTGAGCTGCATTCCTCACCTCCTAAACGTAACCTCGATCCCCGTATTGAGCGGTCCGGCCGGCACAGGGCTTATGCTGCGGAGCCGGCGACGCCACCTACTCTCGGCGGGAGGCCACTGCGTTTTTCACATAGTTCACTATCGTCTCAGTCGTCGTTCCGGGCCCGAAGATCTCCGTGACACCCATCTTCTTAAGTTCCGCCATATCGTCTTCGGGTATGATGCCACCGCCTATGATGAGCTTGTCCCCGGCGTCTTGTTCCTTCAGAAGATTGAGTATCTTCGGAAAGAGAACCATGTGAGCTCCCGAGAGGATGCTCACACCCACCACATCGACGTCTTCCTGAATGGCTGCTTCCACTATCATCTCAGGGGTCTGGTGAAGCCCGGTGTAAACCACTTCCATTCCAGCGTCTCTGAATGCACTGGCGACCACCTTGGCCCCGCGGTCATGCCCGTCCAGGCCCGGCTTGGCCACCAGCACTCTTATCTTATTCGCCATTGCCGCCTCCGAATCAGACTCAATAGACTATAGGCTCTTTGTACACTCCGAAAACCGTTCTCAGCACCTCGATCATCTCCCCCAGGGTACAATAGGCGCGAGAGCAGTCGAGAATCCTGGGCATCAGGTTCTCGGTCCCGGCTGCCGCCTGCCCGAGCTTGTCGATGGCGGCACGAGCAACCCCGTTATCCCTCTCCTCCTTGAGCTGCTTCAAGGCCTTCCCCTGCGCCTCCTCGACCTTGGGGTTTATCTTAAGGAGATCTATCTCGATCTTCTCGTCCGCAACCACATATTCGTTCACTCCCACCACGATCTTGGTCTTCTTCTCGATCTCCCGCTGGTAGTGGTACGCCGCATCGGATATCTCCTTCTGGAAGAAGCCCAGATCGATGGCTTTCACGACCCCGCCCAGGTCTTCGATCCTCTGGAAATAGGCCTCCGCCTCCTCCTCGAGCTTGTTGGTTAGATGCTCAACGTAGTAGGACCCCGCCAGGGGGTCGATGGTGTTGGTGACACCGGTCTCATGCGCGAGGATCTGCTGGGTGCGTAGCGCTATCTGAACGGCCTTTTCCGAGGGGAGCGCCAGGGTCTCATCCAGGGAATTAGTATGGAGCGACTGGGTGCCCCCTATGGCCGCGGCCATGGCCTCGTAGGCGGTCCTCACAACGTTATTCTCAGGCTGCTGGGCGGTCAGGGTGCAGCCTGCTGTCTGAGTATGGAAGCGGACGAGCAGGGATTCTTTCCTTTTGGCCCCGTACTTCTCCTTCATCGCTCTCGCCCAGATGCGCCTCGCCGCCCGATACTTGGCTATCTCCTCAAAGAAATCGAGATGGGAATTGAAGAAGAAGGAAAGTCTCGGGGCGAACGTGTCCACATCCAGCCCCGCCTTTATCCCGGCTTCGACATAGGCGAAGCCGTCCGCCAGGGTAAAGGCCAGCTCCTGGGCCGCCGTGGAGCCTGCTTCCCGGATATGGTAGCCGCTTATCGAGATGGTGTTCCACTTGGGCACATGATCCCCGCAGAAGGCCAGGATGTCCGTTATGATACGCATCGAAGGCTCGGGGGGATAGATCCAGGATTTCTGGGCTATGTACTCCTTGAGGATGTCGTTTTGGATGGTGCCCCGGAGGCGCTCGGAGGCCACCCCCTGTTTCTCGCCCACACATATGTAGAAGGCAAGGAGCATCGCGGCCGGAGCGTTTATGGTCATAGAGGTCGATACCTTATCCAGAGGTATCTTGTCGAAAAGGACCTCCATATCCTTAAGTGAGTCTATGGCCACACCACACATCCCCACCTCACCGCGGGAGCGAAGGTGGTCGGAGTCGTATCCCATTATGGTGGGCATGTCAAAGGCGACTGAGAGGCCGGTCTGGCCCCGGTCGAGGAGGAAATGATAGCGAAGATTCGAGTCCCTCGCGGTACCATAGCCGGAGAATTGCCGCATGGTCCAGAGCCTGCCCCGGTGCATGGTGGTATAAACACCACGGGTGAAGGGGTATTCCCCGGGATATCCCAGGTCCCGCTCATAGTCGAGCGAGGCTATGTCCGAAGGGTCATAAAGAGGCTCGAGTGTTCTGCCTGAGGGATTGGTGGCTTCACAGTCGGAGCAGGACTCGAGGAATTCCTTTTTCCACACTTCCTTTCGCTTTCGGATGCTTTCGAGCTTGTCCTTCTCAAACATGCTTACTCTCTCCCCTCTCAGCGTCCCTCAATCATCTTAAGAATCTCACCCGATGCCTGTCTGGGGGTCTTATCGCCTCCGCAGACCTCTCCAACCAGCGTGTGCAGTCTATCCAGCGAGCGATCGGTCCAGATCCTGCGGTGAAGATCGTTCTCGACGAGGGCCCTTATCGTGACCTCCACGTTGCCCCGGCGGTGCTTCTCCAGCCCTCCGGACCGGCTCAGGAAGTTGCGGTGCTGCTCTATGTGGCCGTAGAGTTCCTCGATGCCCTCGCCCTCGGAGGCAATGGTACAGACCACCGGGGGGTTCCAGCCGTTCCGCTCTCCACCCAATTCCATCACAGCCCGCACCTGGCGCGCCATCCGGTCGGCACCCTCACGATCGCTTTTGTTCACGACCAGAACATCCGCAATTTCCATGAGGCCTGCCTTCATGGCCTGCACGCTGTCGCCGGATTCGGGCACTATGACTACGACGGTGGTATAGCAGGCCCCGGCAACGTCGAGCTCGCACTGGCCCACACCGACCGTTTCGGTTATTATAACATCCTTCCCAAAGGCATCCATCACATCGGCCACATCCCCGGCCGCCTCGGCAAGACCGCCGAGCGAGCCTCTGGTGGCCATACTGCGGACGAACACGCCCGGATCGACACCGATATCCTGCATGCGTATCCTGTCCCCAAGGAGAGCCCCGCCGGTAAAGGGGCTGCTTGGATCGACCGCGATCACCCCCACCAGCTTATCCTCCCCTCGTATGCGCTTAACAAGGGTCGAGACCAGGGTGCTTTTGCCGGCTCCAGGGGGGCCGGTGATACCGATCCTGTAGGCACGCCCGGTCCTGTGGTAGAGCCTGTCCAGAACCTCGGGGAACGTGCTCTCGTGGTTCTCCACCAATGTTATTATCTTGGAAAGCGCCGATCTGTTGCCTTCCGCGAATCTCTTGAGCAGGTCGTCGCTCGTTACCATCCCTTGCCTCGGTTCAGTATTCTATGCCTTCTCTCATGCCCAGACCCGACATGTAGTGATGCTTGATTTCCTTCATCTCAGTCACAAGATCGGCGATCTCCTTGAACTCAGCAGGTGCGTATCGGCCGGTTAAGATAATCTCCATCTCGGGCGGCTTATGTTTGACAATCTCCAGTACCTGTTTGATCCCCACAAGGCCGTAGTCCACGGCCACGTTTACTTCATCCAGAATCAGGATATCGCAGGAGGCCTCGGCTACGGCTTTGGCGGCCATCTCCATCCCCTCTTTGGCAAGCCTGAGATCCTCTTCGGACGGGTTATCCTTTTCCACGAATGTGGGCAGCCCCGACTGTATGAGCGTAAATCCCGGGACTTCATCGGCTATGATCACCTCACCATAGTTCTTCGAGCCCTTCATGAACTGTATCATGAGGACCTTAAACCCGTGACCGCAGGCCCTCAGGGCCAGGCCGAGGGCGGCCGTCGTCTTCCCCTTCCCATCCCCGGTATAAACCTGAATCGTTCCTTTGGATAAGGGCATTCCCAACCTCACTAAGGGTTAGCGATTGTTTCAGAGGCGCGCATAACCAGAGGAGAAGTGTAGACCAACCGGCCCGGCGTGTCAACCCGTTTTGGTGCGTGACAGTGCCCGTGCCGCAATCATCGGCCAAGCGCCATGGTAGCGTCGGGTTTTTGTGCCCGGCGCCGGATGCCGAAGCCATCCCAGAGGTTCGCCGCGCACGGAACTCCGACCAACATCGGTCAGGCCAAGGGGCGCCGGAGTCCAAGGCGCAGTCTGTCCCGGCGCCAGCTGGTCAGCCTCACCGGGTTGGCCATGATAACCCCGCCGCTCGATCATGAGGTCACAAACCGGCCGTCCACCCAGCGAGAACCGAAACGGTATATCGAGCTCGACGCGGACCGGACAGCCGTGGCGGCGAGGCTCGGTGAACTTGAAGTGTATGGCGGCATCCAGTGCGGCACTGTCGAGTTCCGGGTATCCTGAGCTCGTGCTCACCTCCGACCGGCCGACCGTCCCATCGGAGTTCACAATCACCGTCACGGTGACGCTCCCCTCATGTCCCTGGCGGCGAGCCTCATCAGGGTAGATAGGTGTCGCGCTGTCCAAGACCTTCAGGGGCTCATCCAGATCTCCGACCTGCACGATCGGGAGATGATCCTGGTCTTCAGGACCATTCGCGCACCGGTCGTTTCCGCCGCAAGAAGCGAGGAGCAGAGCGGCAAGAACTAGATATCCTATGCTGCACAAACTCCTGTTCAGACGGTTCTCGATTCTCATAAGAACCCCACCATCATCTGCTTCCATCTATCCGCACAGAACTTAGGGGTCAAGTCTGTGGTTGATGCGCCCCTGATTGCGCCCGTTCTCCAGACAGTGTCGGCCAACCGCGAGTCCGGCACTTGCCTCAGAGGTCCATGGCATCAATGGCGGTCTTGAGATGAATGTACATGATACCCAAGTTCTCATCCCTGATCATGAGATCCTCTTCCTGCTCTTCCATCAGGGCTCCCACTATGTGTCTCAGGATCTCATACTGGTTGTAGCTCCCGAACAGCCTCTCGGCGACATCATAGAAGCTTGCCTCGGATTCGCCTTCAAAGTATTCCAGCATCTGGACGTTCTTGGATTCGACTGCGTCTAGATCCTCACCGCTCACCATGGGCAGCTGGGCGTCTCCTTGCCTCATCGCCTGCCACACAACGATACCTATGTGAAGAAGGAGCCCCATCTCATCCTCAGTCAGCTGGCCTTCCCCCACAGCTGTAAGGTAGGCAAGTACAGAGGGTTGCTCCTTTCGCATCACATCAATCAGGACGGTAGCATCCTCAGGCGGTATGACACCCAAACGCTTCCAGGTCTGTTCCACTACGTCGGCGCTAATCGGTTTCATCGGCCCGTCAGACTCCTCTCAGCAATCCCGGATACTCAGCGGCCGACCCTACGAAGGCCCATCAAGCAACTTCAACCGCATCTGCGGATCATCAAAGCCTACCTCACTCGGCTTGAAATCAGTGGGGTCGAATTGTCCCCCCACCCATTCCAACATTCTTGTGTGTTCGTTATCTGAGGGATCAGCCAGGATCTTGAGAAAGTCCTCATATCCCCCTGTGCCTCCTACGTCCTCAGGCGGGCAGGCCATTTCACCATCGAGACACACCGGATACTCCACCCCATCCCCTCTCGGAAGGAATCCCTCGAGCCGGACATCATGCTCCCAACCATCGCCAAAATCATACTCGTATCGGGCAGTCCGTCTTTCGGCAGAGAACCAATCCGAGATCTTGTGTCGCCAGCCCGCAAGGATAGGTCTGGTGCTCGGGAAATCATCGTCCGGAATCCCCATGAAAATCTCGCCACCGCTTTCGGGATCACGAATCACGAACTCATGGAGATGACAATCGAACCATCCCATGACATCCTGGATAGCTACGTGGAGATCCCAGAAGGTGTAAGTCTCAGGAACCTGAATGCGGCGCCATACCGAAGGCCTGGTTTCTCTCAAGATGATCTTGAACTGGTAAACATGCTTGAACCGTCTCCTGCGTTTGGCGGGCTCCGCCGGAGCGCCCCCCCGGGCCACACCCTGTCCGAAGCCTATGATCTTGTCGAACAGGTCGGACTTGGCAATCGAGGTGGTCCAATCTTCTCCGAATCCTTCGGCTCTGGCATCCACAAGGCCGAACCTGCTGAGAAACCGTTCGAAGGTTCTCAAGAAATAGCATCGGAGGAATTGCTGTCGGGGACTCCCGGAGATGCTGCCGGGAAAGGCACCCACGACAAAGGGAAATGCCGCGGCAAACTTGTCCGCATAAAACTCTATTCCTGCCGGCCCCTCGCCGTACTTGCTCACCAGGCAGATTGAGAAAGCAAAACCAGCCTGGATAGTGCCCGCTTCGGCATACCCGTCCTCATAGCCCCAGTTAAGACGGCGCACATATGCGAAGAAAAGGCGCTTATAAAGATCCAGGCTCTTCTTTCCCGAGAGATAGCCCTCACCTCGTTTGGTCAATGACAGCTTTCCATGGACCTTCCTTGTGATGCCCGCCATCCGACATAAGATGTTGATCAGGTGAACATGGGCACAGTCCATTTCCCCGCGCATCCCATGCTTCTTAAGCCAGTGTCCATCCGGCCCGGCCAAACCCATATCCACAATCTTCCTGCAGAGACGGACAGGCAGGTTTCCTTTCTGGGTGAGCTTCAGCGGCTGCTCCGCTTTCAGGAGATCTAGAAAACCCACTATGTCACGGTGGAAGCCGACAGTCGCAATCAACCCCGGGTCTATCTCTTCATTGAAGGATATGGGAGATGCCGCCGGATCAAACGCGTCGAACATATATGCATACATCTCATCAGGCGTGAGGCCATCAAAATCACCGAACGGCCTTAGCCGCATCAGGAGATTGAATGTGGCCCTATCCGGCTTTCCAGTCTCTTCCAGAGCATCCCCCCGGCGGTAACAACCTCGCATCCCACAGGTTCAGCGTACCCCCAAAAACCAATGGCGTCAAGGCTGCGAATTGACTCATAATAAATGTATTCGAAAGGGGTTCGTTGCCTCAAAAATAAAAAGTATTCGAAAAATGTGTGGGTTAACCTCCGGAAATCGGTGTGATCGGATCTCAGGAGGTAACACAGATGGGGTTGGATATGAAGACACGTAAGGCGGTGGTAAAGGAGGCGGCCAAGCGCTACAGGAGGGCCAGGAAGAGAGATAAAGGCCAGATTCTCGATGAGTTTGTTGCTCTGACGGGCTACAACCGCTGCTATGCCGCACGTGTACTGAGAAGTGGCGAGAAGAGACGATACCAGCCGCCACCGAGACGTCGCCGAGGTGGCAAGCGTGGTCGCAAGAAGAGATATGGCGATCAGGTCCTGGGCTCCTTGCGCAAGATCTGGGGCGTCTTGGATTTCGCCTGTGGCAAGCGCCTCACTGCCAACATGGAAGAGATGGTGTCTGTACTGGCCCGGTGGAAGGAGTTGGATGTTTCAGATGAGGTTCGTCGGTTACTTGTGTCCATGAGTGCCTCAACAGCTGATCGTATCTTGGCTGGTGATCGACGACGCCTCGAGTTGAAGGGTCGCAGTGGTACCAAGCCGGGCAGCCTCTTGAAGCACAAGATCCCGATCTGTACCTTTGCCGACTGGGATGATGCCGAAGTCGGGTTCCTCCAGGTTGATCTGGTTGGTCACGAGGGAGGAAACAGCCGGGGAGACTTCTGCCAGAGCCTCAGTGCGACCGATGTCGCCTCGGGCTGGACGGAACTGAGGGGTCTTCGCAATAAGGCTCAGGTATGGACCTTCGATGCCCTGAAGGACATAAGAGAGCACCTGCCCTTCCCCCTGCTTGGCATCAACTCCGACACTGGCAGTGAGTTCATCAACAACCATCTCTATCGTTACTGCAAGCGTGAGAAGATCTCCTTCACCCGCTGCCGACAGGGCCGCAAGAACGACAACTGCTACGTGGAGCAGAAGAACTACACGGCCGTAAGGCAGACGGTTGGATACTTCCGCTATGATACTGAGAAGGAGTTGGAACTGCTGAAGCGCATCTACTCGATCTGGCGGCTCTATGCCAACTTCTTTCTGCCTCAGATGAAGCTCGTTGAGAAGATAAGAGAAGGAAGCAAGGTGAGGAAGCGACATGATCGGGCTCAGACCCCGTATGCTCGCATCCTGGCTTCCAAGCAGGTATCCCCGCAGGTGAAGAGAAGACTGAAGAAGCAGTATGCGACACTCAATCCGGCCAAGTTACGCAGAGACATGCTTAAACTACAGCACAGGCTCCACAGGTTGGCGGCCTCCAAGAGAAGACATCAGATTACCAACAGCAAGAGCGAGGAGAAGATGGCCTATGCAGCCGCTTCCTAATAGATGTCTACACGAGAGCAAAATCCTCCCGACAAACCACAAAAGCCACGCCCCATTTCAGATACATTTATTTTTGAGGCAACGAATACCCTTTCAGATACTTTTTATATTGACGCAACAGG
>JALGWN010000250.1 GCA_025774115.1 bacterium
TCACCGGACATATGGCCTAAGAGTAAGTGATAGAGGCTGCATCATCACAGCGACCAGGCCTCTTGAGCCATTGCGATCTCACGAGGGTGAGTTGTCCCATTAGTATAACTCTTGTGAAGGCAAGGGGTTAGATTAGCTGGTACGCCCGGCGGGATTCGAACCCACGGCCTATGGCTCCGGAGGCCATCGCTCTATCCAGCTGAGCTACGGGCGCACCTAAAACCGGAATGCAAGCGTGATTATAGCGCGGTCTATCTCCTGCTTCTCGCTATAGAAGGACTCCAGGTGCTTTCGCTCCGACGTCGTGCGCTGCCACGTGAAGTCTATGGTGAGTGATTCCTCTACCAGGATGCCGGCACCCAATGAGAAGCGGCTCCTGTTCTTCTCTATTATGAACAGGTTGAGCTCCATGGGGACATAAGCGTATCCGGCCCAGACTCTAACCGGATTCTGGATGGGGATCGAGTACTCAACCCCCGCCCTGAGATCGGTCGTCGCATCATAGTAGTACTGCCCGGTGACCGGGTCTCGTACCTTGCCCGGGAAGCGCAGCTGGCGCCAATCGGTGTGCACGAGATCAAAACCGATCATGAAGTTGTCCGGCGTGAAGCCCAGGCCGAACCCGAAGGTATAAGGAAAGTCGATATCGTATCTGATCGACTGGTAGAGATCCTCACAAGGGTCGTGGTTGCTGGTTATTACCTCTGAACCCCTGACCGATATCCTCTCCGGCAGCTTTAAGACCATGCCCAGGGATGCGATAGGGTGGGGGAGATAGACAAAGCCCAGTTTACCGCCGTAGCCGCCCAGGCTCGAGGTCTGCTCGAAAATGCCGCCGGGCTGAGGGCAGGCGCCCCAGGGAAAGTAGGTCTCCTTCATTTTCATGTCGCCCGTGTTGAAATGGGCTTCGGCTCCCAGGAACATGCTCTGGGAAAGCTGGATCGCGAACGCGCCGCTCCAGGCCGTGAGGGCGACATCACTTGTCTCTATGTCCTGAATGAAATCGTCGCCAACCCCGGTCCAGCGATTGAGATACTTCTCATAGGATGTCTGGCGATAGACAGAGCCTGTAAGCACGAAACTACCCCTGTAGGTGGGGAAGGGATATGAGAAGGCCAGGTTTTCGAACCTGGTTCTGGAGACAGTGGAGGTGTTGGGGTTTCCGTAGTATTCGGTCTCGATGGTATTGTCACGCCAGTTCATGCCGCCCACGATCTCGATGCGCTTGATCTTGCCCAGGCCGGCGGGGTTCCAGAAGGCGGCCGAGCCGTCGTCGACCAGCGCCATGCAGGCGCCACCCATACCGGTCCAGCGCGCCCCGACCTCGTCACGGATAAGAAGCGGCAGGTCCCGATAGGTTGGAGGGAGCTCACCCTGAGCGGCAACAAGATGGGTGCCGCAGAGGGTCAGCAGCATCATCACAATCAGAGTCTGTGCTATCGATATCATAAACCTGTGCGGTTTCACTCGCGCTCCTTGGTCTTCTTCTGTTCGGACTTCTTGTCGGCGGTCTTGGGCTTCTCAGGCTCGGCCGGAGGTTTCGGCGGTCTTGTCTTGCGGTTCCAGTAGGCCCTTCCGGAGTCATCCGACCGCTTGTCATCAGTCTTGCCCCTGTTGCTCTTCTTATCATCATTGGTCGCCGGGGTGGAAGAGCCTCCACCGCCGCCGGTAGTGGCACCGGGCACAATCACCGGCCTTTCGGTAGGTCTTTCCCTGGCGTCCCAATACCGGCTTCTGTCTACGGGCAGTTGCGTCCCGCCGGTCCCATCGTCATAATCCCAGTAATCATAATACCACCAGGGACTGCAGTAATAGGACCACCAGCGGGGGTCCTGCCAGTAGGAGTCATAGTAGTATGGGTAGTTGTTGGAATAGTAATCACTGCCGGTATGACAGTCGGAGCAGTGACGGCCTTCGCCGTGTACGGCGGTCCCCATACCAACATTGGGGTGGGAGAACATGGTATAGCAGCCTGCGAGGCCGATACCTATGAGTACTGCCAAGAGGATAAACCAGCAACGTCTCATAACACCCATTCCTTGAGTTACAGGGGCCCCACACCTTTATACTACTGCCACCCGCGCCCAGGTGTCAAACGGTTTCGGTGCCGCAGCTCTTAGTGCGGCACCATTGAGAGCAGCACACCGGCCGCCACTGCAGAACCGATCACACCCATCACATTTGGTCCCATCGCATGCATCAGAAGGGCATTGCTGGGATTCGCTTTTTCACCTTCTCTCTGAACCACTCTCGCGGCCATCGGGACAGCCGACACCCCGGCTGCTCCGATCAGGGGATTGATCTTGCCCCCCGAAAGCTTGCACATCAGCTTCCCAAGCAGTACTCCGGAGGCAGTGCCTATCGAGAAGGCTATGACGCCGAGCACGAGAATACCGATGGTCTTTGCCGTAAGGAAGGTCGATCCCGTCAGCGTCGCACCCACCGAGAGCCCCAGGAAGATGGTGGCTATGTTTATGATCTCATTCTGGGCTGTCTTCGCCAGCCTCGTCACCACGCCGGCTTCCCTGAGGAGATTGCCGAACATCAGCATCCCTATCAAGGGAACGGCCGTCGGGACAAGCAGGGCGCACAGGATGGTGACCGCGAAGGGGAAGATGATGCGTTCCCGCTTGCTCACCTCCCTGAGCTGCTCCATCTTGATCGCCCTCTCCTCAGGAGTGGTCAGGAGCCTCATGATCGGAGGCTGGATTATGGGGACCAGGGCCATATAGGAATAGGCCGCGATCGCCACAGGTCCGAGGAGATGGGGCGCCATCTTGGATGTGAGGTAGATGGCGGTAGGTCCGTCGGCGCCTCCGATTATGGCTATGGAGCTTGCCTCAGGCAGAGTAAAGGAAAGGCCGAGCCACGGGATCTTGCTTATGGCAAGCGCGCCGAGCAAGGTCGCGAAAATTCCAAACTGAGCTGCCGCCCCGAGGAAAGTGGTCTTAGGATTCGCGATCAAAGGACCGAAGTCCGTCAGCGACCCTATTCCGAGGAAGATCAAGAGAGGGAAGAGCCC
>JALGWN010000251.1 GCA_025774115.1 bacterium
GGGTGTCCCAGCGAGGCGAACCTCCGTAGGAGCCAACGCGCCTTCATCTCCATGCCTTTGACGATGACATCGCGGAAGACATCATTGTAGTAAATCGCCCGCTTATTCTCATCGGTCCGGCTAAGGCCCATAGTGACCGGGCCGGTTACATGGGTCTTGAAATACTGAGGGCGAACCGAGGCGCCGTCCGCGAGTCTTCGCTCCATTTCATAGATGCCACGGGCGAATTCTTCCGAGATGCCGAAATATCCGGTATCTTCCGCGAGATAGTGTTCGTAGAAGGTTGCCAGTTCGGTCGAGGGATCGCCGCTGGTGTCAAAGAACATCCGCCGGGAAGCATTGTCTATGGTCACACAGGGGAGGCCTTCACTGTACTGGATCTCCATGCCTTCCCTAAAATCGATGGCGGGAAGCTGCGGCCAGGTAGGAATGTCGGGGATGCTCTTTAGAATCAATTCACATGCCGCACCTGCATCCTTGTGCGGGAAACTTCCGATGGCGGTGGCCAGGCACCGCGGACTGAAGGCCATAACCTACCCCCTTGTTTTTACCCTGGGCCAGGGCGTCTACCCCTTCGGGCCCAGGGCCCGGTAGATGCTTTCAAAGGCGGTCTTGAGATTTTCGTCCAGCCGGTTGATCAGAGCGACCTGTCTACGATCCGCCTCCAGGATGATCTCGCTATAGGGTATTACGCCGAGTATCTCCACCGGGGCGAATTGGCCGGCTATCCACCTGCCCCGATCTTCGGTGACGACCTTGTTTCCAACCACCCCGAAGGTTTCGATGCCTATCTCGGCGGCCAATTCCATTATGCGTTTCGCAGTGGATATGCTTCTGGCCCCCGGCTCTACTGTGATGAGCATCCGATCGACTGCCTTACATGTCGCCCTTCCGAGGTGCTCGATACCTGCCTCCATATCGACAATTACCACCTCGTCCCGCTTAAGCATGATCTCAGACAGGAGGCTTTGAAGGAGCACGTTCTCAGGACAGGCACATCCGCCTCCTCCTTTGCGGATGGCCCCCATGACAAGCAGCTTGATCCCCTCGAAGTCGACCGAGTACTGATCGGGTATGTCGTCGACAACCGGGTTCATCTTGAACATCTGACCGAACTCTCCCGGTTCGGCCCCGGTTCGTTCCTTTATCAGTTTGCGCCTCTCCGAGATCGGTACCAGCGAGGCGGTCAGGTCCGGCGGAATCCCGATTGCCGAACCCAGGTTCGCGTCCGGATCCGCATCGACGGCAAGGACCTTGTAACCGTCATCCCGGAAATAGCAGGCCAGGATGCCGGCAAGTGTGGTTTTCCCTGTTCCCCCTTTGCCGGTAACTGCGATCTTCAAAGTCTGATAACCCCCTTCTGCGCATCCAACCATGGGTAAACCCATGGTCTTCTGCGTAGGTGGATAGAGCATACCGGCCCGAAGTGTTTGCTTCAACCTGCAATATACGCGGCCGTTGGGTGTTCACACTCCGCCCCCGCATTCGTGAATGGTCTGTGTAGCGTCGGCTCTCCGCGGCCGACGTCATCCGCGTCTCCGTGCGCGACGTTGGTCGGGGTTCCACCCCCGACGTTGGGGGTCTCAGAGGCCGTACCAGTAACGCTCCAGTTCGCCTAGCCGGGTCAAGTGCGCCTCCGGCGGGAGAAACGTAAGAAACCACTTAAGGTTGCTGTATCGGTGAAGCAGCAAGAACCCCATGATTCTTCGGCTCAGCTCGTCGTTCAGGTCCGAATCGTCGTAGCCGTATGAGGACATGAACAGCCGGAAGAGGTCTCTGTCCCCCCGGCTCAGGAACAAGCCCGCCGCACAGAACTCATACTCGGCATGTCCCACCATGGATGGCTCGAAATCGATGAAGCCGGAAACGGTCCACCGCCAACGGGTCTCCCTGACGAAGATGTGTTCCTGCATCAACTCCGTATGGAGCGGAACAAGGCAATCCGGGTTGTGCGGCTCCAGTGGGCAATCGTCGATGTAGTGGTGCAGCTGCTCTATCCATGCCTGGTCAAGGCCGTATCCTCGGTGGTTCTCCAGAAGTGCCTTACGCTGATGGTCGATGAAGGGGTCCCACTTGAAGGGTGCAGCGGCAAACGGCTCGATGGGCAAAGAATGCAAAGCCCGGACTCCTTCCCCCAACTGCTCCACGACCCGCCGCTGCTCGGTGGGGGGGAGCTCACTCCACACACGATCCAGGGGGATTCCCCGGATCTTCTCCATGATGATGTAGGGGAGGTTCCCCCAGTGACCGGAGGCGGTGAGCTCGGGGGTGGGAAGCGGCAAGCGTTGATATAGGTGTGTGAGAAAGACGGTCTCCGCATTATGAAAATCCGCATCCTCTGGGGCAAACACCTTGATGATGTGCCGGTCCGCCGAGGAAAACACCAGTTGTGACCGCACGGTGACAACCCTGCAATCGCATGAAAGTCCGTGCTTCCTGCTAATTGCCCCGGCCACTCTCAGGCCTAGGTCGGAGTCCTTGCGCAGATTCTCGAATTCTGCGTTATCGGAGACATTCATACTAGAATCGCTCCCGCCGGCCTTCTTGCATTACACCCACCGGTGTACATTTGATACCGCGTGATACCTGGAGTATCTTAACTTGACGCCTAAGGGGGGGCAACCCTTGCGGGTTGCCCCGGGCAGGCAGCTAAGGTCGGCAGCACCCGCGTCCAACCATAGCTACCTTAGAGAATCTGATGTTGCTGGGTTTCCTTCGGCGGAAGTAGTGGTCTGAATGCATGAGCGAGTGTTCCGTTCCACGACGTAGTGGCGCGGCCTTGGATCGTCCGTCTGGATACGTGTCTCTACCGCTAAGATAGATCATCGGCGCGTGTAGGGTTGCCACTCCTGTGGCAACGAACGCAGCAGGTGGGTGTTTTTCAACAGCCTGTTATCCCCTTATTCAGCCAGAAATACCCTGGGGTACTATACGCACAAACACCAGGACTGTCGCCCCCGCAACGTACGCCTCTGCAGTCTCGACTGCGTGGATAGAGGCCGGCC
>JALGWN010000252.1 GCA_025774115.1 bacterium
GACATAATGATCTTATAGATCTCATCGTCTGAGAGCGTGTCCCGCTTTGCAACCGAGGCTTCCTTGACCCTGGTCTTGAGCAGACGCAGAACACCCATTTTCAGGGTATCCCCTGCCTTCATCGAAGTCTTGAGGTCTTCACCCAGCTTTTCATCCAAGGACATTACTAGCTTGCCCTCTGAGCCATCTTCTTGAGAGCCTTGCGCCTAGCTGCCAACAGCTTGCGCTTCCTACGATCGCTAGGCTTCTCGAAGTGCTGATGTCTCTTATACTCAGACAGCCGCCCTTCACGCTCGCAGAGCTTCTTAAAACGCCTCAAAGCGTGCTCAAAGGACTCGTTGTCTCTCACCTTGACACCAGCCAAACAATCCACCCCCCCTCTCCATATCAACAAAATAGTGCCTACAAGGGGCACTGACGAGTATACTTAGCCTGTTCCATCCTTGAATATAGCAAACCCCTCACCAGCCTGTCAAGAGTGGAATAGGAAATTAGGTCGAACCGCACTCCCACCACCCATCCTTAAGATTCTGCAAACACCCAAGCAGAGAGCCAACCCATTGAATATACTATAGTTAATCCCTCGCCACACCAGGACAAAGCCTGCGGGCCTGCGGCATACCCGTAGCGTCGCGACTCCCGTCACGACGAACATCTGTTCGTTGCCACCCGAGCGGCAATACTACTATCTCGCCAGGAATCGACCATGATATTGGGCGACGCCCACGTAGCGTCGCGACTCCTGTCACGACGAACATCTGTTCGTCACCACCCAAGCGGTAAGGCTACGATTTCGCAGGCCTGGCATCTGAGTGTCTTCAACAATCCCCGAGCTCCGCTATTTTGCGAGGATCGCCTTCCGAGCCAGAGACCTGCCTCCGGCGTGAAACCGGAAGAAGTAGATCCCCGGAGGCACCGGCCGGCCGCCCTCGTCGGTCCCATCCCAGACCGACGTGTAAGTGCCGGGGCGCATGACGTTCCCGACCAGCGTCCTCACCCTTTTCCCCCCCACATCATAGACTTCAAGCAGCACATGAGATTCCTGCGCAACCGAGAAGGGCACCGAGGTGTAGGTCTCGAAAGGATTGGGCTCCGCCCTGCCGAGGCTCGCGACCGGCTTATGGACATCACCACCACGTGGCCCTACCACCGCCCCTGGGAGCATAAGGGTCAGGGAGTCCAGCACCACCCCAGCCGGTGTCACGGCTTCAAAGTGGAGCGAGCTGCCTTCGATCTCAACGGTGCAGACGTGATGTGCCTTGGCCGAGGCCACAACATTGGGGTAGGTCGGGGTGGGGTCATAGAGGGGTGCACCCCCACCACCTGCTGTAATATGCTCGATCCCGTTCACCACGGCACGCGCATAGTAGTGGTTGTGACCGGCAAAGACCATCGCAACACCGTACTGCTCACAAAGAGGCTGAATATAGTTCTGCACGTTGGTGTTGTTCGAGTGTCCCCCCGCCGACCATCCAGGTTCGTGGAGGCAGACAAACTTCCAGGACCTGGCGGTCGCGGCAAGATCCGCCTCGATCCAGTCGAGCTGCGCCGAACCCGGACCATAGGGGGTGTACTGATCGACGACCGTGAAGTGGGCCGGACCGTAATCAAAAGACCAGTATCTTCCGGCCACGAAGGGATACGGGAAGTATTCACTGAAAAGCACGCCCGATCCCTCGTGGTTACCCATGGCCGACTGGTAAGGGAGGTGACTCAGCATCTTCCGAATATTGGAATACGAGGGATCGAAGAACTCATCATTCCAGTCGCTCTCATCATCCCCGTCGGTCACAAGATCTCCCACCGAGAGCACGAAGGTGAGAAAGTCGGGATCCGCGTGGTAGCGTGAGACCATGGCCCCGGCCACCGCATCATGGTCCGCCGGGTAGGTCCGTGTATCGCCATAGGCAAAGAACTTGACCGAGATGTCATCGTCCGGAGGGGCAGACCGGAAGTAGCCGGTATACTGATTCCCTTGCACCGTTACCCGGAAATAACAGCCTGTGCCGGGCTCCAGATCTCCTATCGTATAGGTATGCTGGTGCTTGGTTCCATACTCGACGGTCCGGGCACTCCCCAGCGAATAGGATGCATCCAGCCCCCATTCAAGGGTACAGGTATCGGAGAGCACGAGCTGCCAGTGAACATCCATCTCGGTACTCTCACCACCGTAGACCAGATAAGGCCCTTTCCGCGCAAGTGGCGGCATGGCGGAGAGCCCGGTGAGCTTAAGATCGAAACTTATGTCCGAACTGGTCCCGCTCACCTGGTGGATTTCGACCGCAAGGACATTCGTGCCCGCCAAGAGATCCCCGGGCAATGTGTAGGACAGATGGAAGGCGCCCTCGTTGGTCGATCCGACGGCAAACACGGCAGGGGTCAGATAGTCGACCGAATCCTGGGGCATGTTGGATCGCTCGATCTCAACCCCGTTTAGATAGACCACCACCCCATCATCTCGTATCAGATGGAGCATCAGACAGGCGAAGCCCGCAGGGTCTACCACCTCGAACTCATGCCTGAAATAGGTGGTGATGTACTTGGTGTTGGGGTCGGGCCCATAGCCCACGGTCGTGGTCTCGTCGCCGTCACCGTAGCCCAGCTGCGCCGGACCCTGTGCCCAGCCTGTGTCCACGAAGGAAGGCCGGGTCCAGGCCGTAGCCTGGTCCATGCCGTCATCCACGTACTTCCAGCTCGAACCGGTGGGTACCAGGATGGTATCTGCGCTCGACACCCCAACCGTAAGCGCAATAGCAGTGACACACAATATAGATGTAATGAGAACCGACCGCGCTCTGGCATTCATGCTGTCCCCCCTTCCCGCGCCTGCATCTATCTTACCACACCAACACCCCCCGTGCCACCCCCAGGTGTCCACCCTCAGGTGTCGCCACCCTCAGGTGTCGGGCATGCACAATTGCATACTCGGGAGTGTTGCGCCAGTGAATGAAAGCACGGGTGCATGCTTCCTCCGTAGCATCGTCGCTCCCGTGACGACGTTCAC
>JALGWN010000253.1 GCA_025774115.1 bacterium
GACATCCCCTTGACGCTTTCTCACGAGTTGGGCTAACAGGTGCCACTTCTTAAAGGTTACCATAATAGTACCCTTGTTCTAACTGACAATGAGCACTATAGATCGTTTTGGAGTTGTCTAGCTTGACTTTGTGAGAGTTCTGTGCTAGACTGCCACGTTGGAGCGTGTTATGTGGTGCAGTGCGAGTTTCTTCAGATCCTTGAGGGCTCTGAATTATGCGAGAGCTTTGGTCGTCAGGTCACTGGCTGGGGTGTGGGGTGGATTCGACTTCTCCCCGCTGTGCGCGTTCGTGGTGGCGGACCCCGGTCTGCGTGACAGGAATTTGTGGCAGTTTACTCATTATAGTCCTTCTGGGTTGCGTACTCTCCACCTGCCTTGCTTCTCCCCAGGATCTAGACCCGGTCAGCTTTGAAGGGCGGGAGCTTGAAGAGTTTGTCCACTCACTGCTCGAAGATGACCGGTATGCCGAAGCGATAAGCTATCTTAAGAGAGATCTCGAGACCCTGCCTGCTGGTGCGCCACGTTTGAACAGGCTTCTGCTATTGGCAGACTGTCAGCTGGAAATCACCGACTTAAGCGGGGCTCTGGCAACCCTGACCGAAGCAGAAAGCCTGGCTGCGGAACCTTCTGCGGAGAAGGCAGTTGCAAAGCGTAAAGAGAGGCTCTCGGAGCTGCAGGCACTCCAGCCTCCCCCTCCGCCGGAAGTCACCTTTGGTTCTCAAGAGCTCTTGTCGGATACAACGGAAGTGGAAAAACCACCAGAGGCATGGGTGTCCAATTTCTTCTTCGAAACCGACCTGCGTCAGGTGCTGACAGACATCGCAATGGAAACCGGTATCCCCATCATCTGGGATGCCACGGTGGAAGGTTTGGTCACCTACGAAGCTGTCGATCAACCCTTGGAAACTGTGCTGAAGGCAGTACTCCTGCCCGCAGGTTATGCCTTCAGGCTGCAGGATGGGATATACTATGTCGGGTCCGCCGGACCCGACGATCCCGCCTTCGGTTTGCTCTCGCAGACCGTGGTTGTGACGCTTTCAAACATCGAGGCCACTGAGGCCGTTTCCTTGCTTTCCGACCACTTTAAACCTTATCTCAACGCATCAGAGAAGACCAACATCGTGTGCGTCACCGCGCCGCCTGCCACTTTAGAACGCATCCTCCAGGATCTAGAGGCACTTGATCAACCTCCGCTCCAAATATTGATCGAAGCAGTCATTACCGAAGTCTCCGGCGTCGCACTGCGTAAGATGGGCCTAGACTGGCGGCTCGGCCACTCGTCAGACAATTCCTTTTGGGAGGTTGGCACCGACCATACTGACATACCTGAAGCAGCCCTGTTCGGCCAGTACGCGGAATTGGGCTTAGATATTGCTGGAGAGGCAGTAGATCTAGCGGCCTCGCTACAATTGCTGTTGGAGACAGGCGACGCCAATATCCGTGCCAGCCCTCGCATAATCACGCTCAATGGACACACAGCCGAGATCGGCCTGACAATAGATCGATACTTCATTCTTCATACTGGGGCGGGTGGCACATTTTACCAGTACAATACCCTTGAGAGAATAACCACCGGCATCACCTTGGAAATCACTCCCTACGCTTCTACGTTGGGAACGATCACCGTGCACGTGAGACCTGAGGTGGACGATGTGCTAGGGGCAGGGGCCCAAGGTCTGCCCGAGATCATAAGACGTACCGCCAGCACATCGGTACGTGTCAGGGACGGCGAGACTTTTGTGATCGGAGGCTTAAACGTACAGAGTGAAAGGATAAAGAGGAGAAAGATCCCCCTGCTTGGAAGTATTCCCCTGCTGGGGTATCTCTTTCGTTATGACGAACGGGAGGTCATTGACACAGAAATCGTCATCTTCATTACACCCCACATACTGAAGGGGTAAACCACAGGGTGGGTGCATGTTGACCGCCCCGATCACAAAAGGAGGTGGAAGCGACAAACAAACTGAGGGCCCGGGAGTCATCCCGGAGATTTGAAGTGGCTTCATGTGACGGGTATTCCCCAAGGTGATCTGGGGACTGGGCATATCCGGCAAATGAAGACCGCCCCGGGGCGAACCCTTGCAGGAAACACCCCGGGGACGGCCGATCAGGAAACGTCCCGAACCGACTATTCGGAGACATTTCCATCACGGTAATACGAAATCAGTGGGAGGTGTTTCATGTCAAGAACAAAACTCCTTATCCCTCTGGTAGCACTGCTGGTGATTCCGTCGCTCGCGGCGGGGCAGGCGATTCCCCCGCCGGCACATGGCGATCATATCGCGGGATGGGGCTATAACCCGCACAAGTGGAATGCCGTTAGCGGTAGCTGGACCTCGGGATTTGCGATGTACAACCCGACCGCGCCCGAGCTGGGTGGTGCCGGCTGGGTTGTCGGCTGGGATCCCCTGACATACATCGATTATGGCGATATCACGCTCGAGCTCTGGATTGAGATGTACATGGTCCAGACCTACCAGTATACGAGCTATCAGTGGCACCGCCTGGGGAATGAAGCGGAGCAAATTTGCTTCACCATCGATGGCACGGTCCAGAGTAACGAAGGTGCGTGGATCCTGATGACCGCAGACCCCGCTTGGGACCCGAACTACCTGAAGTTCATGGGCCACATCGGCGTGGGCGACAACAGGAACATGCGGGATATCCCCATCACATGGCAGGGCCAATGGGGCCATGGATGGATCCCCGGTGTCGACGTGGTAATGCCTTGGACAAGCCTGGAATGGGAAGGCGATGATCTCATACTGGCCGAAATCGAGGCCTGTGACCAGTGGTTCCAATTTGAGGGGTGCTTTGATCTGCTTTACCACGAAGCCGACGGTTACTACAAGCTTGTCATCGCGGGTTGCCCCGCGCCGTCGTTGTAGGAGACTTGAAGTGTTCCGGCCGGTGCCCGGCCGGCCGGAACATCTGATCGTAATTCGATGCGCCTCAGGAGAGCACGACAGGAGAGCGTTATGAGAGGTTGTCATACAATG
>JALGWN010000080.1 GCA_025774115.1 bacterium
ACCTTGATCGAAGGATTCAGGGCCTCAAACTCCTCAATCAGACCTTCCATTACCTCCTGAGGCTGGAACTGCCAGAAGACCACCTGCGCCTCTTCTTCCCGGGCGCAGGTAAGGAGGAGTAACAGGGAGAGGACCAATAGGAGAGCAACCGTTCTATTCATGCCTTATGCCCCCGGCAAAAAAACGTCGGGCACGGAGACCCGACGCTACACAGACCATTCGTTGCCACGGGAGTGACAACGCTACACAGACCATTCGTTGCCACAGGAGTGACAACGCTACAAAGACCATTCGTTGCCACGGGAGTGACAACGCTACACAGACCATTCGTTGCCACGGGAGTGACAACGCTACAAAGACTAGTGGTCATGGCTTTGGCTCCTCGAGTGCCTTCCTTACGAAGCCGCCGGCCCGATCGAGCAGCCTAACCGCCTCGCGCTTTCGCACACCTTTCAAGACCATAACGATCGCTGTCTTTACACTTCCCCCGGCCCGTTTCAGCGTCTTCGCCGCGTCTTCGTAGGAACACTCCGTGGCAAGCATTATCACCCTTACCGATCGCTGGCGCAACTTCTCGCTGGTGGCCATGAGGTCCACCATCATATTCCGGTAGACCTTACCCAGGCGCACCATGGAGGCCGTCGAGATCATGTTGAGCACCATCTTCTCGGCGGTGCCGCATTTCATCCGCGTGGAACCCATGACCGCCTCGGGCCCGACATCCACCGCGATGACAACGTCGGCATCGATACCGGATGGCTCGGGATTACAGGTCACATAGACGGTGGACGCCCCTATCCCGCGTGCCTTTTCCAAGGCTGCGAGCACGAAAGGGGTGCGCCTGCACGCCGCAAGACCTATGACGACATCCTCCGGGCCGACACCTTTTCGCGCCAACGCCCGTCTGGCTTCGCCCGTTCGGTCTTCAACCCCTTCCTTGGCCCGGAAAACGGCATCCCGGCCGCCGGCCATGATACCCTGGAAGAGATGCGGCGGAGTTCCGAAGGTAGGCGGGCATTCCGCGGCGTCCAAGACTCCCATTCTTCCGCTCGTACCCGCACCCACATAGAAGACCCTGCCCCCGGCCTCGATGGATGCAACCACCAGGTCGACCGCTCGGGCTATGGCCGGCAGTTGCCTGCGGACGGCAGGGGCGACAAGGTGGTCTTCGCGGTTTATCATCTTAAGAACACTCAAGGTGGATGATCGGTCGAAGGCGACCGTACGCGGATTAATGGATTCGGTGGGAAGTGCGGCTATCTCATCGAAAATGGCCGGACGTTTCTTGGGCAATCTCTCCAACCTATCCAGGATGTGAAAGCAACGCTATGCGGCCGGAGCCGGCACCCGAATCAGGCCGGCTCGGCAAGGCTCTTACTCGATCTTAACAACCCATCCGGTAGATTCGCGCTCCCGGGAACCCGCCTTGGCCACAATCCTGTAAAGATACGTACCGTTGGCGACCCGGTCCAGGGCCATGTCACGCCCGTCCCAGAGGTACTGGTTGTACCCGGTCGCGACCGGCATATCTCCTTCGAATATGAGTCTGCCTGAGACCGTATAAATGGAAAGATCCACCTCGCGCGCACCGCGCGACAGGGTGTAGAAGAAGTGGGTCTCCCCGGAGAAGGGATTGGGAAACACCGACACGTCGCTGAGCAGGAGGTCATCGGCCACCCGGAACGCCCAGTCTAGGGACACCCCGAAAACCGTGACGGTGAGTTGGTGCTCACCGGCATCGAGATCCACACCGAAAGAGGCTTTGAACACAACCCCGGTTGAATCGGCAACGAAGGTCACAGGCACCTCTTCCCCATCAAGCTCCACGCCGAGATCGCCTAGCCCGATACCTGCCCCCGCTTCCACCACTATCTCGAATTCGGCAAGGGACGGGACATAGTCATTGTCGTAGACTATCTTGTCATCCGCGAAAACATCGACGCGCGCAGGCACGTACTCGAAGTCCCGGCTCGCAGCGAGCCCCTGGACGGTCACCGTCACCGTATGATCCCCGGGCTCCAGGGACGGCATGAAGGATATCTCCCACTCCTTACCTTCGGCATCGAGCATCTCAACACTGTAATCCTCGAATCCCGAAGCCGGAACGCTGTCCACATCTGCCTGGATTTCGGTCTCACCAACTGCCACAGGTCTCGCGATTTCGACTCTGAGGGTCTGGCCGAACACCAGAGGGTCGCCCGGCTCGAGTTGCTTGCCATCCCTGTAAAAGACGGCCGAACCGGTCTCTATCCGTATCTCAAGCCCACTGGACTTGCCGGAGTAATCCTCGCCGCCTATCTCTATGGCATACTCACCAAGCAGCGGCACGTGGTCATAGACCACCTCATAAGCGCGGCTTCGGGTGAAGTCGGTATCCACCGTAGCCGTGATTGTATAAGCATCCGGAGCGACCGGGGTCAGGGTCCCGTTCTCGGCGATACCGAGGTCGATCGACATGATCGCCTCTTCGTCCTTTATCTCAGCGATAAGCGTCAGCGTATCCGAGCCCGTGTAGACGTACGAGCCCTCAACCGGTATGCCGTTGGCGTTTACTTCAAGCAGGGGAGGTCCCATATCGATCACCATGGCGGGATCGCCGAGCAAGATATGCCTCTCGGCGTAGGACACATGGCCGAACCTGAGCAAGGAGGTAACCAGGGCTTCACCCGCGAGGAGCCTGGCCGGAATCGGATCCCCCTGTGGGTCAAACCCCTGGAGGTGGGTGAAGATGGCCCGGACGACAAATGGATTGAAGCGTTCGTTGTCGGAGATATAGTCCGCGCAGGCACTCGCAAAAGTGAGACAAGCGCCTCCATCGGGGTTCTTCATGAATTTCTCGGTGATGGCATCCCCGATGAAAACGGCGCTCTCGGCCTGGCGCTGAAAATCGGAGGTCCAGCACCCGAAGGCCAGAAACATGAATGGCGATTCGGCATTGGAGAGGTTCTCCACATCGTTCTTGGCAAAATCGTCAACTATGATGCCCTCGAATGTCATTTGCCAGTGAGCGGAGTGGCCCTGGAAATTGAAGAGAAGGCAGCCGTCATCAAGCAGCGAGAGCATGTCCGGCCGGCAGTTTGTGCGTGTGTATTCGACGGCCGAGGCCCACCCGACACACTCACCCATAGCCCGACGCTCCGGCTCGTGGAACCTGGTACAACGCCGGAGATAGTATTTCACGGTATCGACCGCGACCACGGCGTAGTCCCTTGCGATCACCGCCGCACTGTCGCACGACCGTTCGAATGCTCGGTCAGAAGAGAGAAGACAGAGGGAATCCCTGCGGCTTGTGTCGTTGGTCGGCACACTGTAGTAATCGTCGGACAGGAAAAGCAGGCGCTTCTTCCATGGATCGGAGCCCGCATCATCTTCAAAGGTGGCTATCTTGGTTATCATGGCATCCAGCTCAGCGATGTCGTCTGCCGGGAGCCGCCCGAGATAGATGTCGGGATACCTGTCCATCGGGCCGTCGAGCATGGCAAACCAGTTCTCGCTCGGCCTTATCTCCCGGTTGAAGCGTGCGCCATCCTTTGGAAAGATGTTGTGGGAAGGGACACGATCCAGATCACTGGGTATCTGTGTTCCCGGGGGATCAAGCAGGACACCGCGCCTGTCCACATTGGCATCACCCACGAGCAGCAGAAACTGGGCGTTCCCGGTGTAGAAGGCACTCTTTGCAAACCGTTTGATGGCGACATCCGACTTCGCTCCGTTTCCGAAATCGTTGTAGACATCATCGGTCGTAGCCATGAGCACCGAGCGGCCCTGGGCCTCGCGCCGGGCAATCAGGGGATCCAGAACGTCGGTGAAATCGGGGTGAGTCACTATGAGATATTCTCCGGCCGCATCTCTTAGGGTGGGAGGGCCGATAAGTGAAAGCGCCTGGGCAGCCGGCACTCTCCCGGAAGAGGTGCATAAGGAGAAGTACCTCCTTGGCCCCGCGATGCTGTCCCTGAAGGTAAAGGTGAATGCGCCGTCCTCCTCCACGATCTGCCCGGGGGCTAGCTCGATACTGACCGGGGCAAGCGAATCGGTAACATCATAAACCATGATGTCCGCCTCCGAAAAGCCCCGTATTCGGTACTCCAGCTCACCCACCAGATCGCCGTTATCGAAGGCGAGTATGTCCTTGTAGGCTTCGTACTTGCGGGCATAGATGATTTCGAACCAGTCGAGCTGATGGCCGGGAGTCATGGTGGGCGATATAGCGCTCTCGAACCTGAAGATGTTGTCCTGAGTGCACAGAACGTCACCACCGATCTGAAGCGTCTTAATAGTGGTGGAGGGCACCCCAATGTTGAGGGTTCCTATCCGGGTCTTAGGCGTCTTGCAGCTGGTGATGAAAACGCCCATTAACCCGCTGCCCGATGGTATACCGGGATCGTTATAATAGCTGACGAACTGGGCAACCAGTGTCGTCGGAAGCAGGCTGTCCAGGCCGGGCAGGGAAAACGGGAAATCACCCTGTTTCCTCTGCCAGGTGTAGTAGTCCATCTCCGCCCCGGTCGGCGGGAAGTTGATGAAATTGAAGTCTTTCTCCTCATGGACGAAGTCGGTGAAATGGGCCGGGGTCTGGGGCGACACGCCATCGCGCCACCCGCTCCTCGACTGGATGCGTTTGTGCACCCCTGGGGACCAGGAAAGCCAGTAGACATTCTTGTCGAAGAAGTAGTCTTCCGCTCCTCTCCGCCCGTATTGGTCGTAAAAATCCTGGCCGAAGAAGGTGATCGTGTCACCCGGGGACAGGCTTCCGTCCTCGTCGTTATCGGCAATGCCTATTGCCCATTCGACGATCTCCGCTGTATCCGGTGTGCCTTCTCTGAACCAGTCCTGGTAGAGGAACGCCTCATCGACCGGCACGTTTTCGGGAAACCCGAGACCGGCGAGCGTGTCATACCCGATGCTATGGATCCCGGTCGTATCTACGAGGATCTTCACCCGGTCATTTGTGACTACCGCGGTTCTCAGCCCGCGTGCCGGGGCACTTCGCCACTGCCTGCCCTGCTCGTAGTTTATGAGCGTGCCCCTATAGATACCCTCCCATGCATCCTCCGGAACAAGGCCGCCCCTTAAGAACGTCCCGCCCTCGAAGGCGACGGTAACGGTGACCTCCTCGACCACCGAGAGGCGGGATTCCAGGGGAGCATACCTGAAGGGTGAGACAAAGACCCGGACCACATCCTGGTGTCTCAGGCGGCCGCGGTCGGCAAGCCAGACGGTGCGCTCGGGGAATCCAGCGGCATTCCCATAGACTTCCGGATCCTCCTCATAAAGGTAGAGCGGAAATCTGTTGGCGCCTTCTCCCAGGGCCTCGACTCTCGGCACGGGAGCTACCCGCACCCCCTCTATCGTGCTCTCGCCGGAGGCGGCCGACGAAACCAGCCTTGCTTCGGCACCGGGCGGCAGGGCCAGGAGTACCGAGAACAACGAAAGATCCGGTTCCCCTACTCCGGCAAAAGGCACAAGGCCCGTCGCAAAGGGCCTGGCATACTCTATCCCGTCATAAACGAGCGTATCCAATCGATAATGAGGCAGCCTCACGGTGAAGGTGATTTCGTCTTGACTCTGAGCGACAATCTCCTGGCCGGCAAAACCGGCTGCGAAAGAAGACCCGCAGAGCATCAACACCGCAACTGCTGCCACAACCGAGACCAGACTACTCTTTATCCATCCCATTTAGCAGCTCTCCTGCCTTGACTGCGAATTCACCCGCCCGATCAAGCTCGAGCACCCGTGCCAGGAGCGTTCTGGCCCTGGCGTTATCCCCGCTGTCCAGACTCACTATTGCAAGATGGAGGGTCGCCTCGGCATTCTCCGGTTTGATCTCAAGTGATCGCTCGAGACTCCTCCGGGCATTCCCCAGGTCACCCATCCTATAGTATACCCAACCGAGCGTGTCATAGTGGTTGGTGTTAGGTGCCGTATCGCTTGCCATCACCGCCAGTTCGAGGGCTCTATCAAGGTTCTCGCCCATTACGGCGTACAGCCAGGCCAGATTGTTCGCTGCATCCACGTTTGTCGGATCCAGGGCCAGGCACCGCTCGTAGCTCTCCACGGCCATATCCGGTTCTCCCAGGACCGTCAGCACCACACCCAGATTATAGTACGTAGGAGAATAATACGGGTTGAGCCGCACGGCCTCCATGAGTTCACGCTTCGCCTCCGAGTACTCCCCCCTGGCGATATGGCACTGGCCCAGGCCGTCATGCGGGATCCAAGCCATATAGCCCTCGACATTGCCGACAGCCTCGGTGAAATACTCGCTTGCCCTGTCCCATTCCCCTCGCGCAAGCATGGTGTCACCCCAGTCGACATGCATATTCCCATACATCGATGCGACATAGCGATCCGTGGGGGCCATGGCGTAGGCCCTGCTATAGAGTTCGTATGTTCTGTTGGAGTTTCCTCTCATCCTTTCGATGCCGCCCTGCATGGTGAGCCTCTTAGCGCCGACCTTGGTCCTCGTGTCTTCGCCGATCTCGGCCGGCAAATCGTCGAAGTCCCTGGGGTGGAACACCTCGAGCAGTCTGGCAAGATGATCGGGAAAGGTGATCTCGCCCGTGCGCCGCGAAGCGTAACACTCAAGCAACATGTTGTCGTCCGTATGCTGGATGTCCACCTGGTCCGCGTATCTTCTTAGCTCCTCCCCGTCCATGAGAAGGCAGCTCAGGATATCGCTTATCTCGTCGATTCCGACGCGCTCGAGATCTGCTCTTACGCTGGGCCGCTCCATCCTCTCGATCATGTTCTCATCGAACCTGAGCGGGGAAAAGGAGCCGACAAGCACTACGTCGCCCTCATTGGACATCCAGAGCGTTGCGTAAGGGAAGACGGAAACGAAACTCTTCAGCGTCGCCCTGACTTCGCGATCGCCCATATGGTAAAGCATCAGCCAGGCCGTCATCAGACCGCCGGGTTTGAGGCGGGCCTTGGCCTCCCTGAAGTATTCCACGGTGAAAAGGTCCCCCACACCCGATATCCATGGGTTGGTGGGCTGAGAGAGAATTGCATCGTATTTCCTGCTCACCAGCCTAACATGGTTCCGGCCGTCACCGATCATGAGATTGACTCGTGGGTCGGAAAGGACGTCACCGGTGTAGGAATCGAAGTAACGGGCGCCGTCCACTACATTATCAAGCAGCTCGACGCAGTCGAGATGCTTCACGGGATGGGCCAGAGCCGAACTCAGGGTCACACCGCTGCCCAGACCTATAACCAGAATGCTGTCCGGAGCGTCGTGAAGCAGGAGCGGCAGGTGCGATATCAGCTCCTGGGTTATCATATCCTCGCCGGTGGACGCGTCGGTCTTGCCGTCTATCCGCAAGGAAAGCACGCTGTCGGTAGCCCTCTCCACCGAAACCGTGGCCCCCGGACCCTCGTCATAGAAAAGCAGGGTCTTGGTGTCGAGTATACTTTTAAGCCCTTCAACCCCCCGGTATCTCGTGGAGTAGGTATAGACGCCGCTCGTCATGAGCTTCTTGTCCCACCCCGGTGAGAGCACTATCATCAGGATCGCGCCCGCGACCACAACCAGCGCTCCTGCAAGTCTCATCCTGTGCCGTACCGGCTCGGTGAGCGCCGCCAGCAACATCAGACCGACAGCCAGATATATAACCGCGACCGTGACCATCCCGTACTGCACGCCCAGCAGCTTGAGCAGCACGAAACTCCCCAGGAAAGACCCGCAGATGGAACCCAGCGTATTGAAAGCGTATGCTGTCCCGATCCGCGCACCTACGTGTGAAAGGTCCTTGGCGTAGATCCTCGCAACCAGCGGGAATGTGCCACCCATAAGGAAGGTCGGCACTATCATAAGCCCCACAGAGAGCAGGAACTGAAGCGAGATCAGATTGAGCCACGTAGTCTCGACCGATGCGAATAGCGTCATATATGCAAACGGGAGTTTCCCGAAAGCTACGATTGTACCGAATACCACGAAGCCGATCAGGGCCACAAGCACGGCGAAGACGGTACCCGGCCTGGCTGTCCGCTGGGCTATCCGTGCAAAAACCGCACTCCCGAGTGCCAGCCCGAGCAGGAAGGAAGTGAGCATGGTGGTAAAGGCGTAAGTGGTGGTGCCCACAACGAGCGCGAGCACCCTCATCCATATGACCTCGGCCGAGAGGGCCGCAAGGCCGGTGAAGAAGAATGCGGCCAGTACGGTTTTCTCGTAGGCGGTCGTCCTGTGTGACCTTTCGGCCCCGGTCCCGGCTTCGGCAGGAGCCTCCCTCTTCCCGGCGGTCCGGGCCAGAGCCGTGCTTATCAGGAATATAGCCACATTGGCGGCAATCGCAGCATAGGTGGTCATCTTCATACCCAGAGCGGGCATGATGAGGAAACCGGTGGCAAATGTGCCGATGACCGCTCCAAAGGTGTTGATGGAATAGAGGAACCCTACCCTCCCGGCCAGATCGGTCAGGCTCCGCGTCACATACCGGCTGAGGATGGGCAGAGTCCCGCCCATAAGCGTGGTTGGTATAAGCAGCATGGCGAAAACGAGCACGAACCGGACCAGGCTCAAGAGGTAGAATTTGCCCCCCAGGCCTGCATAGAGACTCTTAAAGAGGGGATGCGAGGCCCCGACCAACAAGGGGAAAACGAACGCGAATATACCTATACCGAGTTCGAGGAGGCCATAGACAAGCACCGGGTTGCCTCGCTTGTCTATCATCCTCCCGAAGAGATAGCTCCCCAGCGCCATCCCAGCCATGTAGGCTGCAAGAACGGTGCTGACGGCGAAAGAGGTCGCGCCGAAGGTGCGGACAAGCATCCTTGTCCAGATAACCTGGTAGGCGAGGGCGGTGGCGCCTGATACCAGGAAAAGGGTGTAGATGGGTGCTATGTAGGTTTTGTGTGTTCTCATCTGGCCTCAACAATCGAACACCCCACGGGCAAGCCCGTGGTACCTGTAATTGACCGCCCCAAGGCGTGCCCATTAAGCGACATCCGCCGAAGCACCTTCTTACGCAATGAACCATGGGTAAACCCCTGGTCTTCTGCGCAGGCGGATAAGGTCTATGGCATAAAATACCAGGACGTTCCGGGCTTGTCAACCTGAAGCGGCGATTGCATACCGACACCGGCAGCAATGTGGATTAAGACCTCCTGCGGATTTACACCCACCGATTCGGCGCACAATACGTTTCGCGTTAGGTAACACCTTCCGTTTTACTTCCTGCGGCCGGCTGTGGTACAATAATGGTGGCGGTTTACTTTGCTTGCGAGTGCTTACCCGCACAGTGGCGGGACGGATTCGGACATAGAAGGCCCAGGCCGGTGGGCCGTCGCCTGCCGGCCGTCGGGCTTTGGAGCTGTCGGCCATGGCGTTGCTTGACTGGGCTTTTGGAAGCCGAACACCCGGCAAACACCTGGTGTTCCTGCTTACCGTATCGTTGGCCCTGATAATGGTCCAGGCCTGCGCCCCCACCCCGGACCGTGTCGGCCCGGGCGGTGTGCAAGGGATCGCATCCTGCGAGTATTCGGATCCCCTGTTTGTCTTTGCGGTGCTGGCCGACCCGCATGTGCCGGACTCGAGGACCTTCCCACCCGGTGATGACTATCTTCATCTTAAGGCCCTCTCCGTAGCAGAGGCCTTGCTGGCAAACTGTGTGGAGGACATCAACAACCACTACCCACAGGTGGATTTCACCGTGATGCTGGGAGACATTTCCGACAAGGGTAAGGCCTGGGAGCTTGAGCGTGCAGCCGAGATTCTGGGGAACCTCGATGCACCATATTACCCGGTGGTCGGAAATCATGATAACTTCCAGGACGATAACAAGCAGGCCTGGAAAGATGCATTCGCACGCGACAGCACCAACTATATGTTCCGGCACATGGGCTTTAACTTCATCGTGATCGACCCGACACTGGATCCCTTCGACCCTCCCGACAGAATGGTGCTTTTCGACGAACATATCAGAGGTTATGTCCGGGCCATTCTGGACGCGGAGCCTGAGGTACCGACGATTCTCTTCAACCACTATCCCCTGCTCAATCGATGCTGGGACGCCAGTTTCAGGGTCTACCAGGAGGCCGGCCTGAATTGTCT
>JALGWN010000254.1 GCA_025774115.1 bacterium
CGACGTTGGTCGGGTCAAGATATTGATCGTGGTCACGGCCGTGGTTGTCGGGGTGAGTGTCGCGGTCGTTATCGCATTCGGGCTTGATCTGATCCCGGGTCTGTCGCCGGGTTGACACAGGTGTGTATTGAGGCTAAGCTTCGGGCTGGAATGTTACCTGGGGGAATTGGAGGGCGGGCTTCTGTTTACGGCGACGGGCGATGATAGATAAGGGTATGCGCGTGTAGGAGGAGGGTCTGGTTTGGCGGGACGAGAAAGGGTGTTGTTGGTGGGCCTTGTTCGGGGCCGGGGCAATCGGGCGGAGGCCGAGGAGTCCATAGAGGAACTGACCTCGCTTGCCGAGACGGCGGGCGGTGAAGTTATTGATGCGGTGCTCCAGGGAAGGCGCCATCCGGACACGGCGACGTTTGTGGGCAAGGGCAAGGCGGAGGAGCTCGCCGCGATATCGGAAGAGAAGGAGATAGACCTCGTTGTTTTGGATGATGACCTGAGCCCTGCCCAGGCGAAGAATCTCGAACACCTCATCGGCCGGCGAGTTATCGACAGGAGCCAGCTTATACTCGACATATTCGCGCTGGGGGCAAGGACAAGTGTCGCAAAGGCCCAGGTGGAGCTTGCCCAGATCGAATACACCCTGCCAAGGCTCCGGCGTATGTGGGAGCATCTGTCGCGGACCGGGGGCGGCATCGGGACCAGAGGACCGGGTGAGACCCAGCTCGAGGTGGATCGAAGACGCATCCGGCGCCGCATGTTTACCCTGAAGAAGACACTTAAGAAAGTCGAGAAAGACCGTCAGGTTCGCACGGCCCGCAGGAAGGATTTCGCGAAGGTGAGTCTTGTGGGCTATACCAATACGGGCAAGTCGACCCTCTTCAACAAGCTTACACAGGCGAGGGTCTCCACGGGCGATCGGCTTTTCGAGACACTCGATGCCACCACCCGGATGTTGAGGCTTCCCATGAATGAGGTTGTGCTTCTAAGCGACACCGTGGGGTTCATTAAGAAGATCCCGCATAGTCTTGTGGCTTCCTTCCATGCGACGCTGGAATGCGTAGTAGAAGCAGACATCATAGTCCATGTGGCCGACCTGAGCTACCGAGATTATGATAGCCAGATCGCGACGGTAAGGTCGGTACTCGATGAAATCGGGGCGGCAGGCAAACAAGAGTTACTGGCCTTCAACAAAGTCGATCTCCTGCAGGGTGAGGAACCCATGACGCTGGCGCTTCGCAGGTATGAGGACGCGATCCCGGTCAGCGCCCTGTACGGATGGGGAGCCGATGCCGTCAAGGAGCGCCTGCTTGCCCTTGTGTTCGACAAGAAGGAAGAGGTCCGGGTCAGCCTTCCACCCCAAAACGGAAAACTCCTCTCTTACATACACAAGTATGCCACCGTTCTCGAACGCGAGATGGTTGACGGCAGGGTCTCGGTTCTGGTAAGGATCGAACGCCGGTACATGAAACCGCTGGCAGAATACGTGGAGCCGGCCGGATCCCAAACGGGAACATCGAATTGAGTCTGTCCTCCTCGGTAGCCCTTGTCACCGGAGCCAGCGGTTCGCTGGGCTGGGTTCTCAGCCGCATGCTGGCCGGCCGTCTTACAGTTATTGCCGCGTATCACACCCACGCCTCATATCCCGAAAGGACCAGGGGGGTTAGGTTGAACCTGGGTGACACAGACGCCCTTAGAAGTCTACTCGAGACGCACCGCCCCCGGACCGTATTCCACCTGGCTGGGGTCACGAATCCGGATCGATGCGAGCGCGATCCGGACACCGCGCGGAGGGTGAACCTTGAGGCGACCAGGGAACTAGCCCTGTGGGCGGCCGCCTCAGGGGCAAAGTTGGTGTTTGCCTCCACCGACCTGGTCTTTGACGGCGAGAAAGGCAACTACAGCGAAGAGGATCCGGCGGTCCCGCTGAGCGTTTATGGCAAGACGAAGCTCGAGGCCGAGGACGCTGTGCTCGAGGTATGTCCCGATGCCGCGGTGATTCGGGGCTCGCTCTTCTATGGGGTGAGCGGTCCGGCCGGCCGCACCTTCCTTTCCAGTGTGCTGGAAGCGCTGTCAACAGGTGCGAGCATCCGGCTCTTCATCGATCAAAGGCGAAATCCGGTCCTGCTGGAGGACCTTGCGGGGGCGATGATCAAGGTTGCGGATCTCGATCTTGCAGGTCTCTACCATGTGGCCGGAGGGGAAGTGATGACACGCTATGAATTCGGTAAGATGGTGTGTATGGCTTTCGGCTTTGACGAAAACCTGCTTATCCCTATAAGCATGACCGATTTTGAGTACGACGCCCCCCGCCCGCTCGATTCGTCCCTCAATATCGGTAAGTTCACGCGAGCAGCCGGCTTTGAGCCTACGCCGATGGCCCGGGCTCTGGCGGACCTCAAGGCCCGAATGCAAGGCCGGTGAAAAACGCCCGTCTGCGGCGTTATACTCGCGTCCAGTCATTGCGGCGCACCACAAGTGCGCCTCACTCCTGTACACTTCGCAAGCCTTGCAGACGGCCACTTTTGACCGGCCTTCCGGATAGCGGCGGGTGAAAAACGCCCGTGTCGCGGTGTTACGCTTGGCCCCTGTCGCTGCGGTGTATACCTGTAGTGTCGGGGTTCAAGGCCCGATGTTGGTGGGGTTTTTGTCCCCCCCCGTAGCGTTGCCACACCCGTGGCAACGAATGCATTCTGCCGTGGCTGTTCGTCGTCACGGGAGTGATGATAATCATAAAGAGGCACCTCCGGAGCATTCCACGAGAGATTACTCTCAAGATTGGCTATGCTCTGTTTTGGGCAAAACAAAAGGAGGTACCCTATGAAATTGTACATCGCTTTTGATGTGCATTCAAGCAGTAGTGTTCTTGGGGTGGTGGATGAGGGCGGCAGGAGAGTGTTTTCCAAGAAGGTGCGGAATGATCCGGAGAGTGTGGTGAAGTTGGTTAAGGGACTGGAGGGCGAGGTTGTAGGTGTGGTAGTTGAG
>JALGWN010000081.1 GCA_025774115.1 bacterium
GACAGGTCCCGGACGGCCTCGAAGAGCTTCGGATGCTCGACAAAGAACCTGTATTCAAACATCCTTAAGATCGTCGCGAAGTCCTTCCACTCCGACGCCAGTCTCTCCTTGCCCGTGAAAACCTCCTTGGCTTCCTCCAGGCTCTCGCGGACATACCCGCTCGCCGTCTTGGTCTCAAGTTCCTTATGAAGGCAGGCCACAATCTTATCGAACTCACCGCCGTCGAGCCAGGAGCCCCGGCACTTCGAGCAGACACAGATCTCGACACCGGTCTCACCATAGTTGACCCCGGCCATGTTGATGCCGCACCGGGGACACTTGGTCGGCCTGGCGGCTATATGGAACTCGTCCTTGTGTTTCCATATATCGAAATCCATCCAGCTCAAGTCATGATCGATCTCATCCTTGGCCTGCCTGAGCTCGTCGCGATCGAACCATATGCCTTTGCACGTCGTGCACTCGTCCACCTCGACCTCGCCAATTTTCCTGGTTGTCATCGCCTTATTGCATCGTGGGCAATCCATAGAAGACACCTCCATCAGCCGGGCTAGAGTGTAGACCAAGCAGAATGGGTTCACAAGGCCAATCACGTGACACCTGTTGGCGGGAGCATCCGTATGGAGTTCCGGGTTGGAACACGGGTGGAAAGGCCGACTCAGATCAGCCTTACAGCCGTGATCTTGATCTCCGGGGTGAGCGCTTGGCCCTCCGCAGATTGCTGCTGGATCGCCCTAACAACATCCATACCCTCAAGGACCCGGCCGAAGACAGCGAAGCCCTGGCCGTCGGGATTGCGCCTACCTCCGAAGTCGAGTTCGGGCTGGTCGCCTATGCAGACGAAGAACTCCGAGGAAGCCGTACCCGGTTCGGCCCTGGCCATGGAAATGGTGCCGTCAAGGTGGCAAAGGCCGGTTTGGGCTGTGGTCTCATGGTCTATGTGAGGCAGGCCAAGTCCGGCCTCATCTTCTTTCAGCCCGCCCTGGATGACCTCGATCTTGACATCGTTATCGGGTTGATTGGCCATGGTGACGGTTCTGTAGAAGGCAGCACCCTCATAACGGCCTTCCCTCACATACCGCAGGAAGTTGGGGGCCGTGATGGGGGCTTCGTTCTCAAAGATTTCGATCGTTATGTCCCCCAGCTCGGTCTGGATGAGAACACGCGGGTTGCCGGAGGTGCCGCAGCCTGAGGCGAAGAGGCCGAGGGCAAGGGTGACAACAAACAGCAAGCGCAGCGAGAAATTATGCATGGCGAGCCTCCTCAGACCTTGGTGTCAGGCTTGCATAATTGCATATCCCCAAAGGATGCCATACTCAGGCCGGTCAAAAGCGACCAGATGCAAGGCACGCGAAGCGTGGTCACTCCCGTGACGACGATTCGTCGGGGATGGAACCCCGACCAACCGTCGGGCACAGAGACCCGACGCTACACAGGCCGTTGCCACAGGAGTGGCAACGCTACGGAGTCTCCATGGTCAGGGCCATGACCGCTTTTTGGACGTGCAGGCGGTTTTCGGCCACATCATAGATGCAGGACCTGGGTCCGCTTGCCACATCATCGGTCACCTCGTGACCTCTGTCTATGGGCATAGGATGCGTGAAGATGGCGTTATCGGTAAGCGCCATCTTATCGGCATCACAAATCCAGTCGGCGTGTTTCAGGGCCTTCTCGACTTCCTCTTGCCTGCGGAACTCACCATCCCGGTAAGCGCCGGGGCTCATCCAGTTTCTGGAATAGACCACATGCGCACCCTTATAGCCGGCGGTAAGATCATGCGTCTGCTCGAACCTGGCCCCATGGGTCTTGCAGTTCCGGTTGGTCCAGTCAATGACCTCGGGATCGAGATCGTAGCCTTCGGGCGCTGCCACGGTGATATCCATCCCGAGCCGCGAACCAATGAGCATGGCCTCTTGCACACTGCACCAGGAGCGCGCCAATGCGCCGTGGCCCCAGGCCATCAGGAGCTTTCTGCCCTTCAGAATGTCGGGATCGAACTTACCCTTGGGTCCCAACCACTCTGTCCAGCCCATGACATCGGCCAGGCCCTGACAGGGATGAAATTTATCATGGGCCATTGAGACTATGGGGACCTCAGCCCACTTGGCGTATTCTCTAAGCAGTTCATCTCCCTCCCCGTAGCGGCTGCACTTGTCTTCGAGTATCCTGACCCCGATGCCGCATGCATAGCGGCTCATCACCTTGGCGGCATCCTCCACAGTCTCCCCCGCCGTCTTCGCGGTCTTAAGGCGCATACTCTTGGGCTCCAGGAACTGGGCATGACCACCGAGCTCGGTGGCTGCGCATTCGAAGCTCTGGCGCGTCCTGACGGACGGGTTATAGAAAAACATGAAGAAGGTACGGTCCTTAAGGACATGCGTGAAGCCCAAGCGGTCCTGCTTCATCCTGACGGCAAGATCGAGCGCGTCCAGGAGCTCCTCCCTCGACCACTCCTGGGTCACGATGAGATCGCGCCCTCTTAGTTTCCCCTTTGTGTCATTCATCTTAAGGCCTCACTTTCCTCCCATGAGAAGTGCCATGACCGCCTTCTGGGCGTGCATCCTGTTCTCGGCCTCGTCATAGATGGCGGAGCTCCATCCACCTCCGGGATCGGTGCGGTCCATGACATCGTTATTTACTTCCCAGCCCCGGTCGGCAGGTAGACAGTGCATAGCCCCGGTCGGCAGGTAGACAGTGCATGAAGATGGCTTCCTGGTCTGCGGTCTCCATGAGCTCCGAGGTCATCTTCCAGGACTTGTACTTGTCAAAGATCTGCTTGGTCTTCTCAGGATCGTTCCGGCCCACGGGGGGCTGGAAGATAGAGGTGGCCGCCCAGGCCTTGGGATAGACGACATGGGCCCCTTTAACGGCGGATTCAAAGTCGTTGGTAACGCTGAAGCTGGTCTTATTCATCTTGGCATTGGCCTCGCAGGCAGCCAGCACCTCCGGATCGAGTTCCATCTCGGGGGGATGCGCGAGCACAGTCTCACAACCCAGGAGGCTCGCCGCAATCACGGCACTCTGGGGCACGGCGCGGGGCTTATGTACACTGGGGCTATAGGCCCAGCTCATGACGAACTTAACACCCTTGAAGGTCCCGAACTTTTCTTTCACGGTCATGACATCGGCCAGGGCCTGGCAGGGATGGTACTTGTCACACTCCATGTTGATCACGGGGATATCCGACCAGCGCGCGAACTCCTGCATCATCTTATGGGAACCGCCGTACTCCCAATCCACAGGGTCCCCATAGCAGCGGATGGCGATGGCTTGCCCCATGCGACTTAAGACCCGGGCCACATCGGAGACCCGCTCGGTCACGTAGGCGACCTCTTTGCCTTCCATCGCCGGGGTATATATCTTTGAGGGATCAAGGAAGTGGGCATGACCACCCAACTGGGTCATACCCGCCTCGAAACTGTTTCGGGTCCGAAGGCTCTGGTTGTAGAAAATCATGAATAGGGTCTTGGCCCTCAGGATATGATCGTGAGGCTCATCAATCGCAAACCTTCGTTTGAGATCGAAAGCGACATCCAGAAAGGTCTCGACCTCTTCCCTACTCCAGTCGAGCAGGGTCATGTAGTCTTTGCCTCGGAAATTGTCGGTTCTCATCGTGCGTTACCTCTTGGTCTTCCGGCTTCCATCCTGAACAAAGAGCCCCGGGCAGGCGCCGGGACCTCACGACTTCGTTCGCATGGAATACCCCACGGGCAAGCCCGTGGTACCTGCATTTAACCGCTTTCGCCAAAGCTTCGGCGGGTTATCCGCCACAGGGCGTGCCCATCAAGTCACATCCGCCGAAGCACCTTCCTACGCATTCAACCATGGGTAAACCCATGGTCCTCTGCGTAGGCGGATAGAGTGATTATACTAGGAGATGGGTCAAAGTCAAGTGGGCGTGGCAAATAGAAGTGGGCTGCCGAGGTGTCGAAGAAAGTTTTTTGGGCTTTCCCCCGGCAGCCCTTTAACATCCGTGCTGCACACCCTGTACGAGTAACTGGGTCTAACTTCAGTTCTCGGAGGTTGAGGAGGTACTCAACCTATGATAGGCACTTCCAGCGTCCGGATGCTATTCACTTTTCTGGAACCAACCACATTGGTCTGCCGGCGCGCAGAGCACGGGGTTAATGAAAAGCAGCTCAGGGCCGACCCAGTTGGTGCGGCATGATGTAGATTCCCTTTGGCTGCTCTGCACTGGTGCTTTTTGCTCTCTGTTGCGGACTGTATCACGCCAGGTTTATTGTGTCAACTGTTAAAATCACAAAAGTTCCATAATGCATGGAAGCGTGCGGTATTGCATAGTATGAGGAACAACTATCGGTGGAGGGGCGTATTCAGTGGACTTAGGGTTATCTACAACTGCCGGCAGGTCGGAAGCGGATCCAACCACCCCCACCTGAGGAGCCGGCCGTGCGACCGGGTGATTGATTTAGCGCCTCAAGGTTGTTAGAGTATTCTCCAACAAGAGATTATGATGATGCCGGGCAGATGCCGCCGGCACAAATGGGAGGAGCGAAGAAGCATGCCCACCAAAGAAGAGGTTCTCAAGAACACCATCACGCGATGCAAAGAGCGGGACATCATCATTCCTACCTACGAGCAGATGAGAAACCCGGAGACGATCCCGCAAGGCATCCGGGACGAGCTCGGAGACATCGGTCTCTGGGATCTCCACTCGAGAAATCTGTTCAGGATCACCTGGAAGAATGAACCTGTGAAGCACGGGGGCGGCTTCGGCGGCGTGAACTACCTGGAGATCCCAAAGGAGATAACAGGGGTCCGCGCGCGAATAATCATACTCCTCGGCAAGTACTTCCCCACGGGCGCCCACAAAGTGGGGGCGACCTTCGGGCCACTGGTGGAGAAGCTGGTGCATGGTGAGTTCGATCCTACACGGCAGAAAGCACTTTGGCCCTCGACCGGCAACTACTGCCGAGGTGGGGCCTATGACGCATACCTCCTTGCATGCCCTTCGATTGCAGTGCTCCCCGAGGGCATGTCACCGGAGCGGTTCGAGTGGCTCAAAGAGGTGGGCTCGGAGATCTATGCAACCCCCGGCAGCGAGAGCAATGTCAAGGAGGTCTATGACAAGACCAAGGAGCTCAAGGCCGCGCGACCCGATGAGATAGTGGTCCTCAACCAATTCGATGAGATGGGCAATGCTATATGGCACTACGCAGTGACGGGCCCCGCGATGGAGGAGGTCTTCAACGATGAGAACAAAGGGGGCCAGCGCTTCAGCGCCCTCTTCCTCACCCAGGGATCGGCGGGCACCTTGGGGTGTGCGGACTATATAAGAGAGACGTTCCCCAGGGTCAAGGTTGGCGCGGGTGAAGCCCTCCAGTGTCCCACCCTGCTCTATAACGGCTACGGCGCGCACAGGATCGAGGGAATCGGGGACAAACACGTACCATGGATCCACAATATAAAGAACATGGACATGGTCGCCGACATCGACGACAACCACTGCATGAGGATCACAAGGCTCTTTAACGAACCGGCGGGGCGGAAGTATCTGGAGAAGATGGGTGTAGCCCGGGAATTTGCCGAGCACCTTGACCTCTTCGGCATCTCCTCCATAGCCAACCTACTCGGCGCTATGAAGATGGCCAAGTATTATGAGATGAATGAGAATGATATCGTTTTCACAGTCGCCACCGACTCGATGGATCTCTATGGTTCGAGGCTCAGAGAGATGCATAAAGAGCATGGGGAGTATTCGGAGACCGACGCGGCCAAGGATTTCGATGCCTGCCTCATGGGCCAGACCATGGACTGGATGCTTGAGCTCTCCTACTGGGACAAACGCCGGATGCACAATCTCAAGTACTTCACCTGGATCGAGCAGCAGGGTAAAACAATTGAGGAGCTCGACGCCCAGTGGTACGACGACAACTACTGGACGGACCGTTTGAACTCCTATAAGGAATGGGATGAGAAGATAAGGGAGTTCAACGAGCACACCGGGCTTCTGAAGAGATACGAGTAGATGAAAGCCGTCGGGCGCAGAGACCCGACCGACCGTCGGGGATGGAACCCCGATGCTACGCAGACCATTCGTCGCCACGGGAGTGACGACGCTACACAGATCTACCCATGGACCAGATGCGGGAGGACCAGTTGCGGAGGTCGTCCAGGAGCACATAGATTGTGGGCAATACAAGCAGTGTGATGATGGTCGAGAATGCAAGTCCGCCCACGATGGCACGGGCCATCGGGAAATAGGGCGGCCCACCGCTTCCGCCTATATTGGTCGTCACGAAGCAGAGCGGCACAAGACTCAAGACCGTCGTACCCGCCGTCATGAGGATAGGCCGAAGCCGTGCTGCACCAGCTTCCACCAGGGCCTCCCGGCGCCCCAAGCCCTTGGCCCTGAGCTGGTTTACATAGTCGATCAAGACGATCCCGTTATTCACCACCACCCCGATCAGGATCAAAATCCCGATCATCGCCATGAGCGACATCGTTGTGCCCGTTACAAGGAAGAACCAGTAAACCCCTACAATGGCAAACACGATCTGGGTCCATATGGCGGCCGGAAAGAGGAGTGACTCGAAGAGAGCCGCCATTACAAAGTAAATCAAGGCAAGGGCCAAAGCCAGGTTTATCAGCATGGTCCGGAAGGCCTCCTGCTCATGGTCGAAGCGCTCGCCGTAGTCCCAGGTATAACCTGGAGGGAAATTGAACCGGCCCAGGACCTGTCCGATCCTCTCTCTCGCCTCTTCCATCGTGATGTCATCGAGGTTGGCCGTCACCCCTATCGATGTGGTCCGGTTCTCCCGCGTTATGTTCTGAGGGCCGCGCCTCACCCTGAAATCGGCCACGGCGGCGAGTTTCACCTGCTGATCGGTCCCGCCTACAAGCGGGAGGTTTTCGAGATTTTCAAGGGTCTGCCTGTCCTCCTCCTGGAACTCCAGTCTTACCGGGACCTCACCGTCTTCCCCCTGGAAGGGCCTCAGGTTCATACCCCTCATGGCAGCCGACACCACCTGGGCCACCTCCATGCTGGAAAGCCCGTAATTGGCGGCCCGGTCGCGATCGACAACCACATGCACTTCCTCATCGCCCGTCTCGGCTTCACTCCGTGCATCGGTGAGGCCGTCCACCTGATCCAGGACCCAAGCGACCTCACGGGAGATCTTCTCGAGCTGCCGGCTCGACTTGCCTGAGAGCTGTATACGTATGGACTGGCCCTCCCCACTCTGGCTATGCCATTCGAAGGAGGGATCGGTATAGGGTGTGCGCGGGAGGCTGTCGCGGATGGCTTCCTTTATCTCATCCATGGACTTGTTGGCTCCCTTCCCCTTCTTAAGGAGCACGGTGGAGGAAGCGTAGTTACCCTGATAGTAGGAATAGACCGACTCGATCTCAAACTCATCCTGGTGCTCGAAGAGATAGTCTTCGTAGAGATAGACGATTTCCTCCACCTTGTCCACGGTGTAGAAACCGTTGATATGGTAGTGAAGGCGGAGCCGCCTGTCCGCAGGCTCATCGAACATGTTCTGTTTGACGATGCTCATGGGGACCGCGATGCTTAAGAGCACAAGGAGTATGAGTCCCACCGAAGCCCGTCTGTGGCCCAGCGACCATTCGAGCACCCTTCGGTACCTCCCTATCATCCGGTCCACGACCGTCTTCTTCACCCCCCGCTTGGGCGGCTTAACCCGCGACACAAGGAGCGGGACAATGGTCTGCGCCAGAATGAGCGAAGAGCCGAGGGCGATAACCAGTGCTATCGCCACGTGCTTCAAGTAAATCGATATCTGGTTGTTGGGACTCACGATGTTGGGAAGAAAGACGATCGCCGTAGTGAGCGTCCCGGCGGTTATGGCAAGGCTCACCTCGCTTACGCCTGTAATGATGGAGCCCCGTCCGGGTTTTTCATCGATAAGTTGATGCCTGTGGATACTCTCCGTCACCACGACGGCATTGTCCACGAGCATCCCCACCGCAAGCATGAGCCCCATCATGCTTAAGATATTGAGCGACACCCCCATGAAGTACATGCATGCCATGGTGACAAGCAGCGAGAACGGCACGGCCAGGGCCACAATCAGGGTCGTCCCCAGGCGCCTAAGGAAGAAGAAAAGCACAACCATGGCGAGGAGACCACCCAACACACCCGACTTCAGGAGCTCATTGAGGGAGCTCACGATACCCTCGGCCATGTTGTCGAGATAGAAGATCCGTATGCCCGTCATCTCCGGCAAGCGCGCAACGTCATGGATCTCGTTTACGACACGCTCGGCCACCTCGACCGTATTGGCGCCGCCCTCCTTGAATACATCGAGCCCGATGGCATACCTGCGGTCGAGGTGCCTACCATAGTTGAGTACGGGCTTCTCATAGGTCACATCGGCAATGTCCTTGAGCCTGATGTTGCCCCCCCCTACGACGAGGTTTCGGATCTCTTCGACATCGGTGAGCTCCCCTACGGGGCGCACCACCAGACGCTCACCGCCATCGGTGATCTTACCCGCAGTGACCAGGAAGTTGCTCCGCTGGAGCTCCTCCACCAGGCCGGCCACATCCACCCGGTGGGCTATGATGCGATCGGCCTGGAGGTTTATCCGGATTTCCTTCTTCTCCACTCCGTAGAGGTCGACCTTGGAGACTCCCGGAATGCGCTCGATGCGGCGCTTAAGGTTCCGATTGAGCATATCGTAAGAACTGGAAAGATCCCGCTCGCTCGATATCCTCACCATGAGCATCTGCATGTCGGCGCTCGACCATTTACGTACATAGAAGCGTTCCAGATCGTCCGGCAGGAGATGTCTTATGCCCTCGAGTTTCTCCCTAGCTTCGAGGGCTTTTATGTTCGAATCTATACCCCAATCGAACTCCATCTCGACCCAGGCGCCGCCTTCATGGGAGTAAGAGGTCATGCGCTTAACTTCGCTTATCGTAGCGAGCACCTCTTCGGCGGGCCGGGTGATCCGGCGTTCGACCTCCTCGGGGGTGGACCCGGGGTAAGGAATATCCACCCCCAAGAAGGGTGCATCCACATCTGGGAAGAACTCGAGCGGTAACATCTGACTCGAGATGATGCCTATTACGACGAAGCATGCGAAGACCATGAGGGTGGTAACAGGTCTTCTGAGCGCGCCCCGGGTAAGGTTCATCGCGACACCTTCTAAGGTTTCCTGTCCAGGACCGAGTAAACCACCGGGATCACAACCAGCGTGAGCAGGGTGGAGACCGTAAGGCCTCCGATCACGGTGATTGCCATGGGGGCGCGGATCTCGGAGCCCTCCCCGAATCCTAAGGCCAGAGGCAGGAGAGCCAGCGTTGTGGTGACAGTCGTCATTAAGATCGGCCGCAGACGGAGCCCCCCGCCTTCCATGATGGCATCCAGTTTTGCCATGCCCTTGGCCCTGAGCTGGTTTATGAGATCTATGAGTACGATGGCGTTATTGACAACTATGCCGGCCAGGAGAATCGCACCTATGAACACCACGACGCTTATAGTGGACCCTGTTACGGCGAGCGCCAGAACGGCACCTATCAAGGCAAGCGGGATGGTAAGGAGGATCACGAACGGGTGCAGGAACGATTCGAACTGGGAGGCCATGACGAGATAAACGAGAAAGACAGCCAAGAGGAGTGCAAACTGAAGCGACTTAAAGGACATCGACATCTCTTCGTTCTGACCGGCGAGTCTCACTCCGATCGATGGAGGGATCGCCGTGCGGTCGATGATCGAGTTGATCTCCCGGGCAGCCGTCCCGAGATCGCCGTAGGCAAGGTTGGCCGTGACGAGAGCTACGCGCTCCTGGTCCATACGCCTTATCTCGCCGGGACCGGTATCCACAGTTATATCCGCAACCGCCTCAAGCGGGATCGGCCGGTCGCTTTCGGGGTTAACGAGAAGCTGCCCGATCTTCTTAATAGAACTCCTGTCCTCCTCGCGGGCGCGTACGAGTACGTCGATCTTGCGGTCATGCCAGGAGTAGCGGGTTGCCACCTCACCCCGCACGTTGTTTACGACGCGGTCGGCAATCTGATAAACGGGGAGTCCCAGCGCCGCTGCCCGCTCGCGGTCGAACCGGATCCGGATCTCGGGGTGCCCGCTTTCCATGGTGGACTTGACATCGGCAAACCTGGGAGACGAGGAGAGCTTGCCTGCGAGCTCATTGCTTATGCGTTTGAGGTTGTCCAGTTCGTAACCGGCGATCTCTATCTCAATCGGTGTCCTGAAGGTAAAGAGCGTGGGCCGCGAGAACTTGTACCGAACACCTGGCATGTCTTTCATTGCGTCCCTGAGCCGGGCCATCACGGCTTCCTCATCTTCACGGGTCGAGCCCGGCCTTAAGACCACGGCCAGCTCGCCCCAGTTCTCACCGCCCTGATCCGGATTTGCATCCATGCGGTTACCGGTACCGGCCACAGAGAAACTGGTCATCACCCGGCCCATGTCCCCCGCAACACCCTGGACAAAAGTGACGGCCGCGTCGGTCACTTCGAGCGGGGTCCCGGGAGGGAGGCGCACTTCCACCCGGAACTCACCCTGCGAGAGCTGCGGAATGAGCTCCACACCCAGTACGGGTATGAGCGCCACCGAGGCTATGAAGAGCACGACGGCTGTCCCCACGACGGTGGCTCTGTGGGAAAGAGCCCAGGCGAGTACGAGAGGATAGCGCTCGTCGATATAACGATAGCCTCGCTGGAAGAGATTAACGAGCGGGTTTATGAGGAAGAGTGTTACCCGTGAGAGCACGCGGCTTGCCCCGGTCACGGTCCTCACTCCGAAGACGGGAACCGATGTAACAAGTGTCCGCCTGATCTTTCTGCCTATGCGTTTGATCCGCGCGAACCTGCCGGTGGGTAGTGAGACCTCCGCAGGTGCGAGGGCCTCGGCTCCGGCCTCCCCCCTCCCCCGAAGGGCTGCAAGCATAGGTATCAGGGTCACGGCAACAACGAGTGATGCAAGGAGCGCGAAGGTCACGGTGAGCGCCTGATCGCGGAAGAGCTGGCCGGCGATGCCTTTTACGAACACAAGCGGGAAGAACACGGCGATCGTGGTGAGTGTCGCCGCAACCACCGCATTTGCCACCTCGCTTGCGCCCTCATTGGCTGCGGCGAGGGGGTCTTTCCCCATACCCCGGTGGCGGGCGATGTTTTCAAGCACCACGATGGAGTTATCCAGGAGCATGCCCATTCCGAGGGCTATGCCCCCGAGCGACATGATGTTGAGGGTGATATCGGCCCCGTACATCAGGTTAAAGGTCGCTATCACCGATACCGGAATGGAGAAGGATATGATCACGGTGGCGGCGAAACTTCTGAGGAAGAAATAGAGTATGATGACGGCAAGCAGACCGCCTATGATGCCTGCAAGGATTACCTCATTTACCGACTGGCCGATAAAGGTGGACTGATCGTAGACCTTGGTGAGCCTCACCCCGGCCGGAAGAATGCCGCGCACGCGGGCGAGCCGGCTCTCGACCTCTTCAGCGACCGAGACCGTATTGGCATCGCCTTCCTTGTAGATAGCGATCTCGACGGCTTCCATTCCATCAAGCCTGGTCACGGCCTCGCGCTCTTTATAGCCGTGGCGGACGGTGGCGATATCCTTAAGATAGACCGGCCTCCCGCCTCGATGAGCAACGATCACATCCCCGATCTCGTCCACCGAACGGAATTCGTTTAGCGTGCGGACCAGGTACTGGCGCGTCCCTTCCTCCAGGCGGCCGCCTGAGAGGTTGACGTTCTCGTCGCCGAGCTGGCGGGCAAGGGCCTCGACCGGAAGCTGAATCTGGGCCATCCGGGCCTGATCTATGAGCACCTGTATCTCATCCTCCAGACCGCCGCTTACCTTGACGGCGGCAACTCCCTGCGCGGATTCGAGCTCCTTCTTTATCTGCTCTTCTGCGAAACGCCGGAGCGCCTTGAGGCTCTCCTCATCGAAGGCCGGAAGTGCGGCGCGATCGGTATAGGTGGCGACCTGCGCCATCTGCCCCGGATCGACGCTCTCCGGTGCCTCCTGTGGTTCGCTGCCGGGCTCGAAGTAAAGTCCGAAGCGCATTATGGGATCGAGTGAAGGATCGAAGCGCAAAACGGACGGTCTCTGGACTTCGAGCGGGAGTTCAAGCGCGTCGAGCTTCTCCCGTACATCAAGCCCGGCATAGTCCATATTGGTACCCCATTCGAACTCCAGCATCACATCGGACTGGCCGGAGCGTGAGATGGAGCTCACACGGTTCACGTTCTTTACAACCCCAATGGCCTCCTCGATGGGCTTGGATATGAGGTTTTCCACCTCGGCGGGGGCGGCACCGGTGTATTCGGTCCGGATGGTCAGTGTCGGGTAGGTGAGGTCCGGCAGCAGATTTATGTTGAGTCTGAGGAAGGATACAATCCCGAAAAGCACGACCGCCAGCGTGAACATCGCTATCGTGACACGGCGGCGAGTGGATATCTCTATCAGTTTCATCGGCAATCCCTGTTTTCGATTCCAGCCCGGATTATTCACAAGCCCTCTGCTGCGGGGCCGTATCTGCCGGCACTGGCGGCGTCATCCTCGCTCGCCGCTCCTCGACGTATCACTCAGATACGCCTCCGGTCGGCTCGACATCTCCGGCACCTCGCGACGAAGTTTGCGAATAATCCGGGATAGGAGAAACCACGAGACGGCCCCCGGGGGTTCCATCTTAAGACGCTTCAGGGTGCTATCGGTCCTCGCAGCCGTGTGTGTGTTGATGGCGGCCTCAACGGGTCTTGCCGGCGATCCGCTGGTGGATGAAGCCAGGGATCTCGTGGAGAACCGGAAGAACGATGCGGCGCTTCCCCTCCTTCGGCGGGTCCTCGAAGCCGATGAGGCGAACGACGAAGTACATCATCTTATGACCAAGGTCTTGCTGCGTATGCAGAAGCACGACGAGGCCAAGAAGCACGGTGAGCGGGCGATCGAGCTCAACGATTCCATTTCGGACTACTATCTCTGGTTGGCGAGGGCATATCTGGCCAAGGCGATGGAGTCGGGTGTCATAAATGCCTTTCGGTACGCCAGGAAGAGCAGATCCACCTATGAAAAAGCCCTGGCTTGCGATTCAAGCAATGTCGAGGCCAGACTGGAACTCAGCATGTATCTCATAGCGGCCCCCGGGATTGTGGGTGGGGATCGTGATGAGGGCAAGCAGCAGGCGCATATCGTGGAGCAGCAGGACTCGCTCTATGGTGCCTACGCGTGGGCGAGCGTTTATGAACGGGAGGAAGACCTGGATAGGGCGGAAACCGCTCTGATGAGGGCGGTGGAACTGGATACGTCGAGCACCTTCTATGCCCGCTATGCCCTTGGCTACTTCCTTGAGAGAAGCGAGCAATATGACAAGGCTGTTGAGGTATTCAGAGATATTCTCGCGAACAAACCGGATGAGTTGAACGCCGTTTTTCAAGTCGGCAAGATCTGTGTGGTCACCGAAAGCAATATTGATGAGGCCGAGCGGTGCTTCAAGCGTTACTTGGAGGTTGAAGCCCCTCCCAACGCCCCCAGCTGGGCCTCAGCCCATTGGCGTCTGGGGATGGTCTATGAGATTCAGGGGAAGCTCGACCTTGCCCTGGCGGAGCTCCGGAAGGCGGTGGAGCTCGCCCCCCAGAATAGGGAATTTCAGAAAACCCTCAAAGACGTCGCAAAAAAGGCCAAGGAGTAGGGCTGCTCGTGGCCGCGATTGACTGTGGAGTGTCCACCCGGCCGACGGGCTGGGGCAGGATCAAGTCGTACTTCGGAAGATAGGGCCATCGAGACGGGCGTTGCCTAATGCCCGGGCTTTTGTTATGCTCATCTTGTTCTACTTCTTTGTTCTTTTCCATTATCGACCGTGACCTTCTGGCTGGGAGGGAGGACTGCCG
>JALGWN010000082.1 GCA_025774115.1 bacterium
GAGTCACCTGGGCCGTGTCCGCAGAGTTACACACTCCTCCGTGTATGGACGGCCACGGACGCCTGCGGCAATGAGACCAAGTGCGAGCAGACACTCACGGTAGAGGACAGCACGCCTCCTGAGATCACCTGTCCGGCTGATGAAACGTTCGAGTGTGACGATATCGGTGAGACAGCAGGTGCCACAGCGACTGACAACTGCGATCCGGAACCTGCGATCACATCCGAGGACAACACCGTGCCCGGTGCCTGTCCGCAGGCCTACACCATTGAGCGTACGTGGACGGCCACGGATGCCTGCGGCAACTCGAGTTCGTGTGTGCAGCGTATCAATATTGAGGATACGACACCGCCATACTTCGTGACCGATTGTCCGGCGGACGCCACCGTGGAGTGTGACAACGTTCAGGATCCTCCTGTGATGCTGGCTGAGGACAACTGCGATGAGGATGTGGATATCGTCTTCAACGAGGAAAAGATAAACGGCTCTTCCGAGAACTACACACTGATCAGGACCTGGACCGCAACCGACGATTGCGGTAATGAGGCCGTATGTCAGCAGATCCTGACGGTAATCGACACGACCCCGCCCGAGATCATATGTCCGGCCGACGCCACATTCGAATGCGATGAGACTGTGGTGTTCGGTTTACCGATCGTGACGGACAACTGCGATCCCGATCCTGTGGTATCCTTCTCGGACATCGTCATCCCGTCGCCCTGTACGCAGACCTATACGATTGAACGTACCTGGACGGTGACGGATGCGACCGGCAACTCCAGCTCCTGCGTGCAGATTGTAAGAGTGGAAGACACGACACCGCCGGTCTTGACCTGTGCTCCCAACGATACCGTGGGTTGCAACGAGGCGGTAGTGATGCCGGATCCTGTGGCCACAGACAACTGTGACCCGAGTCCCGCGGTGGAGCTTTTGTCTTACGACATAGTGGCTGGGGACATACCCTGCCAGGAGATACACACCAAGGGCTGGGTGGCGATCGATGCCTGCGGCAACGCATCGGAAGTCTGCTACCAGACCGTGGTAAGAATAGTCGACACCGAAGCACCGGTCCTCACTGAAGTTGAAGACCTCCGGGTGGCGTGTAATGCGCCGATCGAATTCACGGAGCCCGGTGTATCGGATAACTGCGATCCCGAGCCTGTCGTGGAGATCCAGTCGACTACCATCGATCCCGGACCGGAGATGTGTGAAGAGACACATACGAGGTGTTGGATTGCGCGTGACGCCTGTGGAAATGTTTCTGAGGCGGTCTGCCAGACGATTATACGCATGGTGGATACGGAGCCTCCAGTGCTCATATGTGTGCCCGATAAGTCAGTGCCGTTTGGCAGCCCCGTCATCTTCGACGAGCCGGAGGTGACCGACAACTGTCTGGTGGGTGGTGAGTTGCAGACCCTGGAGAGCTTCACCGGGCCCGCTGCTGATGGTCAGGAGACCTTCACCCAGTGCTGGATAGTCGTCGACGAGTGCGGCAATGTCTCCAACGAGTGCTGTCAGACCATAACCGTGGAGGCCGAGCCCGAGCCATACTGCACCTTCGCGTGCTGGGATTGGGGTACGGCATGTCTCGAGGATGAGAACCGGGAGATCTCGACCAAGCCGGCCTGCATAAGGGACGAGTACTTCTACGATGTGTTCCCTCAGGGCGTCGTGGTAGGCGATCCGAGCCGCTATACGGCCACCTGGACGAGTCCCGAGGCTGTTGAGGAGTTTGGCTGCGGTTACGGCATACCATGGCCGTTGAGGCGTAATTACGTCGATCCCGAGCGTAACGAGCTCGGCGTGTTGGCCGGCGAGATCCTCGCCCTGAGGCTCAACCGCGAGTTCTCGTGTGCAGGTTATCTGGCCAGCCTGGGTTATGGAGGTCCCGATGCATGTTATGGCACGTTCATGATCCCCGACAGTGTGTTGTACTTCGGCGGACTCACGGTGGATGAGTTCCTCGCGGTGGCCGACCAGGGAGTGGCCGGCAATACAGCGGCTGTGAGGGCATATGGAGCCAACATAAACCATCTGTGGGCCACGGCCACATATCTTAACTGGCTCTACAGCGATTGCGGCGGCCGGTTCATACAGTCGCCGGCCCCCACCGGGCTTACGAGCGATCCGGAGGGTGAGGACACGGGTGAGCCTGTAAGCGAGGTGCTGCCCGAGAGACTGGAACTAACCGTGAGGCCCAACCCGCTTCAGGTCGGTACCAGCATCCGTCTTGCGCTTCCCGCCGGAGCGGATGTGTCACTGGACATATATGACGTCCAGGGTCGCAAGGTGACGGCCTTGATGAGCGGCCGCCTGAGTGCAGGCTATCACACTACTGACTGGAAAGGTTCAGATGAGCACGGCAACCGGGTGGGTGCCGGAGTCTACTTCTGTAGACTGCGCGTCAACGGTCAGCCGATGCTTATGCAGAAACTCATGAAACTATAGGGGGTGTCTTGTAGCAAGAGGGTAGTCAAGGGGTCAGCTCCGAGAGCAAGGGTCCGGCCGGGTCGTGAATCCGGCCGGACCCTCCTGCGTAAAACTCAGATACCGGTCATACCTAAGTACCATTGGGTTTCCATGCCCGACTCTATATGGCGAAGCCAACCCCGGGTTTCGTGGTGAACGGAGACACGACGCTGCCGGGAACGTTCGTTGCCACGGGAATGGCAACGCTACGGCAAAACCTCGTAGGAGGTCATGATCAGGGTATAGCCGTGAAGGCTGCCCTCGCAGCGGATCTTGCTCCCGGCCAGGGCCTCGAGGATGGGATCATGAAAAGGGTTGCCTCCCTCGCGGCGGAGGAGGTAGTGCCTCTGGTCGGCGATAAGGTAAATCGCGGTCCGCTCGCTCTTTGTCCCTTCCGCGAACGGTTTCCTGACGACGCTTCCTGAGAGTTCCATCCTACCTGCTATGGAGAAGCCTGTAGCTCTTGAGTTCGCCTGCCTCAACCCTTGCTACCAGGACCGCGACATCAGGGATGAATGCAGGTTTCCTTTCCGTGCGTCCGGCCACGACATGGAACACCTCGATTGGCGGCTTCGCGGCGGCGAATGCGGCTCTGATGTCCTTGGGAAGAGCAGCGCCACCCACACGGTATGTGGTGACAATGGGTTCGGCTATCTTGGCTTTCTTGACGATGTCGTCCAGCTGTTTCCTCAGGGAAGGCGAAGGCCGTACCCTTGCCGCCCTTCGGGCATAGCGGGTGGACTGGCCGATCATGAGACCCCTTCTGGCCAGATGCCGCCTCCTGCTTGCGCGGTCCGCGACCATATCGACGGCCTTGCGGTTGATGCTTTTGCCGGGGGGAGCTATGCCGACCCCGGTCCTGGACGGCTCCACGGGATGGATCGATGGGTCGCCGAGCAAAACAAACTGGGCGATGGTCTTCAGATCCACCGGGTCGAGGGTAGGATTGGCATCTACGAAATCCTGGCGTGCCAGAAGGGCAGCGCGCCCCAGTGAGGCACCACCGAGGATCCGGTTCATGAAGAACCGGCATATGAGGTCGGCGGCGCCGTTGCCTTCGGCGGGGCCGTAAGATATTGTCGAACTCCCCAGGAATCCATAGGCCTTCGACGCCAGATAGATGAAGGGTATGCCCGGCTGGCCTTCGGAGATTCCGGGATCATAGAGTTCTGCCCCGTAGCAGCACTCCGCCGCAACCACGGTTCCTTCCCGAACCTTGCCGTCGATATGACCGGCATCGTGGGCTATTGGATAGTCCTTGCCCTTCTCGCCGTAGTACCGACAGTCAGCCGGGGCGCCATGGCAGTTGATGAAGTGGGACAGCGCCGATAGGGCCGCCCGCTTCCACTTGTAACTGTCGGGTGGTGAGAGATTCAGAGCTCCGGCCGAACCGAAGATCTTCTTCAGACTAAGGTCTGTGGAATGTCGCCATACGTACGCGCTTACCGCGAAATATGAGAGGTAGTCATCCATCCTCTTCGTGGACCAGTGTGAGGCGTTGCGGAGAAGACCGATGAGGTAAGAAGGGTCCTCGGAATTCGGGATGTCAGGGAGCCGGCCGACCACCCTTGTTGGACTGATGAAGCTTTCGGGATTCTGACTGTACGGTGCGTCAGACGCATAGGCAAGGTCGCCATAAGCGTATTGGTCGGGATCGTTCGGTCCGTATATCGGGTTCTTGGGGTCATTGTGGGGTACGACGTCCCGGGATCCGAGGATCATTATATAGTCAGGAAGCATAGCCCGATAGACCCCGTCGATGGCCTCCTTGTTCTCTCGGCAGCTCGACGCGTCCTGGACCGCGGAGGTCTTCAGCTTCCTCATCTGTTTGCGATTGTCGATTTCGATGAGCTCCGTCGTAAGCCCCTTCTTGCTGTCGGCTTGAATCAGACCTGCAACGGCATGACGGATCTCAGATACCCGTCGACCGTATTTCTTCTCCAGAGCTCTGGCGTTTGTGACAATCACCTTGGTGGACGTCGGGACCTTCTTTTCATCGTTATCGGTTGCGGTCTTTGGCTTCACCATGGTGCCTCCCAGGGCCGAGAGAAGGCCCTAACCAAGTAAGAACAGAGCACTCAAGTCGGATCATAGGTTGCGCCAGTGCATGCGTCAAGCCGAAAAGAAGGGAAAAGAAGGGGGCAGGTCGTCTCTTGACGCTTCTTGCGGTACAAGAAGCGTCAAGAGACGACCTGACCCCTTTAACTTGACCCCTTCAGGCGGATCATCTATCATAAGGTCATCCGGCATATGTAGTCGGATCATTCGGAGGAGTGACATGCTGACACCTCAACGTATCATTGATCTCCTCAATCTGAAGCCTCTGGCTCCTGAAGGTGGCTACTACTGTGAGACGTACCGGTCGGATGAGTCAATCGCCGGGCCGGCCCTGCCGGGCCGGTATGGGGCGCGGCGTGATATAGGGGCCGCAATCTACTATATGCTTACACCGGATACGTTCTCAGCGCTTCATCGTCTGGCCATGGACGAGGTCTATCATTTCTACCTTGGAGATCCCGTGGAGATGCTTCAGCTTCTTCCCGACGGCTCGATGGACACTATAACGTTAGGGCATAACCTGTTGCACAATATGACATTACAGATTGCTGTGAGAAGAGGGGTGTGGCAGGGGGCAAGGCTGGCCGCGGGAGGCAGGTTTGGCTTGCTCGGTACGACAACGGCACCGGGTTTTGACATGGCCGACTACGAAGATGGCGATAGAGATAAGCTTATCGCTGCTTATCCGGCTGCTCGCGACCTCATTATGGCACTAACCCGGTAGAGGGCTTGCTCCGCATGCGCGCGCTCCAGTGTTGGGTTGACAACAAAGTCGGGTTTATATCTAATATAGCCGATGGGATGAGCGCTACGGGATGGGGGGGGTCTGACATTACCGGAGAATGAAAATGAATGACAGCCGCAAGCGGGAAGGCGAGCCGGCGGACGGTGAGAGACCGGCTGCCTCGGAATCCAAGGATTTCATAAGACAGATGGTCGATGAAGATCTACGTACGGGCAAGTATGGCGGACGCGTGCACACAAGATTCCCGCCTGAGCCGAGTGGGTACCTCCATATCGGGCATGCAAAGGCTTTCTGTATAGATTTCGGTATCGCTGAAGACTACGGCGGGCTCTACAATCTGAGATTCGACGATACCAATCCATGCAAGGAAAGCCAGGAATTCGTACAGGCGATAGAACGGGACATCCGGTGGATGGGGTTTGACTGGGAAGACCGCTGTTACTTCGCATCGGACTACTTCGAGAAACTGCACGCCTATGCTATCCAGCTGATCGGGATGGGCAAAGCCTATGTCTGCGATCTCAGTCAGGATGAGATCCGGGAATACAGGGGCACTCTGACCCGACCCGGTAGGAACAGTCCGTACCGGGATCGATCGGTTGACGAGAATCTCGCCATCTTTGAGCGAATGAGGGCGGGTGAGTTCCCCGACGGTTCGCGGACGCTTCGGGCCAAGATAGACATGGCCTCATCCAATATAAACATGCGTGACCCCGTGATATACCGGGTTCTGCATGCAGAACATCACAGGACCGGCAACCGCTGGTGCATTTACCCGATGTATGATTTCACCCATTGCCTCTCGGATTCGATAGAGGGAATAACGCATTCGCTCTGCAGCCTCGAGTTCGAGGATAACCGGCCGCTCTATGACTGGTTCCTGGATCAGCTGGGTGTCCACAGCCCCCAACAGATCGAATTCGCCAGGCTGAACCTGAGCCATACGGTCCTCAGCAAACGCATTCTCAGGCGGATGGTTGAGGAGGGATACGTAAGCGGATGGGACGATCCCCGTATGCCTACACTGATAGGTATGCGCAGGAGGGGTTACCCCCACGAGGCTATTCGTAGCTTCTGCGACCGTATCGGGGTTGCCAAGGCGGACAGCATAGTGGATTTCGCGCTGCTGGAGTTCTGCGTGCGCGAGCATCTGAACAAGTCTGCACCGAGGGTCATGGCCGTCCTAAGGCCCTTGCGCGTGGTCATAGAGAATTATCCGGAGGACCGGGTCGAGGATCTCGATGCCATCAACAATCCCGAAGATGCTTCGACCGGAACCCGCAAGGTGCCGTTTTCGAGGGTGCTGTATATAGAACGGGATGACTTCATGGAGGATCCTCCCAAGAAGTTCTATAGACTGACACCCGGGCGGGAGGTCAGGCTTCGGTATGCCTACTTCGTGAAATGTGTCGATGTTGTCAAGGATGAGAAGACCGGTGAGGTGGTGGAGCTCCGGTGCACTTACGATCCGGCCACACGAGGTGGGGATTCACCCGATGGGAGGAAAGTCAAGGCCACACTTCATTGGGTATCGGCCGAACACTCGCTTCCGGCAGAGGTGCGGCTCTACGATACGCTCTTCACCAAGCGCAACCCGCTGGCTGTGGACGACGGCAAAGAGCTCACTGACTACCTCAATCCCGACTCGGTGAACGTCATCGAAACCTGCCGGGTCGAGCCCGGCCTTGGCAAGGTGGACCCGGGAGCGAGGTTGCAGTTCGAGAGGCTGGGCTATTTCTGTCTGGATTCGGTTGATTCCGGGCCTGGACATCTTGTTTTCAATCGTACCGTAATGCTGCGGGATACATGGGCGAAGATTAAGCGGACCGCCAAAGGCACTTAGCCGGAGGAGTGTAAGGGTGGCGCACGGGATGGATGAGCCATGGAAGCGTCAAGGCGTGATTTCGTAAGGACCGCGATGTATCTCGGTATCGGCGGAGTCGTCTTTTCCGGTATGGGCTGGCCATTCGCCCGAAAGAAGGGCGAAAATAGCCCCGCCATAGCTCCCGGCTTCGTGCCGGGTTATCTGGCCCTCCAGAGAAGCGGGGAGCTCAAGCGACGGGGGGAGGCTCTCTGGGCGCTGATGGAACGGTGCGGTCTTTGCCCGCGCGAGTGTGGAGTCAATCGACTTGAGGGGGAGGAAGGCTTCTGCAGAGCATCCTCGAAGCTCGAGATTGCCTCGTATCATCCCCATTTCGGTGAGGAGAAACCCCTGGTCGGCGAGGGTGGGTCGGGAACGGTCTTCTTTTCCAATTGCGGGCTCCGCTGCGTCTTCTGCATTAACTGGGACATAAGTCTGGAGGGTAGGGGAGAGACGCGGACGATTACCGAACTCGCGGAAATGATGCTCGATCTCCAGGAGCGAGGTTGTCACAACCTGAACGTGGTCACCCCTACGCATTACTCGGCGCATATCGTGCTCGCCCTGGGCCTTGCTGCCGCTCGCGGGCTCAGACTGCCCGTTGTCTATAACACCTGCGGATTCGAGAAACCGGAGATCATCGAGAAGCTTGACGGTATTGTCGATATCTATCTCCCCGACTTCAAATACGCCCGGGGCGAGATGGCGGCTAGGTACTCCTCCGGGGCAGAGACCTATCCGGAGGTTACCAAGGCTGCGCTGCTCGAGATGCATCGCCAAGTCGGTGTTGCCGAGCCTGGTTCCGATGGCCTTATCTATAGGGGACTCATGATTCGGCATCTTGTTATGCCTAATGATGTCTGCGGAACCAGGCAGGTGATTGATTGGATTGCAGGGAATCTGCCGAAGGATACCTACCTGAACATCATGTCGCAGTACAGACCGATGTATAAGGCCTTCGAACATCCTGATATCGCCCGGCGACTTACCCGGGAAGAGTATGCGGAAGCCGTGGCGTGGGCCCGGGAGGCCGGTCTCACCCGTCTTGATATTCAGAGTTAACCGAGGTAGCTGAACCCGAAAGCAAAGCCCGCCGGTAAGGCGGGCTTTGCCTCTTGGTGACTGGATAAGACTACAGCTTGATCAGCTTCTCCATGACCGTGGGCTCGTTCTCGAGCTTCACACGGCAGAAATACACTCCCGAAGCTGCCGCATTGCCCATGCTGTCCATACCGTTCCAGACGATGCCGTGGAAGCCGGCTGACTTCTGAGCGTCAAGGAGCGCTGCGACCTTTCTTCCATGGATATCGTAGACTTCGATCGTGACTCTTCCATCTGCAGGAAGCGAGTAGCTTATGGTCGTGCTCCCCGTGAGAGGATTGGGATGGCTGCTGACCCTGATCTCAGAAGGCAAGACCACGTCGCCATCGGTCCTGTCGGGCACGATCTCTTCCCCGGGTGCGGGAGCAATGATCACCTGGATCGGAGAATCGCCGACCTCAGGATCCGTAGGCATCTCACACTCATCGTAGAGCTCGTTGAGGCATGTCGCGGTCTCATTGACATCGGAGAAACTCGCCCCATATGCGTCGAGTACGCCCGGATAGCCCCCGATCGCCGAGTCGGCAAGCGCCAGGAACTCATCCACCGTGAGCCCCGCGAACACCCCGCACCTTCCCGGTATAACGAATTCGCCGTAGCACTCAACATCAAGCATAAGCCCGAGAATCTCGAACACACCCGCACATGAGTACTCGCGGTTGAGTTTGAGGGCAAGGATCTGGCCTGCCAGCACACCCGCAGGCGTATCGGTGGGATTCATAAGGTCCCCGGTGAGGGCGGCTGGCGTTTCACCGGCGGGAAGGAATGCCTCGACGGCGGCCGCGCTTTCCCAGACGGCACCATAGCCGCCGACGCCGGTGGTGTCTCCGATCATAACGCCGTCGGGGAACACCATATCGAAGTAGTGGTCCCGTATGCAGCCGGGCTGCGTTGACATAGGATCACCCTGCTGGGGGGCGGGACATCCGGAGCCCCAGCCGCCCTGGGTGTAGGTGCAGGTGCCGTAATCGCACGGTTCCTCGTAAACATGCTGGCAGCAGGTGTCGGCGTTACCGCACGCATCGAGGCCTTCCCAGCACCGGGTGTAGGTGTAAGCCCAGGGCTCGGGGCCGGGCACGGTGTCCGTGGAGATGACCGAGAACGCCGGTTCCCGATCGCAGTTGTCGGTGATCTCGGGATCGGTGAACACAACCGGGTCGTCACACGGGATGATCACATCTTCGGCACACAACAGTACAGGTGCCATGGTGTCCCTGACCGTGATTCTCTGGTGGCATGCGATCTTGTTGCAGCAGTGATCGGTGAATTCCCATCCCCTTATGATCACGTAGTCACACGGGGACTGCATGGCCTCGGAACCGGCCTCGTACCATAAGTCCGGATCGGGGTTACACGTGTCCTCAGCGGTAGCCATGTCCGAATAGTCGATCTCGTTCTCACAGGCCACCGTCACATCGGGCGGGCAGTAGGTTATGACCGGCGGTTCGCCGTCATGGATGTCGATCATCTGCACACACGAACTGGAGTTGCCGCAAGCATCGGTCGCCGTCCAGGTGCGTCTCTTGGTGTATTCCCAGGGACAACGATAGAAGGTGACCGAGTCCTCATAGGACAGCACCGGGTCCGGGTCGCAGTTATCGACTACCGTGGCCTCACCGAAGGGGCCCATCTCATCACATTCATAATCGACGTCGGGCGGGCAGGTGATCACAGGTGG
>JALGWN010000255.1 GCA_025774115.1 bacterium
CAAGGTTAAAAACGGTTCGGTGGACTCGATCAGCGATACCACATCCCGGGGTCTCGGCATCCGCGCGATCGTGGGAGGAAGCTGGGGCTTCTCGAGCAGTTCGGTGGTGAGCGAGGAGGAGGCGGCCAAGGTCGCCGGGCAAGCGATAGAGATCGCAAGGGCCACGAGGCTGCTTAAGAAGTTTGATGTCGTATTGAGTGAGGAAGACCCTGCGGTCGACACCTACAAGACCAAGGTAATCAGGAATCCTTTCGAGGTCCCCTTGGAGGAGAAGACCAAACTTCTCCTGGAGGCGGACCGGATCATCAGAAAGAACCAAGCCGTCAAGGTGGCCGAGGGCTCGATGCAGTTCCACGCCATCGACAAGGTCTTCCTGAGCACCGAGGGTGCGGACATCGAACAGACCATCATCGAAAGCGGAGCAGGCATAACCGCGACCGCCCTCAGTAACGGGGACGTCCAACGGCGCTCCTTCCCGACATCCTGGGGGGATACGGCGACCCGGGGCTATGAATTCATACAGGAGCTCGATCTCATCGCTAACGCCGAGAAGACGGCCGAGGAGGCCGCCGCCCTTCTCAAGGCTCCGGATTGCCCGAGCGGTGAGATGGATCTCATCATAGGCGCCTCCCAGCTGGCGCTTCAGATCCATGAATCCTGCGGTCACCCGATCGAGCTGGACCGGGTGTTCGGGACCGAGGCCAGTTTCGCCGGCACGAGTTTCCTTACGGTGGAGAAGATGGGTAACTACAAGTACGGCTCCGAAGAGGTCTCGATTTTCCAGGATGCTACCTGTGAAGGGGGCCTGGGGACCTTCGGCTACGATGACGAAGGCGTACCTGCCCAGCGAACCCCGGTGGTGGAAAAGGGGCAGTTCGTGGGCTATCTCACATCCCGCGAGACCGCCTCGAAACTGAACCAGAGAAGCAATGCCTGCATGAGGGCCGACGGCTGGAACCGCATACCGCTCATCCGTATGACCAACATAAACCTCGAGCCCGGGCAGTGGAAGCTGGACGATCTCATTCGGGACACCAAGGATGGCATCATGGTCGACTCCAACAAGAGCTGGAGCATCGACGATAAGCGCCTCAACTTCCAGTTCGGCACTGAGATCGCCTGGAGAATAAAGGACGGGAAGATCCAGGGGATCGTGAAGAACGCTGTTTACACCGGGATCACTCCCGAGTTCTGGGCTTCCTGTGATGCGGTCTGCGACAGGGACCACTGGCACATCTGGGGGATTCCCAACTGCGGTAAAGGTGAACCTATGCAGGTGGCACATGTGGCACACGGAGCCGCTCCGGCCAGATTCAGAAAAGTAAGGGTAGGTGTCTAAGATGTTAGGTGAAGCAAAAGCAATCGAGACTCTGAAAAAGATCATATCGATGGTCGAGGTTGAACAAGCCGAAGCGATCATGCTGGGCGGCACCAGTGCCCTCACGAGATTCGCCAACTCGACCATACATCAGAATGTGTTCGAGAAGGACAATGTAGTCTATCTGAGGGTGGCAAAGGGCAGAAAGATCGGTGTGGCATCGTCCAACATCCTGGATGAGGAGGCTCTGAAGCATCTGGCCGGGAGGGCGGTGGAGATCGCCGAGTCCCAGGTCCCCAATCCCAACTTCGAATCCTTCGTCCACTCCCCCCCCGCAGAGAAGGTTGAGACGTTCGACGAAGCAACCGAGAAGTGCAGTGCCGAGAAACGCGCCAAGAACGTCGAGGCCCTGATTCGTGAGGCCGACAAGCTTAACTTCCTGGCGGCAGGTTCCCACTCCACAACCGCACGCGAGGTGGCCTTCGTCAATTCCCTCGGCACCCAGCAGTATCACAAGTATACTTCGGTCTTCATGAACACCGTCGTGATGTCACCGACAAGCTCCGGCTATGCCGACCAATCGTGTCTCGACATAGCCGACTTGGACCCCGAACGTGTGGGAGAGGAAGCAACCAAGGTCTGCGCCGACAGCCAGGAGCCAAGGGAGTTGCCGGAGGGCCGGTACGACGTGGTTCTTTCCCCATATGCCCTGGATGAGCTCATGACCTGGCTTTGCTACATCGGCTTCGGTGCCGATCCTTTCCAGGAAGGCAGGAGTTTCATGTCCGGAAGGCTGGGTGAGGCCATCATGGGTGAGAACGTATCCATGTGGGATGACGGCCTCGATCCCAGGGGCCTTCCGCTTCCCTTCGATTTCCAGGGTGTCCCGAAACAGCGTGTCGATCTCATCAAGAAGGGTGTGGCCGAGGGTGTTGTATATGACTCCCTCACCGCCCGCAAAGACGGCAAGGAGTCCACAGGCCATGCGCTGCCCCCCGGCGAGGAGATATCCTCCATGCCGCTGAATACGTTCGTGGCAACCGGCGAGGCGAGCCAAGAGGAGATGATCGAATCCCTCGATCGAGGGCTCTTCGTCAGGCGATTCCATTATGTGAACGGCTTCCTCGAACCCAGGCGCGCTGTCTTCACCGGCATGACCAGGGACGGGACCTTCCTCGTTGAAGGCGGCAAGATTAAGTATCCGGTCAAGAATTTAAGATTTACTCACAGCATGCTTGACGCTTTCTCCAACGTGGAGATGATCTCGAAGGAGGCCAAACTCCAGGTCTCATCCTGGATGGGCGCAAGCGTGGTACCGGCCCTCAAGATCAAAGGCTTCAATTTCAGCGGCAAGACCGACTTCTAGCCCGGATTACTCAGAAACCTAGTCGCGACGTGACGGAGATGGCAGTGATGGCAAGAAAGACGAGTTAGGCGACCTGTCCCTCGCCATTATTCATCCTGCAATGATTTCAACATGTTGCAAGTGCCCCTGAGCTATTCTATCATGGTAAGATGAAAGCTCACAAACTGCTCGAAATCGCCTGGTTGGTTCTTGGCTTTTTGAGATCATGGTTCCGTTCTCAAGGCGATTTAGCCTTAGAAAATCTCGCATTGCGTCAGCAACTCGCA
>JALGWN010000083.1 GCA_025774115.1 bacterium
AGCGACCTGTCAAGCGCCCCGGCTTCCTTGTCGGTCCCGAGAATAGAGAGCGACCCCACGTTGCCGGTGCCCAGACCTTCTCGGGCAATCCTGCCGGCCAGATAAATCTCCTCATTGGTGAGATCAGGAGACACAAAAACCGCGACCTTGTCCGGGCCGTGCGTTTCGGCGACCCGTTTCATCTCAGCCACGATGAGCTTCAGTGCATCGCAGAGGTCGGCTTTCCGCCGCTCGCTTCCGCGCCGAATCACAGCGTCCCTTGTTCGCCGGCGCTTGACAAAGAGCTCGTATCCGAACCTGCCGTATCGGCAAAGGTAATCACCCGGGACACCGGACGGCCCGATATAGTAGCGTCCTTCACCGAACCTTTTCACCGTGACCGGACAGGCCAGCGAGCAGAACCCGCAATGGGAAGCCACATCGTCGGTATGAAGCGGCGCCCGCCCCGGGAAGGGGTACTTCACGGTCAAAGCCCCTGTCGGGCAGGAGTCCACACAATTGCCGCAACTGGTACAGCTGGTCTCCACAAGCGGGTCGTTCAGGGCCGGTCTCATTTCGGTCCTGAAACCCCTGCCTATAAGCCCCAGAGCCGGGATCGCCAGCTGCCTCGCACAGGTCCTTATGCACCTGGTACAGAGAATGCACTTATTGGGATCGTAGACTATATAAGGGTGACGATCGTCCACCTTGTGCTTGCGAACGTATCCCTTGTAGCGTTCCATCTCTACGCCGTATTCCTCCGCGTAAAGCCGGAGTTCACAATCATCAAACCTCAGGCACCCACAGGAGAGACACCGATCACACTCGTGCGCGTTGTCTTCGTAATCAAGCCCGGTTGCCACCTCCCGGAAACTCCCCCTTCGCTCTTCCACATCGATCATGTTGACCTCGTGGCGAGGGCTTTCCTGAACGTGCCCGAGGTCCGCCTTGCCCGGTTTGCCCCAGAAGTCTTTCCGTACCGCGAAGATCTTGATCGGAAGTTGCTCCCCCGTGACATAGGAGTGTATGGCACGCGCGGCCCGCCGGCCGTCTCTTATGGCATCTATAGCCACCGTGGGCCCGTCGTTGACGGCATCGCCGCCGGCAAAGAGGCCATCCACATTGGTTCTCATGGTCTCTTCATCGGCTATGAAGGTGCTCCACTTGGTACGGCCGACTTCCTCTCCGGCCACCGAGGTAAGCCCCTTAAGCACCGGGTTCTGCCCGATCGAGGCAACCGCAAGGTCGCAGGGAAGATCGTATTCGGAGCCCTCCATCGGTATGGGCCGCCGCCGTCCGGATTCGTCCGGCTCCCCCAGTTTCATCCGTATGCACCGCAGCGCCTTGAGCCTCCCTTTGTCGGCGACTATGCCCACGGGAGCGGCCAACTCGGTGATCTCGATTCCCTCATCCAGGCAGTCCTCGATCTCCATCTCGTCGGCGGGCATCTCGGCCCTGGTTCGCCGATAAAGCACTATCACCTTGTCGGCCCCAAGCCGCCAGGATGTACGGGCAACGTCCATGGCGGTGTTGCCCCCTCCTACGACCACAACCGTACCCGACATCGGCGCCTGATTGTCCACCTTCTCACGCAGAAAATCGGCGCCGGAGACCACGCCGTCGGTCTCGAATTCACCCTCGACCCGCATCGGCTTCCCCGCCCATGCGCCCGTACCGACAAAGACCGCATCATGTCGCCGGAGAAGCTCGTCGAGGGTAACATCCTCGCCCACTTTGACGTTGTACTGGATCTCGGCACCGGTCCTAGAGATGAAGTCGACCTCCGCATCTATCACATCATCCGGAAGCCTGTAGGTCGGGATACCGTAACGGAGCATCCCGCCGGACCGCTCCTGGGCCTCGTAGAGCACCACCTTGTGGCCCTTTCGCCCCAGGAACCAGGCCGCCGTGAGTCCGGCCGGGCCGGCGCCGACTATTCCCACCGTCTTGCCCGATGGCGGATCGCACTCCGGCTCTCCGTCGTAGGTTCCGGGGGCATCGGTGACGAAACGCTTGACTGCATTGATACCGACGGGCTTGTCCACGTCGCTCCGCCTGCATACCACCTCACACTTGCGGACACAAACCCTCCCGCATATGGCCGGCAGGGGATTGGTCTCCCTAATAAGATCGACCGCTCTTCCGTACTGCCCCATGGCCGAAAGAGCGATATAGCCCTGGGCATCGACGCCGGCAGGGCAGCCCTCCCGGCAGGGAGCGACGCAGTCCGCGTAGTGGTTGGACAACAGGAGCTCCAGCGCCGTCTTCCGGGCCGCAACGACCCTGGCATTCCGGGTCTCCACTTCCATGCCCGGAACGAGCCTGGTCGCACAGGCCGGGACAAGATTCCAGCGTCCTTTGACTTCCACCACACAGAGGAAACATGAACCGTAGGGATCCAGATCCGGGGAATAGCAGAGCGTGGGTATCCGATCGAGACCGTGCTCCCTGACCACCTCGAGGATGGTCTTCCCCGGTTCGGCTTCGATCTCCTTGCCGTTGATCGTGACTTTGATCTTGTCCGCGGTTTCGCTTCTCATTTCGTGTAGATCGCCTCGAATCTGCAGCTGGCGATACACCGGCCGCACCTTACACACTTCTCGCGGTCGATAACGTGCGTCTGCTTGGGCTCGCCTGTGATCGCCTCTACCGAACACTTCTTAGCACAAAGCGTACAGCCGGTACACTTTTCCGGATCGATATAGAAATCCACCAGCGCGATGCACGCCCCCGCCGGACAGCGCTTGTCGTCTATATGTGCGTCATATTCATCGCGGTAATACTTGATCGTGGTGATAGCCGGGTTCGGCGCGCTCTGGCCGAGCCCACAGAGGCTCGCTTCCCGGATCCGGTTTCCCAGTTCCGTGATCTTATCGGTATCCCCCGGCTCTCCCTCCCCCTTGGTAATCCTGGTGAGGATCTCCAGCGTTCGGCGTGTGCCTATCCGGCAGAAGGTGCACTTGCCGCAGGACTCGTTCTGGGTGAAGTCCAGGAAGAACCTGGCGATCTCCACCATGCAGGCCGTGTCATCCAGCACCACCAGGCCTCCCGATCCCATGATAGCCCCTGTCGCCGGAATAGACTCGAAATCGACAGGTGTCCGGTCCAGTTCGGCTGGGATACATCCGCCTGAGGGACCTCCCATCTGAACGGCCTTGAACTCCCTGCCGTCTTTGATGCCCCCGCCGATCTCAAACACCAGATCGTGAATGGTCGTGCCCATGGGTACCTCGGCGAGCCCCCCCCGCACGACCTTGCCCGCCAGCGCAAAAACCTTGGTGCCCTTGCTCTTCTCCGTGCCGCAGGCGGCAAAAGCCTCCGCGCCGTTGGATATAATCCAGGGCACGTTGGCGTAGGTTTCCACATTGTTGTTATTTGTAGGTTTGGCCCAGAGGCCCTTCTCCGCAGGGAAGGGAGGTCTTATCCTGGGCATGCCGCGCTGCCCTTCGATGGAAGCAAACAACGCCGTTTCCTCACCGCAGACAAAGGCGCCCGCGCCCTGCTTTATCTTGACATCGAAATCGAAACCCGAACCCAGAATGTCCCGGCCAAGATAGCCCTTCTCTCTCGCCCCCTCGATGGCGATCGTGAGCCTCCGTACGGCCAGAGGGTATTCCGCACGGCAATAGATATATCCCGCAGAGGCCCCTATGGCCCTGGCGCAGACGATCATGCCCTCCAAAACGGCATGGGGATCACTCTCAAGTATCGAGCGGTCCATAAAGGCGCCGGGATCGCCCTCGTCGGCGTTGCACACGACGTATTTGATGTCACTATCTTGCCCGGCGGCAAAAGACCATTTGAGCCCGGTGGGAAAGCCCGCTCCCCCCCTGCCCCTCAACCCCGAGGCCGTGACTTCCCGGATGATGGCTTCCGGGGTCATTTCGGCCAACGCCTTGCGCAGGGCCACGTAGCCTCCGGCAGCCACGTATTCTTCCAGCGATTCCGGGTCTATGTTGCCGCAGTTCCTCAGGACGATGCGCTTCTGGAGTATAAGGTACCGGGCTTCACTCCCACCGGAGGCACCGTCTTCATCCAGCCTGTAAACCACATGATCGTCCAGTACCGTGCCGCCGGCTATGTGCCGCTCGAATATCTCTTCCGTAAGCTCGGGCGTCACCTCACCGTAGATGGTGCGGATGCCGTTGTCTCTTACCTCGACAAGAGGCTCCCGATAGCACATGCCGATACAACCGGTACGGGTAAGCCGGAAACTCTCCGGGTGCTCGGCAAGGATTTCACTCAATCTATCGTAGGCAGCCTGCGCCCCCGCCGAGAGACCGCAGGTGCCCATTCCGACGATTACTTTCTTCATGCTCTGTTCTCTATGTTTCGTGTTCATTCAGTCTAGACCCGATGTCAAACCATCACATCCTGGATTCCGCCCGGGTCCTCGCGATCAACCCCCATCCGGGCATGTTCCCGCGGCTTCCTTGTGCCGGACCGTTTGCTCCTGTCGCCTGTAACCCTTGAGCACCTTGCGGACCGAAAGAGGCGTAAGACGTCCGTGGGTCTCGTCATTCACCATGATGACCGGCGCAAGCGAGCAGCATCCCAGACATGCCACCGTGTTGAGGGTGAACAGACCATCTTCGGTCGTGTCACCGACTTCTATACCCAACTCATCCTGAACGGCCTCGGTGATCCTCTTGGCTCCGGAGACGTGGCAGGCGGTACCCTCACAGACCCGGACCAGATGCTTGCCCATCGGCTGCAATCTGAACTGGCTGTAAAAGGTTATGACGCCGAACATATCCGACTCGGGTATGCCGGTCACACTGGAGATGTAGCTTATGGCCCTTCTGGGGATGTAACCGAAGTGATCCTGTGCCGACTGGAGCAAGGGGATCAGCTCCCCCGGAGCCCCATCGTAGCGCCACAGCCTGTAGGTGAACTTCTCTTCCTGTCTTGCCGCCATGTTCCCTCTCGGCGATAGCCGGTCACCGGCCACCCTTCATAATTCCGGCTGCGCCGTGCTATCCCGCCTCCTCTGTAGCGTCGGGTCTCTGTGCCCGACGTCTGCAGTCTCTCGGCGGCCGTCCGCATAAGACAACCTCAATCCTCAACCAGCTTGATTACTGTGGCCTCACGCACCCTGCGCACACCGTCGATCTCGTTGAGTTTCTCAAGGATGGTCGACTTGCGGCCTACGCCTTCACTGGTGATCATACCCACCAGCTTCTTGCCCTCTTCGATGACATCGCAGAATATAACATCGTCTATGAAGAAAACGGTTGTGAATATCTGCTGAATGGCGTTGGGATCGATGTCGACAATGATATAGCTCATCGTACCCGGCTGCATGGCGGACTTGACCTGGGCCGGCTGTTTCATAGCTTGCGCATAGACCTTCACGAACTCGTTCACGTCGCGGTCAAGCTTCGGCCGCTCAACGGGTGACATCGAAGCGATCTCGACGCCCTCCATCCCGCCGATCTTCTCGAAAACAGCCTTGACCTCATCTTCGGAAGAGCCCTGGGCCAGGACGATGATGTCGAAATCGCCTCTCACCGCTTCGCACTTCTGAATGCCTTCCATCTTATGGAGCTCGTTGAAGATCTCCATGCTCCTGGCGGTATCGGTGATTCTGATGGTCAGGTACGCGCTGACCGACTCCCTTAAGACCGTATCCGCACCCTTGACTTCCGCCACCGCCGACGTCTTTGTAGAACCGGGGGAAAGCTCTTCCAGCGCCCCAACGAGGTCAGGAATCTCGAACGGCTTGTCCAGATACCCCGTGTTGTGCTCAGACAGCGCCGTCATCTTGAGTGATTCGTCACCGAAGCCGGTAATCACCAGCACCGGTAGATCCGGATACTGGACCTTGATCACCTTGAGGATCTTCAAACCGTCTATGTCCGGCATGAAGATGTCGGTGACCAGGTAATCATAGGTAACACCTTTGTCGCGAGCCTGGTTCAGTTCGTGAATCGCTGAAATGCCGTCGGGACAGGCTACCGCTGTGTAGCCCTCCTGTGTGAGTCCAACTGTGAGATTCCGCCGAATCTCAGCCTCATCGTCGATAATCAGAATGCGGCCTTTCAACACAGACCTCCTATTGGACTAAAGACCATAAGATACGGGGCAAGCAACCGCCTGGCCCCGTTTTGGGGTTATCTTTACACCTCATAGAACGATAGCCCCCAGCCCCCCACTTGTCAAACGAATTTCAGGGGTGCGATGTCCATCTCGGAGCCCTCGGGGCAGGCGAAGCCGGCCGCCGTTTTTCCGATGCCTGATAGGTAAAAAGGCTTGTCTTTAGTGCGCAGGCTTGGTAGGAAGTACAGTGATCGTTGCCGCATCTGCGGCATAGGGAAAGTGATGTCACATGAATAGGCGAGAGTTCACCAAGATTGTCGGTGCGTTCGGAGGCTTCCTGGCTGTAGCGCCCTGGAACGTCCTGGGCAGGACGGGCTCCGGGACGTATGATATCTCTTATATCTGGCATTCGGACCTCGAAGGCACCCTGGACTATATGGAACAGATCGGGCAGACCCTCGGTCCGGATGTGCGGCGGCGTCTCAGGATCGTGCGTGGAGGGACGGGCAACTATGGTGTGATCTATGACTGTGACGTGCGGGCGCCCTCTACGGCGGAGGTCACTGCAAGGGAGCACTCCGTGACCCTCGAGGAGAGCGGCCTGGATCCTGCAGCCGTGATCGAGGACACCGGTTACAACGATCTCTATAACATCGTATACGGGAAGGGTCCGAACCTTGCGGTGCACAAGAAAAACTTCAAGATTGTCTCGCGCCAGCTCGGTCCCAATGTCAAGAAACGCCTGGTCATCGAAGAGACCCCGGACGGACAGTATGCACTCGTCTGCAAGCGATACGGAGACCGGAACTCGACCCTGGAGATCGTAAAGCACCACGAGGAGAATCTCAGAGGGACCGGTATCTCGGTGAGCTTCATCCGGGAGAACAATAACGACGTAGTCTACGGCGAATCGTCGTTCCTTGATGAAGCCCTGGACGAAGAAGAACCGGTGACCCGGTCCGTCACGCCCATAGAATCGGATCTCGAGCAAAGGATCCAGGATTACATCGGCGGCCTCCGCAGGGAAGGCGTTATTCCGTGGGACGAACAGACCTCCTGGTCGGTTTACGACTTCACAAGCGGCACCAAACTTGTCGCCATAAACGAGGATAATCCCCGACAGGCTGCAAGCATGATGAAACCCTTCATCGCGCTCGCCTTCCTCCATAAGACCAGATACGGTTCTTTCGTCTATGGCCCGAAGAGCAAATCCTTGATGCAGCGGATGATCCAGTTCAGTGACAACAGCGCAACCAACACTCTGATCGATCTCTTGCACGGGCCGAAGGCCGTGGACCGGATCCTCACCCATAGCTATCCCGGAATATTCTGCGAGACCAGGATTGTTGAGAAGATACCCTACGGAGGAAGAACCTACCGCAACCAGGCCTCCGCCCACGACTATAGCAGGTTCCTCTACGCCCTGTGGAAAGACCGGCTGCCCCATGCCAGGGAGCTGAGGAGACTCATGGCGCTACCCAACCGGGACAGACTTTACGATGGAGTGCCCAACATACCCATCGGCACATTGGTATACCACAAGACCGGGACCACCTCCCGTCTTTGCGGTGACTTTGGGATTCTTGCCCCCAAAGGCAAGAACGGAAAACGGTATCCATATACCCTGGTCGCGATCGTGGAAAAGGCCAGTCGAACCAGAAGTCTGAGCCGGTGGATAAACTCACGCGGTAGTGTTATCCGAAAGGTGTCGGGCATGGTCTATGACGTTCTGAAGACCAAGTACGACCTGGCATAGCATGCCCCCCTCCTATCCCACAGAATCCCGGTGCGGTTTGAGGACTTTCCGCAGATATTCGGTGGCTGTTGCTGATTCCGGAGGAATTGGGTGACTTTTGCCGAATTGTCCGCCAGAATCGCACTGACCCTGCGCTGTCTCGATGTGTGAACTGTCTTGGTCTTGGCGCGCTCTCAGCGCAGCGGGCTCCTTAACCCGGATTAGTCACACGCCCTCTGGGAGCCGGTATTACAATCGCCGGCCCGGAATCACCCTTTACGGGTCCCCCGTTCAAGGGGGCGCCATTCGCCCACCTATTCCGCGCACTTTACGTTACACCATAATAGTGATTCGCCGGTTTACCTATCCCTTGCTTTGTGGTATAATACAGGTGGCTAGGGCACGAAAAACGGTACAATCACTATGGTATCTAGAATTGCGCTTTTCGTCGTAGTCGCCTGTCTGGTCGTGGTTCTTATCTCCGGGGCGGCCGCGGCGAATCTAACGATCCACTGTCTGGATGTCGGCCAGGGTGACTGCACGCTGATTGTCTCCCCCACGGGCGGTACTTTTCTTTTCGATGCCGGAGAGAACGGCAAAGGCAACTCTGTCGTCGTGCCCTATCTGCAGAGCCGAGGCTTCCAGGCCCTGGACTATATTGGCGCCTCCCACTACCACGCGGACCACATTGGCGGTATCGACGAGGTGGTTAGCCACTTGGGAATCGACTCTGTGAGAGTAGCCGTTCTGGATCGCGGCTGGTCATACACGACGTCGACCTACTCCAGTTACGCCGGAGCCGTGGCCGCCAAGCGGGCAACCATAACCGACGGCCAGGTCATTGACTTGGGCGGTGGGGTGACGATTACGTGTGTTGCCGTAAACGGCAACGGGGTACTTTCCCCACCCTTCGATGACACCTACAATGAAAACGATCTATCGATAGCCCTTCTTGTGACCTATCTCGATTTTGACTTCTTCGTCGCCGGCGACCTGTCCGGAGTGAACAGCTCTTATTACCACAACATAGAGACATCGGTTGCCGCCGAGGTAGGGGCCGTGGAGGTTTACAGGGTGGACCACCACGGCAGCAACAGCAACTCAAATGTCGACCTGGTTTCCACATTACTGCCGGAGGTATCGATCATCTCGCTGGGTGACGGGAATCCCTACGGACTTCCACACCAGCCGGTCATCGACCGGCTTGTAGCATACGGCAGCTATATCTACCAGACCGAAGCGGGGACCGGGGGAACGATCCCCGACGGCTGCGGCGAGGTGGTCGACGATCATATAGTGATAGAGGTGGACTCCTGTCACTACAGTGTCAATGTAACGGATATCTATGAGCTTTGTGAGACTGCAATACCGATAAGCGATGTCAACGAAGACGATACCTACGGGGAGCCGGTCTTGATGGCTCAGGTGGTGAGCATAAGGGGTATAGCCACGGTCGCAACCGGCACCTTCTCGACGACCGACAACGACATCTTCATCCAGGATGCCACAGGCGGCTTGAACATATTCAGATCGGGTAACATGACCCCGACCGTCTCGGTGGGAGACAGTCTCAAGGTGACGGGGTTGGTCGATATCTATGCCGGTCTCACCCGGATAACGAGCCCGAGCATCAATATCGAGGCCGTGGGCTTGGGGGCGCCCGATCCGATCCTCGTTACAACCGCCGACCTCGATACCGACGGGGAGTCCTACGAGGGCTCGCTCGTCAAGATCAGCCAATGCGCGATCACAGGCGGGACCTGGCCCGGCCCGGGCTCGGACGGAACCCTCACCATAGACGACGGCAGCGGGGAGTGTACACTTTTCATAGACAAGGACACCGATATCGACGGAACCACCGAACCCGACTCCACCTTCGACCTGGTCGGTATCGCGACTCAGTACGATCCGTCCTGGCCCTATCACTCAGGGTACAGGATTGTGCCACGCTCCACCGGTGACCTGGGTCCATTTGCCGGAGTGCCGGCCCGGCCATTCAATACGAGAGCCATCGCCAGTGTGCTTCCGAACCCGGCCCGCAGGCAACTTCGGATAGCCTTCGCCGAGGAGATCGCCGACAGCGACAAGCGCTTCACGCTTTACGACACCGCCGGACGCAAGCTGGGCGAGGCCGTCTCCGGCCCCGGTACCAAGTCCCTTGGGATCGATCTTAAGGCTCTTTGCGGATATGACATCCCCTGCGGCATCTACTTCGCCACCGTTACCGCCCTTGAGCACCGGGCCACCTTGAAGATAGTGGTCATCCGATAGGGGTCAAGTCGACGCATGTACCCTTGGGGTCAGATCTTGACCTCTCACCTACACCGCCATATCTCCGCGATCGCCGGTGCTGATGCGCACTGCATCTGCCACGGGTGAAACATAGATCTTGCCGTCGCCCCTGAGGCCCGTGTGCGCCCCTTTGATGATTG
>JALGWN010000256.1 GCA_025774115.1 bacterium
ACTTGCTTGGCCCGCATGACCGTCAGCTGGTTGAGATCGCCCAGCAGGCCCTTTTCCATGGCGGCGATTCCCGCGGCATACTGACGGACCTCTTCATCGGACAGATGGCCGGCGGGATCATCCTCTGATTCCCGCCCGAGCATGATCGTGTTGTAATCCAGGGCTGCCGCATAGTATTCGATGAAGTCCACGGATATGCCCCTAGGATCCTCGGGGGCCGACTTGGGCATAGTCCGCACCAGTCTCTCGGCATGTATCAGAAACAGATCCTTGGGTCTCTGAATCTCGGCCAGGACAGCCGGGTCACCGGAAACCAAAGCCTCGTCGAACAATCTCGAGACCTCTTTAAAGCTGTCCATGAGACGGAAAGCCTCTGAGTGCTGCTGAATTGCCGAGAACTCGACTTCCCGTAACCTGGCTGCGACCTCACTCGACGTGTTGTAGCTCATGGCTATGACTATGCTCATGGCGACGATGAAACCGACCAGCAATAGACCGAACTTGGCCTTCAGAGGAAACCGGAGTATAGCCATAAGTAGACTCCTTCTGCTATGCTCAGAGCATCTGACACTGACTCTTTTTGCTGTTGTGGTTTTGCCTTACACGTCTGTAATCAATCCACATATGGCCATGACATCCCGAAGCCGGCGTTATGATTCAAGCTCGGCAGTAAGCCGTTCCGGATATACCGATACGGCTCCTATTTTCTATCGGCAGAAGCAGGTAATTAGGATAGCTATTTGGCCCTACTCACCAGTGTCCGGCAGGCCATAGAGGTCACGGACCATTAGATTGAGACTGCGGAGCAAGCGGGCCGCCGGTCGCCTCTCTTGTGTTCGGGCTTCAATCGACTTCACGGTTCTCTCAATCCGGCCAACCACCCGCCTGTTTCGGCCGAGGCGGGGGTCGGGGATGGGAAGCCGCCTGAGCGCATGGACCTTGATCTGGGGAAAAGTCCGCTGGCGGGATTCGGGTGCAACTGCCCGGTAGAGCATGTCGGCGGCGTCGGAGTTCAGGATTCCAAGAAGGTACTCCACCGAGAACCCCTCGGGTGCTTTGAGGGCCAGCACACTGTTCCTGAAGTGGCAGCGGCGGCAGTGGCGGGCCGCGATCGGCCTCGAGGCGGTTTGCCTGATAAGTATGTCCGTGTCCCTATAGACCCCGGTATTTGAAATCCTGAAGTACTCACCCTCTGAGGGCTCATATCTGAGGTTGAGCCACCGCCGGGGAGGTTCGCAATAGAAAGGGTGAACCTGCTTGCCCTCGACTAGGGGAACCCAGCGGGGCCTGCGACTTGAGAGGAGAAGTCCGGCGGCGGCGTTGCCGGTGTGGACGCCCGGATCGCCAAAGGTCTCGATGGTCGGGTGGAGACCGGTCATACGATCGAGAGTATGTCGATACGGGGAGACAAACCACGGGCCTTCACCTTCCGGGCCGAATCTATCGGTCCCTCCGTCCTGTCTTACGAGAAGGCACTTGCAGCGGCGATGGCTCCCGCGCCCCCGGGCTATAAAGGTAAGCGCCGGGGTGGTCACACCCCTGAAGACATTTTCTCCCCAGTAACGTACTTCGAGCAGATCGCAGGTCCGGGTGAGCTCGGCCCGAACCGGACCGTAACCCCGCAGGTGTCCCACCTGCCCGGGTGTTATGAAGGATACAATACCATCGTCGTTTATGAGCTTTGCGGCCCTCAGCATGAAAAGACCGTGTGCACTGGGCCACCCCTTCGGCCGGGTCTGTTTTCGGCCGGATCCCCAGGGACCACCAGCTACGCCCGCTTTCTGTCTTCCCGAGAACGATACATAAGGCGGATTGCCGATCACTATGTCGAACCCGGGGCCACCATTGCGTTTACGCCCCCGGCCCGCCTCGGGAAACTCGAGCCCCCAATGGACAGGGCGTAAGCGGTTGGCAGTGTTCCAATCGGGCCGTCCCACACCCCGCTCCGCAAGGTCGATGCTCAGCCCGGAAACATCATCGGCAAAGACCGTCCCCAGCAAAGCATCGCCACACCTGAGATGCCCGCTCAAGGCCCGGAGAGTTCTTCTGCCCCCACCGGCAAGGAGCCAGAGGGATAATCCGGCCACCTCCACAGCAACCGGATCGGTGTCCACGCCGTAAATGCACTTTTTGATCACCAGGTTTCTGCAGCGGTCTATGTCCTTTCCGCACACCCGGTTCCTACTGCCGGTCTCTCTTGCCAGTGCCCGGCTGTAGGCAGCGGCCAGATAATCGGCGGCCCTGAGAAGAAAATGGCCCGAGCCCATAGCAGGATCGAGGAGGTTGATATCGAGAATCTCGCTGGATGAAAGCCCCCTGATCCTCCGGCCCAGAGCCTTCCGCACAACGTATTCGACAACATTGTCAGGAGTGTAATACCTGCCTGTGCTCTTTCTGAGGGTCACCGGCCGTCCGGACAGGCCATGCCCGCCGGATGTGCCCTCACGGGCGCAGTGCTTTAGAATCGCTTCGTACGCGTCCCCCAATCCCCGGATATCCATGTCCGCATAGGCGTTTCCGGGGCAGCCGGAGCGCCGACCGCAGCCTACCCCACCAAGCAGGTGTAATGCCTGCTTCAGATTCGCTTTTGGAATCTCGAGGTCAGTGCGTGTCCATGCCGACTCCACGCCGAACACGGAATCACGCCAGACTGCCGAGCGCAATCCGCGACCATCGGCGAAGAGGAGGAAAAGCAGTCTGAGTAGCCGGACTGTGGCCTCCCGGGCCAGCCCGCCATCAGACAGATCCCTCGACGAAGACGGAGTCGAGGTACCACACCTCCTACCCCCCCCTGCCGGGCCACCAGCCACTTCCGGCGGGGCCGGAAGGTAATTCGACAGGCCGGTTCTTATCTCATCGAAAGCAGCCAGGCACTTTCGCCTGAGTTGCGCTGCCGTGGAATCAGCATCAGCCGCCTTCCGACGGACACAGGCC
>JALGWN010000084.1 GCA_025774115.1 bacterium
CGTACCGGCGGGGATAGTCATAAACAAGGATGATGACTGGAGTGTGAATATAGAGGCATACGCTTCCGGCAAGAATGTGCCGGTGTTGATGAAGATACCGTTCAGCCGCGAGATCGCCACCCTTTACTCAAAGGGGATACCGCTCAATCACGCGGACCCAACTTGGGATGAGGAATTCCATCGCCTCTATGGGAAGGTGGAAAACGAGATATGCGAAAACCAACTGAGATAGTTGTCATTAGCGGCAAGGGCGGAACCGGGAAGACGGTTCTCACGGCTTCGCTTGCGTTTCTTGCGGAGAACAAGATAACGGCTGACTGTGATGTGGATGCACCCGACATGCACCTCCTGCTTCAGCCTGAGATCGTAAGGGAGGAGATCTTCTCCGGCATGAAAGTCGCTCAGATCGATCCGGAGAAGTGTACCGGCTGCGGCAAGTGTGCGGAAGTATGTCGCTTCGGTGCGGTCAAGGTGGTAGAGTCCGATCATGGGACCGACTATTCCATAGACCCGCTGGGGTGCGAAGGTTGTGGGGTTTGCGTGTGGATGTGCCCCGCCGAGGCAATAACCTCTCAAGGTTCTACGGGCGGTAAGTGGTTCGTGTCGGATACGAGGTTCGGGAAGTTTGTCCATGCCCAGCTCGAACCGGCCCAGGAGAACTCGGGTAAACTTGTATCTTTGGTACGGAGTGAGGCGCGCAAGCTGGCCCAGAAGGAGGGCGTCGAGACTGTCATAATCGACGGTCCCCCGGGGATAGGATGTCCGGTCATAGCATCGATTGCCGGTGTGGATCTTGCGGTGGTCGTCACCGAGCCCACGGTCTCGGGAATTCACGATCTCGATCGGGTACTGGGGCTGGCCGACCACTTCGATCTCAAGGCAGGAGTCGTCGTAAACAAGTATGATCTCAATGAAGAGATAGCCACCGAGATCGAACAGCATCTGCCCGGGCGTGGGGTCATGTTCCTTGGGAAGATTCCGTTCGGAGCGGAAGTGAAGGAGGCGATTACTGCGGGGAAAGCGATCCTCGAGCACAGGGAGGGTCCCGTTTCGAATGCGGTGATGGTGATTGCAGAGAACATAATGCGCTTGGCAGCCGAGACCCGCGAGGCCGGAAAGGTGTCTAAAGGCTGAGAGTCGACTACAACCAAGACGAGGTGAGATATGCCGACAAAGACCGATCCCAAAGAGAGGGCGAGAATAATGGAGGAGCGTAAGAAGCGGCTGGGGCAACGCATGGCCCAGATCAAGCACAAATTGATAGTGCTGAGCGGCAAAGGCGGTGTCGGAAAGAGCACGGTCGCGGCTTTCTTAGCGAGTGCCCTGGCATCACGCGGGAACGCCGTCGGGCTTCTGGACACCGACATACACGGTCCCAGTATCCCCAAGATCCTGGGGATCGAAGACAAGCGGATCACTGTTGTTGGCGACAGTGTCATGCCTGTGAATGTCTCCGCCAATCTCAGAGTCATGTCGATCGCCTTCCTCCTCAAGGCCAAGAGCGATGCTGTAATCTGGCGGGGCCCCTTGAAGATGGGTATGATCGAGGAATTTCTGGCGAATGTCGAGTGGGGGCAGCTGGATTACCTGATAATAGACTCCCCTCCGGGCACAGGGGACGAACCGCTTTCGGTTTGCCAGCTTGTGCCGGGTCTCGATGGGGCGATCGTGGTGGCCACACCTCAGGATGTGGCGCTGGCGGATGTCGAAAAATCCATAGTGTTCTGCGGGCAGGTCCGTACCCGGGTGGTAGGTGTCGTAGAGAACATGTCCGGTTTTGTCTGTCCCCACTGCGGCAAGGATGTGGATATCTTCAAGACCGGTGGTGCGGAGAGACTGGCAAGTGATATGGGAGTACCGTTCATCGGACGGATCCCCATGGTGCCGGAGGTGGTCCGGGCCTGTGATGATGGGCGCTGCACAATTGAGAGCCTTGAGACCGAGTCGCTCAAGACGTCGCTTGAGCAGATGGCTTCCAGGATCGTGGAGCTGACCGAGGCCGGTCCATCCGGTGGAGCCGGGTCGGGCAGCAGCCCGCACGATAAACAGGAGCCCCCCGCCGAGCCGGCGGCGCCGACAGAAGCTGTGCCGGCTGCGACAGTGGTGTCCGAAAAGGCCCCCACGCGGGGAAACCCTGATGGTTTGAAGGGAAATCTTGTGAAAATAGCACTCCCGGTGAATAACGGCAATCTGAGCACTCATTTCGGCCACAGCCAGCATTTCGGGGTATTCGAGGTAAAGGACAAAGAGATCATAGGCGAGAATTACATTGAGCCGCCCCCTCACAGCCCCGGCGTCCTCCCGGCATGGCTCCAGGAACAGGGTGTCAAGGTTGTGTTGGCCAGCGGCCTGGGCCAGCGGGCGATCAGTCAATTCGAAGCGGCCGGCATAGAAATTGTGTACGGTGTTCCCGTAGGGCCGGCCAGGGATGTGGTCGCGGCATATCTCGATGGCAGCCTGGCGGCCGGTGACAACGTTTGCGACCACTGATTGTGGGATGCTTTTCGGATGATGACCGTAGAAAGCAAGGCTGAGGTCGGGGTGGATACCCATGGCGGAGAAGGTATGCCGGGTCGAGCCGGATTCGACCGGATAGCTGCGCGCTACGACCGGTGGTATGAAAAACCGGTAAACCGGTTTATAGACAGGCTGGAAGAGCGGAGTCTGGAGAGCCTCCTGCCGCAGGGGCATGCGGGTTCGCTTCTTCTCGATGTAGGTTTTGGGACCGGGCACTCCCTCCCCCTGGCAGGTAAAGCCGGTTATAGGGTGATAGGATTGGACAAATCGGGCGGTATGTTGAGAGTTGCCGCCTCAAAAGATTCCTTGGGTGTGCCGCTAGTTCAGGGGGATGCTCATTACCTTCCCTTCCCGGATTCCTGTTTCGATGCCGTTCTCAGTGTTACCGCGTTTGAATTCCTCGAAGAGCCGCGGCAAGCGCTGGAAGAGATGGTGCGATGCCTGAGGCCCGGCGGTTCCTTGGTGATTGGGGTTCTTAACGCCTTCTCATATCTCGGGCTTCAACGTAAGATCCTCCGGAAACCCATATTTCGGGAAGCCCATTTCTTCAGGGTTGGAGAATTGAGGCGGATGCTTTCCCGTATCGGTGAGGTGAGGGTTGATACATGTGCGTTCATGCCGCCGTGGGAGTGGCTCCTGCCGGCAGGTGAACGGTTGGAACGCGTCGGAAAGGCTTTGGCGCCGGGGTTGGGACAGTTTATAGTGGCAGCCGTGACAAAGCCGGCCGTGGGCGTAAAGGAATAGAACGGTGAAGCCGTTTAGCGGAGTTGTTGCAAGCGCTCCGGGTTTGAGGTATATTGACGGGGTTCTATCCGAACAGAAACGTTGAGGGATCTGTTTTGCCGGTAACGCTGGACAGGATGAAGAAGGGGACGAGGGGGAGAGTGGTGGATGTGGTGGGAGGGCATGGCGCGGTGGGTAAGCTCTCCGCTCAGGGCATAGTGGCGGGCATGGTGATTGAGAAGGCAGGCGGGCTCGGAGGGGGGCCGGTGTTGCTCAGGGTGGGGGGCGCTCAGGTTGCTCTGGGCAGGGGGCTCGCCAAGCGAGTGCTTGTCGAGGTCATAAGCGCTTGAAGAGAATACTCCTGGTCGGCAACCCCAATGTCGGTAAGAGTGTTATCTTCTCCAAGCTTACCGGCATCAACGTCGCTGTCTCCAATTATCCCGGTACAACGGTCGAGTTCTCCGAGGGGCGAAGCAGGATAGGTGCCGAAGAGATTGATGTGGTAGACGTCCCGGGCGCCTATAGCCTGGAGCCGACCAATAAGGCCGAAGAGGTCGCTATGGAAATGCTCGGGGACGGTGACCTCGTGATCGATGTCGTAGACGCTACCAACCTGGAGCGAAACCTCTATCTAACCATCCAGCTTCTCGAACGGGATATCCCTCTAGTAGTAGCACTGAACATATGGGATGAGACCAAGCACAGAGGCATAGAAATCGATGTCGAGAAGCTCTCGGAAGTCCTGGGTGTTCCGGTCATACCTACCAATGCGCGAAGCGGTTTCGGGTTGGACAAGTTGGTAAGGAGCCTCGGGCAGGCGAAGAGTCCGCATCTGACCCCTGAGGATGCGGCGACGAGGTGGACGCGCATAGGTGAGATCACCCGAGCCGTTCAAAGGATCAGCCATCACCATCACACCTTTCTGGAGAGGCTTCAGGATGCCAGTATCCATCCGGTGGGGGGCTTCTTCGTGGCGGGTCTTGTTATTGTGGCGACGTTCGGCCTCATAAGGGTGATGGGGGAAGCCATTATTCGCTTCATCATGGATCCCGTGTTCGAGGGGCTTTATCTTCCGCTGCTCTCTGCTTTGGGTGACCGGCTCGTCTCGATGCCGATGCTCCACGACATTCTGATCGGCAAACTGGTCGGAGGCGAGATCGACTTCATCCAGTCCTTCGGGCTACTTACCACCGGATTATACGTGCCCCTGGCAATGGTGTTGCCCTACGTCGTATCCTTCTACCTGATGCTTGGTATCCTGGAAGACATAGGCTATCTCCCGCGGCTGGCCATACTCATGGACGGTTTCATGCACAGGTTGGGTCTGCACGGCTACTCGGTGATCCCATCCCTGCTTGGGCTTGGATGCAATGTGCCGGCCCTTCTTTCCACCCGGATACTCGACAGCAAGCGCGAGCGCTTCATCGTCGCCACCCTGATATCGATAGGTGTTCCATGCGTTGCCCTTCAGGCTATGATCGTGGGGTTGCTGGGCCCTTACGGTATGCGTTACGTCGCACTCGTTTACGGGGTGCTTTTCACGGTTTGGCTTTGTCTGGGGCTCATCATGCGCCTCTTCACCAGGGGCTTTCTCCCCGGACTGCTCATAGAGATACCGCCGTACCGGCTGCCCTATATGAAGACCCTCATGATGAAATTCAAAATGAGGACACTTGGGTTCCTCAAAGAGGCGCTCCCTGTGGTAATGGTGGGGGTGGCGGCGGTTAACGTGCTTTATGCCCTGGGTGTAATGGAGATTCTGGCCAGGCTCACGTCGCCCGTTGTGACCCGGCTTCTGGGGTTGCCTGAGGAAGCGGTCCTGGCGGTGGTAATAGGCTTTTTGAGGAAAGACATTGGGGTTGGCATGCTTGCCCCCCTGGGAATGACGGTCAAGCAGCTGGTCATTGGGAGTACGACTCTTGCCATGTTTTTCCCCTGTATCGCGACATTTGTTGTGCTGTTTAAGGAACTTGGCGTACTTGACACTGTAAAATCAATAGGTATCATGGTGACTACGGCAATAGGCGTAGGAGCTTTGTTGAACCTCATACTCTGATTGGAGCTAGAGACCGGCGATGGACATTAGAATCAAAGCGGCGATTATCTCGATCGTCGTGAATATACTGCTGGTCATCTTCAAGTTCTTCCTGGCCAGGTTCTCGGGAGCGACCTCGCTGCATGCCGATGCCTGGCATTCGATCTCCGACCTTACGGTTTCCCTGTTTGTACTTGGAGGGCTTAAGATCACCACGACCACCGAGAAACGCAATCTCGTCAACTGGAGGGGCCTGGAGCATGTGGTAGCCCTTGTGGTCGGGGCCTTCATTCTCTACACGGGCTGGCGGATATTTGCGGATGCCCTCAGGCAGCCGACCGAGGAGATCAGGAATGTCGGCTGGGTGATGGTCGGCGCCCTTGGCTGCGTGCTGGCATCCTATCTGATCGCATCCATGAAGATCAGAATCGGAAGACTTAGGAACTCGCCGAGTCTTGTCGCCGACGGCTATCACTCCAAGATGGATGTATATTCTACGGTTGCGGTGATTGCGGGTCTCTTTGGGGTAATGATAGGGATCAATCTGGATCGGGTGGCCGCCGGTATCGTGTCGATCTTTATAGGCGTAACCGGCGTGGAAATAATGGTCGGGTCCATAAGGGCAATAGCGCGTGGTACGGCCATAACCCACTATTTTCTCTCATTCCTTTTCGAAATCGGTGGGGGTGAGAAACGTGGACGATTCGCACGCGGTCTGGCGAGGGTGTTCGCCTGGCTGGGTGCCGGGCGCAGGTACGCCTACTTGATCACTGGGTCTGTCATAGTCATATGGGCCTTGTCCGGAATCTACATCATCCGACATGGCGAGCAAGGCATGGTCTTCCGGTTCGGGCGGCTCTCAAAGCTGGATGTCGGTGCGGGACTTCATTTCCACATTCCGTCTCCTGTTGAGAAAGTGGAGAGGATACCCGTGGCCATGATCCAGCGCGGTGAACTGGGTTTCAGGACCGTAGGCCGGGCCGCAGGAAGCGCTCGGGCCTATCAGTGGGAGAGCAGGCATCAGACCGGTGCTTATGAGAAGCGCCTCGATGAATCCCTGACGTTCACCGGTGACGAGAACATAATCGATATAAACACCGTGATTCAGTACCGCGTAGAGGACCCTGTGAAGTACAGCCTCAATCTTGAAGACCCGGCTTTGGTGGTAGCCTCCTACGGGCAAGCCATGCTGAGAAGGGTGGTGAGCATTACCGGTATCGACCAATTGCTCACGACAGACAGAATTCGCATCGAGAGGATGGTCGCCGCAAGGCTGCAGAGCCTGCTGGATAAATCGAATTCGGGAATAGAGGTCATAGATGTGAAGTTGCAGGATGTGCACCCGCCCGTGGAGGTGGTCAGTGCTTTCAGAGATGTGGCGAGTGCCAAGGAGGACAAGAGCCGTCTGATTAACCAGGCCGAAGCCTACCGCGACAGTCTGGTTCCCGAGGCTCGGGGCCAGGCCGTCAAGCTCATCGCGGAGGCCGACGCCGAGAAAGTCGAATCCGTTGAGGGGGCCACCGGTGAAGCGAGCAGATTCCTCTCCATGGTCGAGCAGTACGGCATGAACCGAAATGTGACCGAAATCAGGATGTATCTGGAAACCATGGAGATCGTGCTCCCGGGTCTCGAGAAGTTCATCGTCGAGCCGGGGGCGGGTGGTGAACCGCTTGACTTGCGTTTCTTTGATAAGAATGTGACCGCGCCGAAGGGAGGATGGTGATAATGGAGAGGTCGGCCGTTGTGCTGATTGTGGTCATCGCAGTCGGTTTGCTTTTACTTAATTCGGTCTTTTTCCAGGTAGCCGAGACCGAACAGGTGGTGATAACCCAGTTCGGAAAACCTATGCGCGTTATCAGGGACGCCGGCCTCTATGCCAAGATCCCGGACCCCGTGCAATCGGTCAGGAGGTTTGACAAGCGGCTTCTGATCTATGACGTGAAGCCGAGTGAGTTCCTGACGGCGGACAAGAAGAACCTGATCCTGGATATGTACATGGCCTGGCAGATAGTCGATCCCATCAAGTTTCTTGCTTCCGTCCGGGATAGAAGGATGGCCGAGATCCTGCTGGCGGATGTGGCCGCGGCGGAGGTGGGCGCGGCCGTCGGGCAGATTCCCATGTCCGCTATGGTCTCCACGGTTCCCGAACAGGTGGTTGTGGACAGCGTGATGCTCATTGTCACTCAGAACTGCCGGGACAGGGCGCTGGAGAACTACGGCATAGATGTGAAACACGTGAAGATGGAGCAGCTCCGGCTCCCGGAGCAGAACCTGGAAAGCGTCTTCCAGCGGATGCGCGCCGAGCGCCAGAGGATGGCCAAGAAGTACAGGTCCGAGGGTGAAGAAGAGGCGCTCATGATTAGAGCGGCAGCGGACAAGGAGAAACGGACGATTCTTGCCCAGGCCTACCGCGAATCGGAGAAGATAAAGGGCGAGGGTGAAGCCGAAGCAGCCCGTATCTATTCGGGGGCCTTCAGCCAGGACCCGAGGTTTTACAAACTTGTGAGGACGCTCCAGGCGTATGAAAAGTTCCTGAATGAGAAGACCACGGTTGTGCTCTCGACGGATTCGGAATTGCTGAAGCTTCTCAAAGAAGGTCAGCCTTCGAGGTAGCTGTATAGATGGAAGAGATGAGAGAGGAAACCTGGAAAGCCATTCTGCTGGGGGGCCTCAGGTCCGTGCCCTACCGCAGCCGCCGCCTCCTATCGATACTGGGGATGGCTGCGGTCGTGGTCTACTTCCTGACGGGGATATATGCGGTCCAACCTGAGGAGTTGGGGGTGGTCGTGCGCTTCGGCAGAGTGGTCTCCGATGGTGTTCCTCCGGGGATCCATTATCATCTGCCTGCCCCCTTCGAGAAGGTCTACACGCCCAAGACGGCTGAGATTAAGCAGGTTTTCGTCGGTTCGGTCGATGGGCGGTGGCCCTCCGGTGGTCTGGAGATGATAACCGGCGACACCAACGTGATCATGCTGCAGGTCATAATCCAGTATGCCATCAGCGAGCCGGTGAGCTATCTTTTCTCTACGGAGAATACCGAGCGGCTCGTGGCTTATATCGGGGAGGAGGCTCTTGCCGGGGTTGTGGGTTCTATGGGTGTGGATGACCTGCTCACGACGGAGAAGCTGAAAGCGCAGGCTATGATCAAGTTGAGAATCCAGGACGTGTTGGATACCTACGATGCCGGAGTCGAGGTGATCGGGGCCTATTTCCAGGAAATAAGTCCACCGGTGGAGGTAGCATATGCCTTCCGTGATGTGGCGAGTGCCAGGGAAGACCGCAACCGGATCATAAACGAGGCCGAAGGTTACCGTAACACCATCCTGCCGACTTCCCGGGGCCTGGCGCGAGGTGTCGTGAGCGACGCCGAGGGGTACAGCAAGGAACGGGTCGAACGCGCAACGGGCGAAGCCGATCGTTTCCTTGCTCTGATGGAAGAATACCAGAAGCACAAGGATCTCACGGCCTCGCGGATATATATTGAGAAGATGGAGCAGATCCTTCCCTACCTGAAGATCTATGTGGTGGACAAGGATGACGGCAAAGGCACCGCCAACCTCCGTCTCATGCTCCCAAGCAACTAAACCTCGGACTGCCGGTCCCCGTAGCGTTGCCGCTCCCGTGGCAACGAATGGTCAGTGTAGCGTCGGGTCTTTGTGCCCGACGTTGGTCAGGGTTCCATCCCCGACGAAGTCGCTACGGCAGGCTCATGACATCCGCTTCGATGCTGTACCTGACATTGTTGTTCCAATATGTGGCGCCGATGTAATGTGTGGTGTCCTGGGTCGCGATCCCGCTCCCTCTACTATGTATCATCTGAGTGACAGGTGTCATCGGTGATTTACGGCTGGTGAGCCTTTGATTCAGGCCCTGACCACCGGTAACCCCTTGCTCTCCGGCCAGTTACAGCAATGTGCCCAGTCCGGCCCGATTCGAGCGTCGATACGGCTACTTGAGACCTGTGGTCCAGGAGGTGGTCGAAAGATATCTGGACTGTGCCAATCCCATGTGCGGCTTTGCCAGAGTGCATTGCCCGGACTGTGGGTGCGAGCGCCTTGTTACCTTTTCATGTAAGACCAGACATTTCTGCCCCTCATGCCATGCCAGGCGGCGGGAAGCCTGGAGTATCTGGTTAAGCGAGCACCTCCTTCTCGGTGTGCCCCACAGGCAGGTGGTCTTCACCATCCCCAAGATGGTGAGCCCCTTTTTCAAGTACAGAAGATCTCTCCTCGGTGATCTGTGCCTATGCGGGGTCACAACTATCACGAAGTATATGGAGACTTGCACTGGTTCACACCTCATGCCGGGGGTCGTAGCCGTGATCCAGACCTTCGGAAACCGGCTCAACTTCCATCCTCACCTCCATTTCGTGGTCACCGAGGGCGGTAGATCAACCAATGGTCACTTCTGCCCTGTGCCGGTGTTCAATGATACCGCGATCGCCCGTATCTTCGCTCATGAGGTGCTCTCGCTTCTCGTCGGTCGGGATCTGATAAGCCCTGAGACGGCAGGGAAGATCCTCTCCTGGCGCCACACCGGCTTCAACGTTCATAGCAAAGTGAGAACCACCACCCCTTGCCTTCGATGAGGACCAGGGGAAGGTCATATACCAGTATGGCAAGAGCGACGGTGAGCGCGAAGAGATGGACTATCTGGACTTCATTGCCCGCCTCACCACCCATATCCCCGACAAGGGTCAGGTCATCCGGCTGGCTCGAGTTCTTTGCGGACAGATCGAATGCGGACTTCTTTGCCCCGCCTACACAAGATCTTGCAGTCCCCACACTTAGTGTCCATGAGGTGGCTCTTTACCCATCGGCTGTGAATCGTACCATTTCCAACTGTAGTTCTCGTTGACATGATTACGCCCCTCCTGTATAATTGAAGGGTCAAGGTAATCAAGTACTCAAAGGAGCTGCCATGTACAAGAAAACTGCGTTTGTTTCGAGTATGGTTATAACACTCTGTCTAGCGCTAATAACACCAGTCCATAGTTATTATATTGATGGTGTAATATCGGACCTTGAGGTGTTAACAGGTATTGTTGATGCAATTAACCAACAAGCTGGTATTACTAATTGTTTAGACGTAAAGATAGAAACAGTTGTGAAAGTTATAACTGACCTCAATGATAATAATGATGTTGCTGCACTCAAAGCAATTGAATCCTTCATCCGTATCGTTGAGATTCAAAGTGGAAAGCAACTCACCGAAGAACAGGCTGAGAGTCTCATCGATGCCGCCAAACCTATCCAAGATGCTATTCAGAGTATAGCTAATGGTGTTTGTCCTTGGTGTGGCTCTGATATATGTGTTCCACCTTGTCCAGGGGCCTGATTATTAACAGCTAGTTCCAGTTTTGCTTCTTATATACCAGTATGGCAAGAGCGACGGTGAGCGCGAAGAGATGGACTATCTGGACTTCATTGGCCGCCTCACCACCCATATCCCCGACAAGGGTCAGGTCATGATCCGTTATTACGCCCTCTACTCAAATGCCCACAGGGGAAAAGAGAGGAAGCGAGGTAAGGACCCATCGGTGTT
>JALGWN010000008.1 GCA_025774115.1 bacterium
CGGGAGGCCTCTCCCCCACTCCCATGCACCAGGCCTATTACTTCACTCATTTGTCTCACCCGTATATTGATAGTAGGTCGCACAGGAACCTTCGGATGACACCATGCAGGGGCCTACGGGTCTCTCAGGCGTGCAGACCTTGCGGAAAAGCGGGCAGTCAGGCGGTGAGATCCTGCCTCTGAGGACATCACCGCACCTGCAGCCGGGTGGGTCGGGTACGGGCTCTATTTCCCTTTCGATAAAGGGCGACGCATCGAAAGTGCTGAACTCGTCACGCAAGACAAGTCCCGTGTCTTCTACGTTTCCTATACCCCTCCACTCGCTTCCGACGGTATCGAAAACCCGTTTCATGGTCGCCAGGGCAGTGGCATTGCCCTCATAACTTACGCCCCGGGCATATTCGATATCCACCCGGCTCTCACCGGCCTCGAGTTGCCGCACCAGCATGAGAATGGCTTGAAGCACGTCCCCGGGTTCGAAACCCGCCACCACACAGGGTTTCTTCCACTCCCGGGCCACCGGTTCGAGCGGCCGGGCCCCTATTATTGCGCACACATGCCCCGGGCAGATGAACCCATCCACTTCCGTACCGCCCTCAAGGAGTGCTCCAACGACGGGTGGGGTGAGCTTGTGGAGGCTCAAGACGTGGAAGTTCTCCAATCCCAACTCGGCGGCCTTGATAACAGCCGCAGCCGTCGATGGGGCTGTGGTTTCGAAGCCAATGCCTATGAAGAAGACCTTGCGATCCGGATGCTTGCGGGCCAGCGCCAAGGCATCATAGCTGGAATACACCACTCTGACATCGGCCCCCCTCGCCCGCCGCTCACTCAGGTTCATGCGCGAACCGGGCACTTTGATCATGTCTCCGTATGTAGCTATCATAGCAGAGGGGACATCACAGAGCGCGAGGATGCGGTCGATATCCGCTCTGGACGTAACACAGACCGGGCAACCGGGTCCTGAAACCAACTTGAGGTTGACGGGGAGCAGGGCTTTCAGGCCATGTCTGAATATCACCACCGTATGGGTCCCGCAGAACTCCATGAGTGTCCACTCATGGGTCGCGGCCCGGCGGATGTTCCGGGCTATACCCGCCACCAGCTCGCGGCTGCGGAACTCGTCGGCGAATTTCACTTGAAGACTTCACGCATGAGTTTCAGGGTTTCCTCGGCGTCTTCCTTTTCCAACTTCCTGATGGCAAAACCGGCATGGACCAGGACGTAGTCACCGATCTCGGCAGGGCGGTCAACCAGGTCGAGGTTGACGTCCCTCACTACACCGCCTATATCGGCCTTGGCCCAGCTTCCGTCCTTCTCGACTATTAGCGCAGGTATTGCAAGACACACGATACGTTCACTCCATTCCGGATTGGCCCTCGAGTATGGCCGAGGCCACGACAACCTGGCCGAAGCTGATACCTCCATCATTCGTGGGCACCAGCCTGTTAACAATCACTTCGAACCCCTGCTGTGTCAGAAGACCCTTGAGTTCCCTCAACAATATCTCGTTCTGGAAACAACCGCCACTTAGGGCGGCAGTATTGATACCGTGCTTTGCCTTAAGCCGGCCGGCTATCTCAACAAGGCAGGCGGCAAGCCAGTTGTGGAACCGGGCGGCCACCACCCCGGCGTCGGTGCCCGAAAGGAGATCGCGCACCACTTCTCTGATTAGGGCCTTGGGTGACATGATAAGCCGACCGTCGGTTTCCTTGATCTCAACCGTGTAAGCTTCGGCGATGTCTTCCCGGACGGCCATCTCCAGCTCAATCGCGGCCTGGCCCTCATATGAGACCCGGTCACGGATGCCGCACAGGGCCGATACGGCATCAAAGAGCCTACCGCAACTTGACGTCATGGGACAGTTAAGCCCTTTCTCCAGCATGCTCCGAACGACGGCGATCTCCCTTTCACGTCTGCCGAGCAGCCCGGCGAGGTCGACCCCGTCCAGATCGCCCCCGAGAGCATTATGGAGGTGCGCAAGCGCCATCCTCCATGGTTCGGTCACTGCCTTTTCGCCACCCGGCATCCCGACCGTTTCCAGATGCGCCGCCCTTTCGTATGAGCGCCGCGTGGATATGAGCGCCTCACAGCCCCAGATTGTACCGTCGGGGCCGTACCCGGTCCCGTCCAGCGCGAACCCGATCACAGGCCCGTCGATGCCCGCCTCACCGAGGCAGCTGGCGATATGGGCATGATGGTGTTGAACACCGATCTTGGTTTCGAATGGGAGTTCAAGGGCATACTTGGTGCTGAGATAATCGGGATGGAGGTCATGGGCCGCCACGGTGGGCTCGACATCGACAATTCTGCCAAGCCGGGCGATCGAAGTCTTGAAAAAATCATACGCCGCGAGGTTCTCGAGATCGCCTATATGCTGGCTCACGAAGACCTTGTTCCGACGGGTTACAGCCACGGTGTTCTTGAGATGCCCACCGCAAGCCAGAATGCAAGGGGTATCCGTGTCCAGATCCAGGGGGAGCGGCACGGAACCGCGCGACCGGCGCACAAAGAAGGTCTTTCCATCAATCACCCTCACCACGGAATCGTCGCAGCGGGACAGAATATCGCGGTTATGATCGAGATAGTAGTCTGCTATACTCCCCAGCCCGGACAAAGCGTCCTCGATATCGACCGCAATCGGCTCCTCACTTATGTTTCCGCTTGTCATTACAAGTGCCGCAAACCCGCCCTCGAGCAGTAGGTGGTGGACCGGTGTATAGGGCAGCATCACACCGATGCTCCGGTTTCCAGGCGCCACGGCTTCCGCTATGAGGCCGTCCGGACGTTTCTTGAGGAGCACTATGGGTCTCGCCGAGCTCGTGAGCGCCCTCTCCTCTTCCGGGCCGACCAGCGCGAACTTTCGGACGGCATCGACGTCTCTTGCCATTACGGCAAGCGGCTTCTCCTCTCTCTGTTTTCGTTCTCTTAAGAGCCTGACGGCCCGGTCGTCGGTCGCATCCACAGCCAAGTGAAACCCGCCCAGACCCTTGACCGCAAGTATTTTGCCCTGCCCGAGGAGGCCGATGGCGGCCTCTATGGGGTCTTCACATTCCACCGGGCGTCCCGAGCCGTCCTTGAGCTCTACCCTTGGCCCGCAGACCCAGCAAGCGTTGGGCTCTGCATGGAACCTCCGATCGGCGGGGTCCTCGTACTCCTCCCGGCACTCGGGGCACATCTTGAAGACTTCCATCGTGGTATTTCGACGGTCATACGGTATATCGGCGATGATGGTATAGCGCGGCCCGCAGTTGGTGCAGTTGGTGAAGGGATAACGGTATCTCCTATCGGATGGGTCTGTGAGCTCACGCAAGCAGTCATCGCACGTTGCAATCTCCGGCGATATGAGCACTGTCCGCTCGCTGCTTCGCTCACTCTCTCTTATCAGAAACCCGGCCTCACCCTTGGTATCGACGAAGTTGGCCGACAAGGTATCGACTCTCGCCTGAGGGGGCTTCTCCTTGACTATGGCCGGGAGGAACTCCGAAACCCGGTCGAGCGGGCCCTCGACTTCCATCTCTACGCCACCCGGATCATTGAGGACATATCCGGCGAGCCCGTGCGCCTCTGCCAGGCGATATATGAAGGGGCGGAATCCCACACCCTGCACTATACCGCTCACCCGGATCTTGAGTCTTACGATCCCGGATGCGCTGCTTTCTTGGTTTTCAATCGAGATGTCAGCCACTCTATCCATCGGTCCAATCCCTGCCCTGTCTTGCAGGAGACGGAGAAGACTTCCAAATCGGGGTTGATCTTGAGCGCGTTCTGCTCTATGGCCTCCGGTTTGGAGTCGGTATAGGGGACAAGATCCAGCTTGTTTATGACCAGCACACCCGAAGCCCTTACCATCGGGGGATACTTGACCGGTTTGTCATCGCCCTCACCCACCGCCACCAGCAGCACCTTCAGGTCTTCACCGAGATCAAAGGAAGCCGGGCACACCAGGTTCCCCACATTCTCCACGATTATAAGATCATAGTCGGACCCGATCTTCACCAGCTTCTCATCCACCATCTTGGCATCGAGATGACACGCCCCTCCGGTACTTATCTGGACCGCTTCCACTCCGTGCCTCGCGATCCGGCGCGCATCGTTTTCGGTCATGATATCACCGGTCACCACATATATGCGGTACCGGTCTTTGAGTATCTTGACGGTCTCCTCAACCAGGCTGGTCTTGCCGGAGCCCGGGGAGCTTACCAGGTTAAGCACCAGTGTCCCCGTATCAGCGAACCTCTCCCTGTTGGCGATCGCTATCTTCTCGTTGGCGCTCAGGACCTTCTCTCTAAGATCGACTTTTTTCAAGTCATTCAACCTCCACCTCTTTAACCGAGATGTCGCTGCCAACCAGAACATCGAACTCGGAAGCGCCACAAGCCTTGCAGCGGAAATCGTCCCAGCGTACCTCGTATTCCTCGTTGCAAGCCCGGCACCTGGCTCGAGGCTTTATCTCCTCTATCTTGAGACGCGCGTTCTCGAGGCGGGTTCCCTCGGTAATGGCCTCGAAGCAGAATGTCAGTGAATCGGGATCGATGCACGAGAGCGTGCCGACCTCCACGGTTACTTCACCCACGTCTTGAGCGGAGTTGTCATCCATGACCCGAGTCACCAGTTCCGCGATCTGTGTTGCCACACCAAGTTCGTGCACGCGGCTCAGGCCTCCGAATCCGTAATGTCGCCCACAATGAAATCAACAATCTCATCGAGCTTATCCATAATGGCTTCCGATATGCTCTCGCCTATCGTAAACGGGTCCTTGACCTCGATGCCGTAAACCAGAATCTTCTCGGGCAGAGGGGCCTCACATGCCCTTGCAATCTCTATGGCCTCGAAAAAACCGACACCGTGGCTATGCCCGGCCCGCCTGGTCGCCATTCCCTCACCCGGATCGATGCGCACCACCGACCCAGCGGGGACGGAGCCTGTAACCATCGAGTCTATTATGACCGCTCTCTGGTAACCCAGGATCGAGTCCATGACATGAAGCCCTGCGCCGCATGCAAGATCAAGATCGTAGCCCACCAATCGCCGGTGAACCCGGCGGCTCACCACCAGGCCGATCCCGTCATCGGACATGATCGGGTTGCCAAGCCCTACGAGGATACCGGTTGATGCCATCGGAGGTCGGAGATTTTCGCGAGTGCCGCCTGAGGGCTGTCCCAAGCTCAGCTCTGGGATGCTATGGCCTCTTCGAGCTGCTCCTTCAGAACCCCGGACTCGGCCTCCACGGTCTTGAGCAATTCCGGCCACTTAAGAGGTCCAAGCGAACGGACCTCCTCGGTCATCCTGGTAACCACATCCACAAACCGCTTGGCCTCTGCGGCAGAGATCCAAGCCAACTGAAAACGCTCTTTTTCTATTCCGAACTGCTCGAGCATCTTTGACAGAATGTGGTAACGACCGAGTGCCTTGTAGTTCCCTTCAAGATAGTGGCAGTCGCCCGGATGACAACCACCGATCAACACGCCATCGGCCCCTTTGGCGAAGGCGGTCAGCACAAATGTGGGATCCACCCTGCCCGAGCACATAACTCTAATCGGTATGATGTTGGGGGGGTACTTCATCCGGCTGGTGCCCGCTAGATCGGCGCCGCTGGAAGTACACCATTTGCAAAAGAAGCCCACTATCCTGGGTTCAAACCGATTGCTCTCTTTTTCCATTGCTGTACCCCTCTAATGGTCTGTCAAGGTCCTCTGTATCTTAAAGGGTAATGTCCGGGCGGTCAATACCTTATTCCGGAGCCTCCTCTTGTGTCTTCTGCCCGTCACGTTTTGCGATTAGCGCCTGGATCTCTTTCTTGAGCAGTATCTCATCCCCCGGGCGATATCCCCTGGTCCTGAAAGCGACCCCGCCATCCTGGTCCAACAGGATGGTGGTAGGTATGGCCATTATCTTCAGCTTCTTGGCCAGGCTTCCCTCCGGGTCCCGATAAACGGGGAGTGTAACTTCATTCTTCTCGATATACTTCTCAACCTTGTTCTTGTTGCGTCTGGTGTCCAGAGAAACAGCCGCAAAGTGGACCGTCCAGCCCATCAGGTCCTCGTGGACTTCCTGCAGTTTCGGCATCTCCACCCTGCACGGCTTGCACCATGTGGCCCAGAAATTGAGAACCACCGGCCCCTCGGCCAGCAGGCTATCTACAGCGACAGGCTTGCCGTCCATGTCCCGAAGAACGATCCCCTCCATACCCCATACAACCGGGGCAGTGAGAACCGCAAAACCCAACAAGGCCGTCAAAACCACCTTCCGCATCACACAACCCACCTCCGTTTCAGGAGAGCTTAGCAAGTGCCCGTGCCAAAGTCAAGATTCAATGCCCTGCGGGCGGAGCGGGCGTTTGGTCTTGACATAGGGGATGCTTCTCCCCAGAATAGGACATCGGTATGAAAATGCTCAAATTCGTTCTGTTGATCATATGTCTGGTGCCTGCCGTCGCCTTCGGGGCGGTGGATGTCACCGATATCAGGGTGGAGAATCCTGTCTTCTCCCCCAACGGTGATGGCAATCTCGATTCCAGCGCTGTGAGCTTCACCATCGGCTCGGACCTGGACTGGGTTCTTATCTGGGTCTGGATAACCGATGATCAGGGCCTGACCGTCAGAACACTCGCCGAGGACGAGGCCGCCGAGCCCGGCACCTTGGCGAAGGTGTGGGACGGCCGGAATGCAGCCGGCGAACCGGCTTCGGAAGGCTACTACACCTTCAGGCTTTACGCACGGGCAGGGGAAGACACCACACCGACCTTCTCGGCGGGCACAGTGCTGGATGTGACTGCACCGGCTTTTTCGGCCCTCATAAGCCCCAACCCCTATACACCGGACCTCCCCATGGCGGATTCGCTTCTCTCCGTAAAGGTGTTTGTCGAGACATCGGAGCCGGAGGATCGGCTCTCTATATACCTGATGGCGGACGCCCTGCCGGAGACCCTTTGTACTGTGAGACTGGACCTCGGGGATACTACCTACGAATGCATGTGGGACGGCCGCGAAATGGACGACGGGACTTATCCCCTCTGGGTGTCGGTTTATGACAAGGCCGGCAATACGAGCGAGGCGGCATATGCTTTCGATCTCGACACGCAGGGCCCCTCCCTCGGTATCACCGAGCCCCAGCAGACATACCTGAATACGCTTCCCCATCGGGCAGCCGGATTCGCGACCGACCTTGGCGGCATAGATTCACTGGGGTTCCGCTTCCTTGCGGATTCCGAATACGGCCCGGTCACCGTCGAGGCCTCGGGAGAGACGCTCTACTGGCACGTGCCCTGGCCCGGTGACCTACAGACGGATGGAACCTACAACCTGGAGATATATGCAAGCGATTCTCCGGGCTATACCGCCAAAGCGGCCAGGCAAGTCGTGATAGATACACAGGCGCCTGAGGCGCCGGAATTAGAGCCTCCACCGGCTGCGGTCCATCACCCACGGCTCACGGTGACCGGAACCTGCTCGGCCGGGGACTCGCTTTTCCTCCACCTGAACGGAGAGGTCGCCAAGCGCTTGTCCTGCTCGGCCGCCGGGACCTTCAGCACTGATGTCACGCTGGTGGAGGGGACAAATACACTCCAGGCCACGGCAAGGGACAAGGCCGGCAACCCATCCGCACCATCTCAAACCGTGACGGTCGCCTACGTCAAGGTGGTAGGTCTAGACGTACCGGAGAGGTTTGGTTCCGATTCAGTGATAAACGTAACGCTTTCCAAAGCGGCCGACCTAATAAACCTGAGGGTTTACACCCTGGACGGCTCTCACATAGTAACCACGTCCAAAGCCTCACCGGATCCGGTCGATGAGATGACATGGGATCTTAAGGATACCGATGGGAAAGAGGTCAAGAACGGTGTGTATCTCATGGTCTTTGAGATAGCCTATAGCGACGGTGACCGAAAGGTCGAAAAACGAGCAGTGGTGGTGGCGCGATGAAAGCCCTCACGGTGAGCATCATAGGCATAATGCTGCTGGCCGCTGCCGGCCCGGCGTGCGGCCACGAAGGGAGCGGCGGTATGAGTCTCGAACCGCGGCCTTCCATACGGGCTCTTGCTATGGGTGAAACCGGCCTGGTGGAAACCCGGGATGCGGCGGGGTTCGCCGCCAATCCGGCCACGCTGACCTGGCTCCCCACAGCCGGGGTAACATTGAGCCATGCGAGTCTGGTCGATGGGGTCTCGGCATCGGCGACATCCGTTTGTGCGGCTGTGCCGCTCGGTGCGGTGGTAACCTTACCCGACCTTGGGCAAGTAGGCCGCCGGTTCGGCCTGGGTTTCCGTCTGGATCACAGCGGCGTGGAGCTCTCCCAGGGGACCGATTGGGGCTGGGATCTGATATCCGTCGGCGCAGCCTACAGGCTTGCCCCGTATGCCTCCGCCGGTCTCTCCGGCAAGTATCTGTTGAGCAACTCCGATCTGGAGGGCTCGGCGGTTCAGGCCTTCGCCTTCGACCTGGGGGCTTTCCTGGAGATGACGCCTGCTCTCAGGCTCGCCATGTCGCTTAAGAACATAGTCGGAAGCGTCCGCTGGGAAGACGGCGATGACGAATCACCGCCGTTCGCGGCAGGCCTGGGGGCGGGCTTCTTACTGCCCTACGGGCCGTCGGGCCATCTTGCCTTCACATTCTCAGGCGGCGCTCCAGGCAAGCTGGGCCTGGGCGTCGACGTTCCTATCTCCATGACCGGTCTGAGCGTAAGGGCCGGATATCTTTATCACTCCGGAGAAGACTACCGGAATATCATCACCGCCGGGTTCGGTTACACCTACAGCGCCTTCGAGGTCGATTACGCCGTGAAACTGGACGATGACCTGGCCCTCGGCACAACCCATCATTTCTCTCTCGGCTACACGATCCCTTAGACGGTCTTCATGCTTGCATTGCTACACCCGAACACGCTAGTTTGGTATAGGATGCCGGACCGGGGAGTCGGTTGATGGACCTTCATGAGCAATTGGATTACTTCGAGGCCCAACTGGAGCATTGTATGCTGTGCCCTCGGGAATGCGGAGTCAACAGGCTCGAGGGTGAGGTTGGCTTCTGCAATGCCGGAGGCCGGGCAAAGGTTGCCAGCCATTGCCTACACCGGGGTGAGGAGCCTCCGATTTCCGGTAGCCGGGGGTCCGGGACAATCTTCTTTTCCAATTGCAGCATGAGGTGTGTCTACTGCCAGAATTACCCGATAAGCCAGATGGGGTACGGCAACGAAATCGATGTGTCGGACCTGACAGAGATGATGTTGGACCTTCAGAAAAGGGGAGCTCACAACATAAACCTGGTGACCGCAACACACTTTCTGCCCCGCGCGATCGAGGCAATAGTAAGGGCAAGAGCAGTCGGGCTGAAGATCCCCATCGTCTCCAACACAAGCGGGTATGAACGAGCCGAAACGGTAAGAATGCTCGAAGGTCTGGTTCAGATATACATGGTTGACATGCGATACTCACCGGGTGAATCCTCGACCCGCTATTCTCAGACCCCGGATTACCCTGCATACAACCGGACAGCGATACGTGAGATGCTCAAGCAGGTCGGTCCGCTTCAGTGCCGGGGCGGCCTGGCGGTCGGCGGGGTGATAATCCGGCACCTGCTCCTTCCTACCCTCATGGAGGAGACCCGCGAGATTCTCGGCTTCGTCTCGGCGGAATTGCCCGCTTCGGTGCCGGTTAGCCTCATGACCCAGTACTTCCCCGCACACAGGGCGGTCGAGTATCCTGAGATCAACCGGAAGATCACGTCTGCGGAGTATGAGGACGCCCTCAAGGTGCTCGATAGCCTTCAGATCGACGACGGGTGGGTTCAGGACCCTCAGACCGACGCCAATCCCGTCGCCTAAAGGGCACACCGGAGTTCGCCGATAGACCAGGGGAAGAGGTCTATTGTATCAACCGGTAGAGGTAGGTTTGACCGATAAGGCCAAGAACCAGGTTCTGATTGGGCTATCGCCGGCACCTCAGGCGGGACCCACCGACCAAGACCGGCCGGTGACGCCGAAGCTGCCGATCGAAGAGTATGCGATAGCCATACCGACTGAAATTGCCAGATCGGCGGTCGTCATAAGTGGATCGCCCGGCCTCGCCTGTGGGAACAGGGTGCCCATGCAGATCTTCCCGACAGAAGGGATATTGCAGGGGGAGCTGGCCGTGAGATCCAACAAGGACGAACTACGCCGAGCGGGGTTGGAAGACCTCTTTCGGCCCGACCCCGAAGGCACGATCCAATGCCTTCCCCTACCGTATGAGGGCCTGACCGACACGTTCTTACTATGCAAACTCAAACCCAACCACTCGCTTGACCACGTCAAGACCATGTGCAACCGTCAAGCTGACGACATCCGCGCCCTGGTCGATCAGACCCGCGCCCTCGTCTCGGAGTATGAATGGCAAATGCTCAAAACCGTACTTCTCTCCCCTGCTCCCTGCCTCGCCATGGAAACCGGCCAGAGGGTTGTGTCCGCCAATCCGATGCTCTGCCAGCTCACGGAGAGGACACACGACCAACTGGTTGGCGCCAACGTTGACGATGTGATCCACATGGAGAAGGAAGTACCCGGTGACATAGCTCGATATCCCGATTACTCCGAACTGACCTCACCCCTGTTCATGCGAACCCTCTCCGCGTTTTTCGTATCCGATCTCCATCTGTCTGTACTCGATACCGTATGCGGTGAGCGCCTGGTAGTTGTGTTTCGGGACCTTCTGACCGATCAGCGGACAGGTAACAGCAATATCCATCTCATCAGGAAGATTTCGGCCATGGTGATGTCCGAAGATCCGCCCCAGAAGGTGCTCCGCAGACTATCGAATGTTCTCACGTCCGCTCTTGACTGTGACCTCGTATGTATCCTGCGAAGAAAGCAGAACGACGAGATGATAGTCACCCCCTACGTCAACAGGAGCCTCCACACACTCAGGGCGAATATCGTGGAGCGCGTAAAGGAACCCCAGCTGGAACCGTTCTTCAAGAAGGGATCCGCGGTTTTCTGTGACCAGGTCGAGCAGGAGTGTCATCAGGACAGTTTCTTCAGAAGGGTCTTGAGGATCTCCCGCTTTGCTTTCCTGCCGGCCGGAGGAGGACCACACCCGGACTATGCCCTATTGATGGCCTGGACGCGCACAAACGCGGACTTCGGGCCGAGGGTGCTGCCCTTGCTCAGAATCATTGCCAACCTGATGGCATCGGTACTCGTGAGCGCGAAGCGCTTCTTCGAGATGGAACAGGAAAAGGAAGCCCTCAGGAGGCATGCGAAGCTCACGGCCGGTAGAGAGGTAAGGATGGCCGAGATAAAGAAGGAAAACGCTCGCCTGAAAGATATGATACACAAACTCAGTGGGAAGGTGCAGGTATAGCAGTATATGACGACCGCGGACCCAAAGCAGACTGACCATCTCGACTTCATAATTCACATCCTGGGTTCTCTCCCGGATCTTGAGAACCTCTCGGAAGCCGCGCTCTCGCTCTGGCTCAACCGATTCCTGAACCGTCTCATAGAGAATTGCGAGATCGAGGGATGCCTGGTGATCATGTCGTCGGCGGATACCACACGCATCCTGGCCAAGATAGGTCTGGCGGGAGCCGATGTAGAGGGGGTAGCGAACCTCGTACTCGAGAAAGCTGTTGCGCATACATCGGGGACCGGCCATCGCCGGAAGATGAACTCCTTCACAGCCCCCATCGTGACCATCGAGAAGGACGGCGCTCGGTACCATGTCCTCCACTATGAGCTGCCGGTCGACATTGCGGTCTTCACGGTATTTGCAGCCAGAGCAGAACTCTCTCCGGCGCTCACACGTTCGCTCAAGGTTCTGGGGGGTCACATTGCGAGGATAATAGCCGGCACGGAGCTGGCGGTCAGTGCGACTCTTGCCCGCCAGGAGTTGGAGAAGATCAGACAGGAAGTCAAAGAGACGCAGGTGTGCTCGCTCAATATCATGGAGGACCTGCAGAAGAAGAACCGCGAGCTTGCGATGCTGAACGAGATAGCCCGCAAGATGGCGTCGTGGCGGCAACTTCCCGAGCTTGCAAGCAAAGCGGCTGAGGCGGCATCGGAAATACTCGATGGGGCAAAGGTGGTTGTGTTCGCGTTCGACAGCGAGCGAGAATTGCTGCAACCTTATCAGGCCTCCACGGGTGTGGATCTCAGCAGGATAGCCGATTGCTCGATCCCGTCCGACCACCCCATGCTGGAAGCAATATCTCAGGGCAAGGAAGCGATGGTGGACCATTCGGTGGACACCTTCGACCTGGCAGCAACCAGAGAAATGGGGCTGAAGACCGGATTGATCTTGCCGCTTGCGAGTAAGGAGCAATTGCTTGGACTCCTCCTGGTCTGTGAGAGCCGCTGGCACCGGGTCTTCACTGACGGCGAGATGGAAAACCTCAGGGTATTGACCAGCACCATGGCCGCGGCTATGGAGAACGCCAGCCTGCTGTCGCAACTCACGGCCCAGGTCGAGGAGATGAGCATCCTGAAGGAGTACATCGAAACCGTCGTGGACAGCGTCGATCTCGGGATCATGGTAATCGACAGGGCCCTCAAGATCACCATGTTCAATCTCGGTTTCGAGAAGCTCTTCGGATACAAGAAAGAGGACTATATCGGCAGGCACCTGCTGCAGGCTTTTCCCCATCTTGTCGAGCAGGGCATCACCGAGGTAGTGCAACAGGTCTTCAGCGGCAAACCCTTCGTAAGATATGCCTGGAAGAGAAAGATCCTGAACGGCTCAACCGCCATACAGAATTTCAGGGTGTTCCCCCATCGCGATGCTTCAGGCAAGATCATAGGTGCCATAGCAATCATAGAGGACGTGACCGAGAAAGCCAACCTGGAGGACCAGCTGGCCAGGTCGGAAGCGAAATTCAGCCGCTTGGTCGAGGATCTCGATGACGGTTATCTGGTCGTAACCGGTGGAAGGATCGCATATGCCAACAGGGCGGTGTCTGAGCTCACCGGTATACGGATACATGAGCTGATCGGCATGGGAGTCGACCGGATACTTGCCGACCCCCACCTGGTGACAGAGTGTGAGGGACCCACAGAACATAAACTGAGATGTGAGACTAGGATCAACCACAGCACCGGCACCTGGATTCCGACCGAAGTAGCACTCAGCTCGTGTGAGTACGGGGGAATACGGGGTGTGTCCGTAGTGATGAGAGACATCACCGATAGGAAAAAGATAGAGACGCAACTGGAAGCCAAGAACCGTGAGATGCGTCAGAGAAACGAGCAGATCACACGACTCAATCTTGAGATGGAGGAGACGCTGAACAAACTGAAGGCTTCCCAGGAAAACCTTATTCAGTCAGAAAGAGTTGCAGCGATCACAGAGACCTCAATCGCAACCAACCATGAGATAAACAATCCCCTTTTCGCCATCCTCGGCCAGGCACAGTTGCTTCTGAGGAAATGCAATGAGAAGGACGAGGATACGATCCGGAGATTGAAGACAATCGAGGAATCCGCCCTCAGAATAGCATGCGTCACCAAGAAATTGGCCAACCTGGCCGATCCGGTAGTCAAGGAGTACTCGGGACTGGCGGCGATGATGATTGACGTGGACAGATCCACCTCCCGCTAACGCCGCAGACGGGCCGTTTTCACACACCTCCCTATCCAGGCTGGTCAAAGCTGCCCGGATGCAAGGCTTGCGAAGATCCGGGGAGCGAGGCGTACATGTACGTACGCCGCAGCGAGACGCATCAAGCATAACGCCGCAGACGGGCCGTTTTCACACACCACCCCATCCAGGCTGGTCAAAACCATTCGGATCCTAGGCACGCGAAGACATGAGGAGCGAGGCGTACATGTACATACGCCGCAGCGAGACGCATCAGGCATAACGCCGCAGACGGGCCATTTTCACCAGCCTGAGGCTAGCCGAAGAACTGCGTATGTAACTCCTTCAGCACCACCCCAAATACCAGTGAGACCACCGACATCAGCTTAATCAGTATGTTCATCGACGGTCCCGACGTGTCCTTAAAAGGATCACCCACGGTATCGCCCACCACGGCCGCCTTGTGGGCGTCCGAACCCTTGCCTCCGAGATGACCGTCTTCGATGTACTTCTTAGCGTTGTCCCACGCCCCACCACCGTTCGCCATCATTATCGCAAGGAGAACACCGGTTACCGTCGCTCCGGCGAGCATGCCGCCAAGCGATTCGGGTCCCAGCAAGATCCCTATCACTGCAGGCGAGCAGATCGCGAGGACACCGGGAATTACCATCTCACGCAGCGCACCTCTTGTGCTTATGTCGACACAGCGGGCCGAATCCGGTTTCGCTTTGCCCTCCATAAGCCCGGTTATCTCCCGGAATTGGCGGCGCACCTCCTCGACCATTTTGAACGCTGCACGACCCACGGCCCGCATGGTAAGGGCAGCAAAAAGGAAGGGCAGAGCCCCCCCGAGGAAAAGCCCGATCACGGTATTCGGGTTCCTGATATCTATTACTTCCAGACCCACATTTCGAGAATAGGCTGTAAACAGGGCAAGCGCCGTAAGAGCCGCGGATCCAATAGCGAATCCTTTCCCTATGGCCGCGGTCGTATTCCCGAGGGCATCCAGCCTGTCGGTGATCTTACGAACATCCGGGCCAAGACCGCTCATCTGGGCGATCCCGCCGGCGTTGTCCGCAATCGGTCCATATGCATCCACCGACATTGTGATCCCGATCGTCCCGAGCATGCCGACGGCGGCCAGCCCGATGCCATAGACTCCGGCGAAGTGATGGGCCGCATATATGGCCCCGACTATCGCAAGTATGGGCAGAGTGGTACTGCTCATACCCACGGACAGGCCTTCTATTATGTTGGTGGCGACACCGGTCTTAGAGCTCTCGGCAATGGCCCTAACGGGCGGACCCGAAGTGTAGTACTCAGACAAGAGCCCGATGGCGACACCGGCGAGCATACCGGATATAACAGCCGAGGCGAAGCTATATGCAAGGTCCATTCTTCCAACGATGATGTAGGTGGCAAGACCTAAGAGCCCCACGCTTACAAAAGTGGAATAGCGAAGTGCGATCTGCGGGTTACGCGATTGAAACAGCCTCACGGCAAACGACCCGACAAAGGATGCCAATGTTCCGGCAACCACTATTGCAATCGGTAATACCATCAGGCGTTCTGCGACCCTGGTAGCCTCTGCGATGGTCCCGATGCTGAAGAGACGCATCAGTTCCTGTAGCCCTCCGGGAGTCAGGAATGTGGCTGCAATCGCGATCGTGGCAACCACCGATCCGACATAGGATTCGAAAAGATCGGCGCCCATTCCCGCCGTGTCACCCACGTTGTCGCCCACATTGTCCGCGATAACCGCGGGGTTCCTGGGATCGTCCTCGGGTATCCCGGCTTCCACTTTTCCGACAAGGTCGGCCCCTACGTCGGCAGACTTGGTATAGATACCGCCGCCCACACGGGCAAACAGGGCTATCGAGCTTGCGCCCATGGCGAAGCCGCTGATTATGCCGGCGACACCGGGGTCGTTCTTGAAACCCAGATAGAACACTGAGAGCCCCAACACTCCCAGGCCGGCCACCGACATCCCCATAACCGCACCGCCTGAGAAGGCTATGCTGAGGGCTTTACTCTGGCCTTCAGTTGCCGCCTGAGTGGTTCTCACGTTGGCACGTGTGGCCGCCTTCAGGCCGAAGAACCCGGCCAGCATCGAGGAGAGCGCACCCGTCAGAAAAGCAATCGCCGTATTGAAGCCTATGGCCAACATCAGTACGGCGAAGAGAACCACAACAAACACCAGCAGCGTCAGATACTCCCGCCTAAGAAAGGCCATCGCACCGGTGTGAATAAGATCGGATATTTCTTTCATCCTATCGGTGCCGGCTGGTTGACGCTTCACGTATAAGAACAAGATCCCCGCGTAAGCGAGTCCGGCCAAACCCACAATGATACCGGCCAAAGGTATGGACATGAGTTACCTCCGCAGATAGCTGACACATTCCCGCCGATGACAGCGTAGAATCCTAAAGGAATACGCAGGCCTCGTCAAGCGCATTTCGCGGGTTTGGATGGTTCTCAGGTTGCTATCAGGAAATCGCGGTCGATAGGCAACGCGGTCACCCTCTTTCCAAGTGCGTTGGAAACGGCGTTGGCCACCGCCGCAGGCACGGGGATTATGGCAGGTTCCCCCAGACCCTTGGCCCCGAAGGGCCCATCGGAGGAGAGGGCTTCGATGAATTCAACCCTGATGTCGTCACATACATCGAGTGATGTGGGCAGAAGATAGGTCGAAAGATCCGTCGAGCGCAGATGCCCCCCGGCCTCTTTGTATCTCTCATACAATGCAAGTCCCAGACCCTGGGCGATACCCCCTTCAACCTGGCCCGCAGCGGTGAGACGGTTTACGATCCGCCCGCTGTCGTGTATGGCCACAAAAGAGGTGACTTCGACCCGGCCGGTCGCTGTGTCGATGAGAACATCCGCAATATCCGTGGCGAAACAGTATACGTAATAGGCCTTACCCTGCCCCGTCTCCTCATCCAGGCGGCACTCGGGCACCGCATACCAACCTATAGATGCAAGACCGATCCTCCTGTCAAAACACGCAGCAACAAGCCGGCGGAAGCCGGCCTTCCGTCCCGACCTCGAGCAGATCGCAGTCCCCGTGGCCGGGTCGTATGCGGCATCCTCACCCAGCAGGGCTCGTGCAACCTCCGACAGCCGCACCATGATCTTTCGGCATGCATCGATAATCGCATTCCCGCTGACCACAGTGGTCCTCGATGCCACGGTGGGCCCGGAATCGGGGACAACATCGGTGTCCACCCGATTCACGACCACAGCGTGAAGCTGCACACCAAGGGTGTCGGCAGCTATCTGAGAAAGAACCGTGAGCGCCCCCTGCCCCATATCCGTGCAGCCGACAAAGACACTTACCGAGCAGTCTTTGAGAATCTCTACCTTCGCCGCCCCCCTGTCAAGGGCCCTGCCTGCGGCCCCGAGGCTGACACCGTAGATCATAGATGCCACACCGCGTGCAGCGACCAGCCCCCTGCCGATCGGCCGGGGTTTGAACCTGCCTTCATCGCTTCCCAAAACCTCATCGGCCTTCTCGAGCGTCGCAGCAAAACCGACACTCTCCTCGAGCACCTGGCTCGTCGCAGTCGGGGTACCGGACCGGAGAGCATTCTTCAGCCTAAAGACGATAGGGTCCGTCTCGACCTTTCCGGCAAGCTCGTCCATGACCGCCTCATAGGCGAAAGCAACCTGGGGGGTCCCGAAACCCCTGAATGCGCCTTTGGGCGCAGTATTGGTATAGTAGCCCTTTGTTATGACTCTCACGTTGGGTATCCGGTAAGGTCCCGCAGCGTGGATAGTCGATCTGAAAAGAACAACCGGTGATAACGTACCGTAGGCGCCGACATCGGCGTCAATTGCGATATCGGCGAATGTCAGACACCCATCAGCATCACAACCCATCCGGTACCGGAGCGTCATCGGGTGGCGTTTAGATGTATAGAGTATATCCTCTTCGCGGCTGAGGATCATTCGCACCGGGCGGCGTGCCTTGGTCGCGAGAACGGCCAGCCGGCCGCAGATTTCCGAGGGTACATCCTCCTTGCCCCCGAAAGCCCCACCCATCGGCAGCTGGATCACCCGAACCCTGGACAGCTGCAATCCCAAACATCTTGCAACGGCCTCACGGATGTAGAACGGGCACTGGGCCGGAGCCAGGATCTCGATTGAACCGTCACCGCTGGGTATTGCCATCGCCCCAAGCGGCTCCAGGTAAGCATGCTCCTGAACGGGACTCCGAAAGGTCTGCTCGACAATGAACTCGCTTCCGGCTTCACCCTTCCGTATGTCGCCGCTGAGCAGGGTTCTCTCTACGGCGAGGTTCCCGCCCTCATGGATGAGAGGCGCACCCGGTGCCCGGGCCTCTTCGATAGTCACGACGGGAGCCAGGACTTCAAACCGGGCATTTACCAGCGATACCGCTTCAGCCGCCGCGCGTGGATCGACGGCACCGATAACGGCAATACAGTCACCCTCATACCGTACTCTTTCGTTCGCAAAGAGGGGCTGATCATCGATAATAACACCGACTCTGTTTTCGCCGGGAACATCATCAGCCGTAGCCACGCATTTCACCTGATCGAGAGCCAGAACCCGTTCGAGGGACAGATCGGTGATTCTCGCGTGCGGCTGACCGGCGGCTACCATCCGTGCGTGGAGCATACCGGGAAGGGCGATGTCCTGGAGGAACGCAAGCGAACCGGCGGCTTTCGCCCGGCTGTCGACTGCCGGAATGGCTCTGCCCACCGTTCCTGCGGGCTCATCATGCATCTTCATTCTCACTCCCGAATGTCTTTCGGGCACGCTCTATTCGTTCAAGCCGTTCGTGCTCGACCGGCACCCCCCTATCCCCCTCCGTGTGCTTCCGGAATTCCTCGTAGAAGCTACCGCTTTCGATCTCATCCAGTATGCTTTCCAGCCGCTTACGGAAATCCGCGCCCACCACCCTGGCGCCCCGAGTGGAGCCGCCATAGGAGGCCGTCGATGAGATATGGCTTCCCAGATCCGCCAGCCCCACTCGTGAGATCAGTGACGCGATATACTCAACCTCCGCGATGCACTCGATGTAAGCTACTTCAGGTGTATAACCTCTGTCCACCAGGATTTCAAACGCCGTCTTCATCAGCTCGACCAACCCACCGCAAAGCACACTCTGCTCACCGAAGAGGTCCGCAACGGTCTCCTCACGAAAAGTGGTCTCGACGACCCCTGCACGTCCACAACCCAACGCCTTTGCGTATGCCTTGGCGATTTCCAGGCCGTCCGGATCATTATCGTGCGCCGCCACCAGCGCCGGTATACCGCCACCGCTCTTGAATCTTTGGCGGAGTACACGACCTGGGCCCTTGGGGGCCACCATGATGGGATGAAGCCCTTCCCGCATACGGACAACCCCGTAGTGCACAGTGAAACCTGCCGCAAAGCCTATGTGGGTCCCTTCGGCTGCCGCCGGGAAGACATGACGTTCGCAGACCTCGGCGTGGGTTTCATCGGGGGTAAGCACCATGACGATATCCGCAGTGGATGCGACATCCGTCAGTGCCGCGGGGATGAAGCCGTCCCGCGCCGCAGTCTCAAAGGACGGCCCCTGGCGAAGGCCTATAAGGGGAATAAAGCCGGAGTCCCTGAGATTCAGTGCCTGGGCGCGACCCTGCGACCCGTAACCTATAATACCTATTTGCCTGGTCCTCAGGGCGGAAGTGCTAAGATCGGGCTCGAAGAGGATTTTTCCTGTCACTTGATCGCGGCTTCGATCTCTCTTTCGATCTCTGCCTGCGGGCGTACGCCCACCATCCGGCAGGCAACCTGACCTTGTTTGAAGAGCATCAGGGTCGGAATCGACCTTATGCCGTAAGTCTGCGCAACACCGGGGCTCTCATCCACATTGACCTTGCACACTCTGAGGGCATCTTTCATCCGGTCCGCTATAGCTTCAAGGGCAGGCGCAACCATCTTGCAGGGGGCACACCATGGCGCCCAGAAATCCACAAGAACGGGTTTGTCCGACTTGACTACCTGCTCATCAAAATCCGCATCAGTAACTTGCGTGGGTTCACCACTCATATTCTGCCCCCCTGGGTTTGCAGCGACCTCGGCCTCAGAAGGTACGTCAACCCGCTGCTCTACGGTTTGATATACTCGCACACATAGACTTCCTCGGGCGATACATTGCCGGCCATGTCTCTCACCTTACACCTGAACCGGTACTGGCCGGGGAAGCTCTGTCCGTCTATAGGCAGAGCGATTTGGTTGTTGAAGCTCGACCACTCCAGCGGCGGGTCGATCGGTGTCAGCGGGGAAGGACGGACGAATCTCCAGTTATACTCGAGAGATTCAGGCGGCGTGGCTCCACGAGGAGCGCGTGCTATATCGTGGGCGAAGATCTTGTAGGTATGGTTTTGAATGGGGTTATCCAGTCGCCCGGTGAGTGCATCCACAGAGTCTATGATTGGGGCGTTGGGATCATACCTGACAAAGAAAAGCCTGGTTACAGTGCTATCCGCACCCCTGTCATCCTCGACTTTGACACTGAAGGTGAATGTGCTATCCGGAAGATCCAGGACTTCATAAGTCTCCTCATAGACCCTGACCCAACCCTCGCGATGGTAGAAGGTGACGATGCTGCCGGCAGCAGTGTCAAACCAGTCGACCGTAGGCGGATCGATCTTCACATATGTGGCTCCCATACCCAGATCGTCATCCCAGTCCGTAGCACTCCACTCGAAGAAAACCGAGTTATCGAAAACCACCGACCCGTTATCGGGACCTCTGAGGAACCACACCATCGGTTTGCGGTTGGACGATGGCTCCAAGTTCTCGATACAACCCCATACCAGAACCGCCACCAGGCTCACAAGAATCAATACCTTGATGTGTTGCACGCATTACACCTCCATCCTGCTAACCATATAGACTATAACCAGCACCGTCTCGGCTTGTCAACAGCAATAAGTCACCGGATTCTCAGGCTCTCTGCCCATTTCTTCAGCATTTCCACTGCTTCTTGTCGGCTCATCGGCCTATCCCTAGAGGAGACCTCCTCCAACAGCCTGTTCTTGGCTCTGCCCACGAGGGGCCCCTCGTCGATCCCCAAAACCGACATTATCTCATACCCGTCAATGGGCAGTCCCAGGTGAATACCGTCCGATTTCCGCAAGGCACGGATACGCCGCCTCAGGTCTCTTGCCGGAATGCCCTGATGGGCTCCGGGTGCCTGGGCTTTCTGGTCGGCCTCGGCCAAGAGCAGCATCTTGTCGAGATCTGGCCCCATCTTACGAACGAACCTTCGCACCGCCTTATCACTCCACATCCCGGAATAATGAATCATATGGTTGCGCACAAGGAAAATCACCCTGTCACGGATTCGCCTAGGGAACCTGAGCCTTCGCAACACGTCTTCGGCCACGTGCGCTGAGATCTCCTGGTGACCATAGTAGACGGCGTGCCCGCCCTTCATGCTCCGGGTACCCGGCTTGCCCAGGTCGTGCAGCAGGGCAGCCAACCTCAGGGTGATATCGGCGGGGGCATTGGCCGTGGCCTTTAGGGTGTGCGTGAAGAGATCAAAGACATGATAGGGCGTGGACTGATCGAAACCGTAGATGCGACTCAACTCGGGAAGTACGATCTCGCAAACACCCAGGGTCTGCATCGCTTTAAAGGAGGACAGTACGCGTTTGGAGAGCAGTATCATCTCGAGTTCCGCCCTCACTCGTTCCTGAGCCGTCCTGCCCACCAGGTAGACCAACCTGGGGATGCACTCCCGGAGGTCCCTATCCAGTTTGAAACCCCGGACGGCGCTCAGCCGCAGGGCCCGGAGGATTCTGAGAGGATCAAGCCACAGCGTCCGGCACGGATCGACCGGAGTCCGCAGTACACCCCGACGCAGGTCCTTAAGACCTCTCCCCGTGGGGTCCAGGACCTTATCGGCACCACGGGCTCCGACCAGCGTGCCCAGCTCGGCATAGAGACAATTCAGAGTGAAATCCCGCCCCACGGCATCCTCTTCCAGGCTTCCCCGGAAACTGCAAACCTCGATCTTGACTCCTTTCCCGACTGTAACGGCGGTCTTGAACCTCGGAAACACCACAGGTCGGGAGAGGCCCAGGTGCCGGTGGAGGTGGAGTGCAAGCCCGGCCGGTTCAACCTTGCTCACAACCAGATCGAGGTCCTTCGATGGCTTTCCAAGAAGCATGTCGCGGAGGAAGCCACCTACCACGTAGCCATGGGCCCGGTTGTGTTTTAAGAAACTGCGGACGTGAGACAGGATTTCGACCTTGCCTCGATCGAGAGGCAGGCTGGTCTTTCTATGTTTCCCGGGGCTCGCTTTCTTCACGCTCATATCATCAATTCACCCGCTTCGCCGGGATCGAGCGGATCGACTTCTACAGAGTCTTCCCCTCCCGGGCCCGCTATATGGATCTTGACCTTGTCCGATGCGCCGGCATCGCTGTACCTGGCCACGATCCTTCCCGCCAGTCCTTCGTCTTCCGACATTCCGGGGCCCCTCTGGATAGCGGTCGGCCCCGGGACCTCCGGTGTCGTCAGCACGTTATCGCTTTCATCCGCAAGACGGGAAAGCGAATCGTTGTCTCGCTCGTTCCGGCCTACTACAAGCTTCGAACCGTGCGGAAGCCGGAAATGTCTTCCCACGCTCAGAAGGTCAATATCATGAAGCGAGAGCATATCGTGCCGGAGAAGGTCGCTCACACGCTGAGCATATCTGGGGTCCGTGAGGAGGCATCCCCCGGCAGGAGAAGAGTACCCGGCGATCCCTTTCTCCTTCGCGAGACTCATGAGGTCTTTGCGGGAACGTCCCCGAATACCCAGGAGGTCCTCGCGTCTCACAAGGCCCTCGATCTCCGGTTTGGTGGGCGGCAGGAGGTGCGCCGAGAGCGGGCGGACAAGGTAGCCCTCGAGTCCACTCTTCTTCTCGATCCTTCTCATGCTGTCCAACCGCTGGGACATGGGCCTCTGGCCTACCACTTCTCCGGTCACAATGAAATCCGCACCACGGGTCCGCATCAACTCCCCGGCCATCTTGAGCATAAGTATCTTACAGTCGATACAAGGGTTCACATTGCTGCCATATCCATGCCTCGGGCTTCGGACAATCTCCAGATACTCCGCTCCCAACCGGATGATCTCGATTTCGATCCCCAGGCAGTCCGCCACCCTATGGACGGGCAGATCCGATCCCTGCTTGTCGAGACGCCCGAAGGGAATTATGAAGTGCACGCCATCAACCTGGATCCCCTGGTCGAGCATCAGTTTGGCCGCAAGGGCACTGTCCAGACCGCCGGAGAGCAGGCATATCGCCTTGGTCCGGCGTATCGACCGGCCATCGATTGTCGATCGTATCATCGCTTACTCCAGAACTTCGGAGAGAATCGCCCTGGATTCCCTAATAAGATCCTTTACGGGCAAATGGAAAGGGCAGCGCTCTTCACAGGTGCCGCATTCGTCGCAGGTCTTCAACTTCTCGTAGAGGCTCCCGTAGGCGTCGGTCTTCATCATAGCCTCCCCCACCCGCTTGCGAATACTGGGGATATGAAGTGCAAACGCAATCGGTATTTCATTCGGGCAAGGCTGGCAATAGTCACATCGTCTGCAGTACCGAGCGCCCAGATTCTCCTTGATTCCGGCGACCTGCTTGATCTCACCCTCGGTCAACGGCCTGGGGTCCTCCGCAACCGTGATGTTCTTGCGAACTTCATCCACACCGCACATGCCGGGTATCGCGACTATGTACGGCGTGGAAAGCACAAACCTCAGCGCGATGTCATAAGCCTCGATACAGCCCCCACCAAACGGCTTCATCGCAAGAATACCGAGATCGGCTTCGAGGGCCATGGGAATCACCTCTTCAGCTGCATCATCTTCAATTAAGCTGTAGAGCACCTGGATAGTGTCGAATTTCCCGGTTCCTATGGCCGCTTTAAGCATTTCCGAGCTATGACTGGTCATACCGATATGTCTGATACGTCCTTGGGATCTCAGGCTCACGAGCCCTTCATAACCGCCACCGGGCCCCATCAACGTCTCAAAGTCCTCCCTGGTATTGACACAGTGGGCCTGATACAGGTCTATCGTTTCCACACCGAGGGCGGAAATGCTCTTCTCAAAGTCTTCGAGCAGGCCTTCCCGATCCCGCTTCGGGGACTTTGAGGCCAGAAAAACCCGAGCAACGTGCGTCTTCAAAGCCGCCCCGATCTTCCTCTCGCTGTCGCCGTAGCCGCGCGCCGTATCGATGAGGTTTATACCTGACTTCAGAGCCGCACCGATCACCTCGACGGCCTCCCCCATGCCCACCCTCATTATGGGGATTCCCCCAAAACCCATCAGCGAAACCAGGGCTCCGGTCCTGCCCAGCCGCCTTTGCTCAAGCATCGCTCCTCCTCCGCATTCCAATGTCAGTATATGACACTGCGCACTCCGTTCAAAACAAAAATACCCGGGTGGCGTTGCCGCTCCCGGTGCGACGAATTCCATTCAAGCCTCCCCCCCCACCCGCCGATCCATAGGTGAATAAGCAAGGAAGGGGTATATCTCTTCCGACGGCCTGGGCAAAAGGATGTCGGCTTCTTGCGTTAGCTCATGGACACGCAGGGGGAACTTCTCATAGTCGTGGCAAGTGTTACCGGAGGGACGTAATGCGCGAAGAGTCGAGTCAGAACCCAGTAACCGCATCGGATGCAGCCAGAGGGTCTAAGGTTTCAGGGAACGAGGACGTCTTCCCCGAACCGACCGGTAGCGGCACAGCACAACAGAGGCATCCCCGGAACGATGGCTGGGATGGAACCCGACAAGAGGGGCCTGCAAGCGCCAATGCGCTCGGACCTGCGTTGAAAAAGGGGGTCTCCCGAGTTAACAAGGAACTATGGCTCATTCTTTCGATGCTCGGGCTTGCGGCCGCCATGAATTTCCTTTTCACCGGTCACCACATGATTCTCGGTTTCTATACGTTCCCCACGCTTTTCGCCGCATATTTCTATGGTCGCAGGCAGGCCACCCTCACTGCAATTGCCAGTGTGTTCCTTGTCACGTTTCTCGCCAGGATAAATCCAAACATCCTCGGAGGCCCGGGGAGGCTGGGTTATCTTCAGGGCAGATGGTATGACATAACCGCATGGGGCGGCATCCTGGTCGTCACGGCCTATGCAATGGGTACGTTGCACGAGCACCACAGCTCACGGCTTCGAGAACTCCGAAAGACCTATCACGGTCTTCTGATAATACTCCATCACTTCACATCCAAAGACAAGTACACCGAGAGTCATTCGTATCGAGTTTCCATCTACGCCTCCAAGATAGCGGCGTATCTGGGCATGAAACCGGACCAGATCGAAGACGTGAGAGCGGCCTCTCTGCTCCACGACATCGGCAAGATCAAGACAAGCAGGGACTTGTTGAGCAAAGCGTCCGCCCTCACTCAAAGGGAATACGACACATTCAAACGACGCGCCGATAAAGGCACGTCGATGCTGGAACCGGTCGGCGGCCGGATTCACCGAATAATACCCATAGTCCTGGCCCATCAGGACCGGCCGGAGGGCTCCGGCAAAACCAAGAAGGCCCAGCAGGACCTGCCGCTCGAGGCCAGGATACTCGCTGTGGCCGATACATACGACGCCCTTACAAGCGACAGACCTTACCGGAGAGGCATATCGCCGTTCGACGCAAAGGAGAGCATCCTGAAGGCAGCCGGAGACGAGTTCGATTCAGAGGTCGTCGATGCTTTCATGGAGGCTTTCAGGAAGAATGAGATGGAGTCGCCCGAGCCGATTACACCGATCATGGTTTGACCGGACCGAACCGGATCTACGCGTATCAATCGCGGGGCCTATGAGGATTTGTCGTGCTGATTGATTCTATATTGGACTGTATCAAGGATACCCCGCTCGTCAGACTTCGAAATATGTCATCGGGAAACGTCTTTGCCAAGGCGGAGTTCCTGCATCCCGGCGGAAGCGTGAAAGACCGGGTCGCCAAACATCTGATCGACTGCGCAGAGCAGGAAGGCAAACTGAAGCCCGGTATGACCATCATAGAGGCGACATCCGGCAATACCGGTATCGGTCTGAGTCTTGTCGGAGCTCAAAAGGGATATCAGGTGGTCTGCGTAATGCCGGAGAATATGAGTGAGGAGCGACGTCGGATCATCCGGGCATTCGGAGGCGAGGTTGTAAGCACCCCCTCGGAACAGAGCCTAAAAGGCAGTCTGGAAAAGATCAGAGAAATAACCGGGCCCGATCCGGACAGGTATTTCATCGCCAACCAGTTCAGCAATCCACACAACCCAGAGACACACTATCTGCAGACCGCCGCCGAGGTGTGGCGAGACATGGATGGGGACATCGATATCTTCGTCGCCGGCGTGGGGAGCGGGGGAACGCTTCAGGGGGTCGGCAAGTTTCTAAAGGAAAAACGACCCGGCGTCAAGCTGGTGGCCGTGGAGCCCAAGACAAGTGCCGCGCTGCTTGGACGCGAGCCCGGACTCCACCAGATCCATGGCATAGGCGATGGCTTTATACCCGATGTGCTTGATGTCAACCTCGTTGACATGGTGTTCACGGTCTCCGATGAGGAGGCTATCGAGACAACCAGGCGGCTTTCTCAGCAGGAAGGACTCCTGGTAGGGACTTCATCCGGAGCCAATGTGTTCGCCGCCCTTCACATGGATAACGGGCACAACCGCGTGATTACGGTGCTACCCGACCGCGCCGAGAGATATTTCAGCACTGCCCTGATCTGATCGCGACGAGCCGAGCACAACCCTGCAGATGGACGCTCTTCAACTGCCTGATACTGCCTATTGACGGGAAACGTCTTTCGTCCGATACTGTCTCTTACAGCTGGGTTGTTGGTTACATATGTTGAAGGCTCCACAATCCGGGAGGAGACAGCATGTCAAGACCTGTAACCATGATAGCGCTCCTGCTTCTGGTCATCGGCGGAGCGGTGGTCGCATTCTACTTCTACCATTCCGAGCCCGAGCCCGGCACCGCCAGGATCGCAGGCCTGAGTGAGAAAGACAGGTTCGCGAGGTTTGTGGCGAGATTCGATTCGCTGACCGATGCGCGGCTCTATCCGACGGTCTGGCGTTTGGGCACATTCCTCAAGACCGGCTTCGATGATGATCGTGATGAGTGGAGGCTGACGGTAAGCTCGGGGGACTGGGAGCGGCGAGATGACGGCTCCAGGAGAGACCTAACGGCGACCCTCTTTTCCGCTTTCAAAGGGGTGAGAGCCCAGGCCGGCGGAGAGCCCGATCAGGCCGTCCTTCTCATTCTGGACGAAAACGGCGAGAACCTCGCGAAGGTCTCCGAGGAATCCGGCACCACCATACACAGGTGAGGAGGGCATGAACATGGACAAGCATATAACCCTTGTGGCCGCGCTTCATATAGGCTACGGCATACTCAGTCTGCTCATCGGCCTGGCTGTCTGGATAGGCATGGTGGGGATGGGAATTCTATCGGCCGACCCTGAAGCCATACGGATACTCTCATTCGTGGGTACGCTGGTAGGCCTTTTTCTGCTGATGGTCTCGGTGCCGGAGATAATCGGGGGTATCGGGTTGCTGAAGCGCAGACCCTGGGCCAGAATCCTGCTTATGGTCATGGCGGTTCTCGAGCTCATCCGAATACCGCTTGGGACGGCACTTGGAGTCTATACCATCTGGGTTCTCATTCAGGACGAGACAAAGCAGATTCTGGAGACCGAGGCCGGCCCTACTCAAACAGCATCTTGATCCTGCCCCATGGGGTCGGTTCGGTCGCGTTGGGGCCCATGCTGAAACTCCAGATGGGGCCGGAAGTCGTCATCCCCTGTCTGTCCTTCGCCACGATTCTCCAGTGGTATATCACTCCATCGAGCAGCGGAGGCGGGGCATAGATGATTCCCGTCGTAGAGCCGGAGTAAACATCGGTGCTGTCGAAGATTGGCGGATCGGCTTCGGTGCCCAGATAAACATAGTAGATGATGGAGTCGCCGGAATCGGGGTCTCCCCCATCCCAGGAGAGGGTCTCAACGGTATCCTGCCAGCAGGCGCTGCAGGGCCCCGGGTTCGATGGCGGGAAAGGCCCGCAGCCGTCTATGTGCATCTGCATGGGGCTCATCATACTGCCGACAATCATGTCCGCGACGAACTCCACCCGCTCAGCGATACCGCAAACGACATCCAAGCCCGAGTCGTAATACATGAAGCTCAGGGATTCTCCGCTCGCCTGGTTGCTGTAAACGGTAATAAGAAAAAGGTAATTGGACCCTGGTGTCGGCCAGGCGCCGATGACCCCACGGCACTCCGCTCCGACAAATGCCCCCAGCACATCTCCATCGGAACCCACATCACCAAGATCCCTGTAAACTGCTGACGTTACCGACCCCGTGTACTGATATGCCGCCGGATTGACCGACCAGTCCGGCGGCCCGGCCGGGACACTCGCCGCAGCGAAAAGCCCCGAAAGCACCAGCAACAACCCGAAGATCTTAGAGGGTTTCATCATGTCGACACCTTGCGTATCCTTCCGATTCGAGCCTTCCACCCTGGCCTTAAGGCGGCCGGGCCCGATCCTGTGAACTCAGGTCATTTCATGAGTACCATCTTCTCTATGAGCAGTCCATCCGCGCAGACCAGACGGCAGAAGTATACCCCAGCGGGAGCCTGTTGTCCCGAGTCGGTTCTGCCATCCCAGATAAGCGTGTGGGTATCCGATGCCGGATAAGCGTCGCAAAGCGTGGCAACCTTCTCGCCACGGACATTGTAAACCCCGACGGTGACAATCCCGGGGTGTCCGAGCCGGAACCTCACGGCAGTGCTCCTGGTGAAAGGATCGGGGCGATTCTCCAGCGAGAATAGGCTTGCATCTTTGCTCTCATCCCGGCCGGGCTCCCGGGAGACATGCAGAGCAAACGGGTGGATCGAGCTCCCCGCAGTGATGTCCGGCCGGAACTCGACCGCCTCGCATAAATCGTATATCAAACCGTTGCCTGAATCGAAATATCTAAAAGTCAGCACCTCCCCGGCTCCACTCCGTCCATGAACCGTAAGATAGAACACGTGGTCGCCGTCCGGATTGACCAGCGCCGATGCCGTCCCCCTGCACTCATCCCGGCAAAACGCCGCAAGGCGGTCGGTGCGCTTCGCGTATGGCTTACCACCCATGTGGACTTCGGCCGTCAGACATCCGTTGGTCTCGAATTCATGGGGGTTGACCATCCACCCCTCTAAACCCAGACCCATAAAACCCACCCCATGCGGACGCGACTCCTTGCTGCCGGTCACCTCGCTCAAGTCCGGGTACACCAGCGTATCCGTCGCGGCCATCTTGATCTTGTAACCATCGCACGGGCACATCTCGACGAGGGTGCCGAACCAGCCGTCCCAGGCGGGAACATACTCGGCGAAGGCAGTCTGGTTTTTTATGTATTCACCGTTGGCTTCGAGCAAGTCCAGTGCATCATCGACAGTCAGCGTATCCCGGGGGAGATAGGATATCCAGCTCCAACCGGCGGGCAGCTCCAACGGCGTCGAGACATCGTACGGAAAACCGCAGAAATCCAACGTATCCGGGCTTCCCATGTTTATCATGTATGTTTCGTG
>JALGWN010000257.1 GCA_025774115.1 bacterium
GCGGTTTCGTGGCCTGGATGGTTGCCGAAGGCCTCATCTGGGCAGGCCTGGGTGCCGTATTCTTCCCCCTGGGCTACCTCGTGGGGGAGCGCCTCAGGGACCGGGTGCTGGGCTTGCGTCTGACGAGTCCCGGTTTCTACTATGCCGCCTCCGGAGCGATCATAGCATGCTGCTGGGTGGCAAGCGCCTTTGCCATTGCCGGCGGTTACTAACCTTATCCGTAGCGTCGGCTCTCCTGTGCCGACGAATGAAGAAGTTTCGTATCCCTTTCCCCGCAGTTCGTAGCGTCCTCACTCCCGTGAGGACGAACAGCCCCCACTCACACAACAAAATCACCCCCAAATCAAAAACAGCTTGACTACCGAACAATTGTTTGGTATCTTGGCAGAGGAGGAAGAGATGAGATCGCTTACCAAGAGACAGAGGCAGATACTCGACTACATACTCTCGTCTATAAGGCGAAGGGACAGATTTCCCTCCTACAGGGAAATCGGCCGCAAGTTCAGGCTCACATCCTCTGCCACCGTAAGCCAGCATCTTGACGCCCTCGTAAAGAAGGGTTTTCTCACCAAGGCGGGCGGGAAGCTCATGCTCTCACCCGAGACCCGGGGGTTCCGCGGTGTACCCATCGTAGGAAGGGTGGCCGCCGGACTTCCCATAACGGCGATCGAGAACAGGGAGGGACACCTGGATATGGAATCCCTCTTTCCCGAGGACGCCGTTCACTTCGCCGTAAGGGTAAACGGGGACAGCATGGCCGATGCCGGTATCTTAGACGGCGACTATGTGATCGTAAGACAACAGGAAGATGCCAAAAGCGGGGAGACCATAGTCGCCTATGTAGGTGATGAGGAGGAGGCCACGGTCAAGGTCATACGCAAGCGGCGAAGGTACATAGACCTGGAGCCCCGGAACAGCGCCTACCGGACTATAAGGATAAGACCGGGCCATGAGAGCCTGCGCATAGCCGGTAAGGTTGTTGGATTGGTGAGAAAGTTATAACCCGGACTAAAGACGGGCGGTGACAGACGGATGCTGGTCGAACAACTGGATGAGAGTATAAGAGTAAGAGCGGATTTTAAGGGCGGCACCATAAAGCCCCTGGTTTTTGTGCGCCGAGGTCAGATACACCGGGTAACCAGTGTCAACTGCCGCTGGATGGACCGCGATGGGACCGCAAAGATCCACTACTTCTCGGTGACCTCCGATTCCGGGGACGTCTATCAGATACACCTTAATGCCGGAGACATGACCTGGCATCTCGACCAGGTGATGATCGAATCATGAAACGAGCCTGCAACCGAAACCCGCAAAGCCTCATAATGTATCTTGATATAGATGCCTTCTTCCCCTCGGTGGAGCAGGTGAAGTTCCCCCATCTTAAAGGTAAACCCGTGGTCGTGGGCTCAGGCGTGGTGGCAAGCTCATCCTACGAGGCGAGACGCTATGGGATCTCGGCAGGGACCCCCATAAGCCGGGCCGTAGAGCTTTGTCCCGAGGTCGTGGTCTTAAAAGGTCACCAGCATACCTATGCCGCCTTCGCCGAGCGCATATTCGATCACTGCCGGCACCTCTCGCCCCATGTCGAGGTCTATCTGGACGAGACCTTCTGCGATCTTACGGGTACCCCCGCAGCCCAACGCGATCCCATGGAGCTCGGACAAGACCTCAAGCGAACAATAAGCGAAGACCCCGGCATCGGGGTCACCATAGGCTTTGCCTCAAACCGCATGCTGGCCAAACTCGCCGCCAAGGATGTAAAACCCGATGGCGTGGCTGTCGTCCGGGCGGGCGATGAGGAAGCCTTCATGGAAGACCGTCCCGTGGGTGATGTGCTCGGCATAGGCCGGAAAGCCACCGGTCGCCTCAAGCAGATAAATGTAACCCGCGTCCGGGATCTTAAAGATTTCCCCTTAAGCTACCTCGAGAAGTTTTTCGGTAAGAACGCATTTCTCATCGACGAGCGCCTGCGGGGCCGGGACCCCTATGTGCCCTCACTTGTGCCTAAGTCGGTATCGCGGGAGACCAGTTTTCCCCGGGATACGATCGATATGGATGAGATAATGGGAGTCCTTTACTACCTTACCGAGCGGGCCTGCCGCTCCACCCGGACCTTAGGGCTCGTGCCGCGCCGGGTGACCGTCAAGGTACGCTACGGCGATGGGGAAGGGGAGACCACCTCAGGCCGCATGTGGGATGCGCGCGTCCTTGATGCGGCCATCTTCGGCATTGCAAAAGATGTTTTCATGCGGATCTACAGACGCTGCCGCGTGCACCTCATAGGGGTGGTGCTTTCCGAATTCATACCCGCACGGGACACCCAGCAGTCACTTTATCCCGATAGGGTCGGCGAGCGCCTGGGGGAGCTCTACGGCACCCTGGACCGCATAAGATCGCGTTTCGGCCATTCATCGGTGATTGCAGGTAAATCCATAAGCCTCATGAAGAGGCTGGAGCGAGACAGTTATGGCTACATCCTTCGTACCCCTTCGCTTACGAAGTAGGGGGAGCCGTCTGGCCGGCACCATACCGGCAGGGGATCTCCCGGCGCATCTTAAGCGTCTGGGGTTTACCGCCGGCGCCCTCATGGACATAGGCAACCTCTACGGAGCCATAGAGTTCTACGAGGCCTGTCTGGCGGAGGAGATAAAGCCCATAATCGGCACCGAGGTCGCCTGTCCCGTCTTAGGGAAGCGAGTGGGGCTCATCGCCCTCTCACGCGAAGGCTTCGGCAACCTCTGCCGTGTCGTGACCGATGTGGGGCTTAGAGCCGATCTCCTCCTTAGCGAATCTATTGAGGCGGACCACGCGGGCCTTGCCGCCCTCACGCAGCATCCCGAGTATGCCGCAAGCCTCGCCCGCAGCCTCGGACGCGACCGTGTCTGGGTGGAGATCGTACCCAATCGCCAGAGTGCCTCTACCATAAGAGAGC
>JALGWN010000085.1 GCA_025774115.1 bacterium
CTCGAGGACATCGTCGAGCTTTGCGCGGTCGGCGCATCAGAGGAGGTCCATGTGGGTGTCGAAATCGATACCTACGGCGAGCACACCGGCTCGTTGCGCTATCAGATCACAGAGCCGGACTGGGAAGGCCAGGCACACAGGACCGTGATCGAACGCCTTTCGGAGAAGGACACGGGGGATCCGGAGACCCTTCGGTCGTTCCTCTCCTGGGGATTTGAAAGGTTTCCTGCCGACAACCATCTGGTGGTCGTCTGGAACCATGGTGCGGGTTTTCGTTCGGTCCGCAGAGACATAGGCTATGACGATTTCGGTTCGTCCCTGGACATGCCGGAGATTGAGGATGCCTTCCGCAGAGCGGGCGTCGGTCCGAAGAACAAGATTGCCGTGCTCGGATTCGATGCCTGTCTTATGAATATGGTTGAGATCGCGCATCACTTCAAGGACCAGGTTCAGTTCATAGTAGGTTCTCAACAGACGGAACCGGGTGACGGTTGGCCTTATGACGAGATACTGAAGCTGGCGAATCAAGGGCCGTCGACAAGCGACCTGGCGAAGAAGATCGTCAAGGCATATATCAAGAGCTACGACGCCAAAGGTGTGTTCAACGTAACCCAATCAGCGATAGACTGTGCAAAGACCGAGCCGGTGATCAAAGCCCTGAGTGACCTGGGTAATCTGCTGGTCGAACGCATCGACGGCTACCGCCGCGAGATACAACTCACCCGGCTGCATGCACAGACGTTTGAGATGGCCGACTACGTGGACCTGATTCACCTGATGACACTTCTGTCCAAGACCGTGCCCGACGGCGGTATCGCGGGTGCGGCCAAGGCCGTGGCCAGGGCTGCACGGGCCTGCATCCTGAGCTCCGAAACCTTGGGCCGAAGTGTCGCTCGTTCGCACGGGCTTTCGGCCTGGTTCCCGGCACACAGAAGGCTCTATGCCGACTATCGTGCGAAGTACCTTTCGCTCAGGTTCGCCGAAGCCTATCCGGGTTGGGTAAGTTTCCTGGACGCTTTTCATTCTTGATGCGACTGACCATGTCCGCTTGAACCCAACCGCCATGTGGGAGCGTCTAAACATGTGGCTCCCTGCATGGGGCGTGGACCTGGTCCTGTTGGAGCAGATTTTAGGATAGAAGCGACTGAAGCCCCTGGGTTCAACATCGACTGGGCCGTTCCGAGGGTGGGGAGCCATTCCTTATTCCACCAGACTTTCCGCGAATGTTCGTCGGCCGCAGAGAGCCGACGCTACAGAAAAGCCCTTGTGTTGCTTGACGGTTTTGGGGTGTGGGTGTATATTGATCAGACATCCAGGGTGCTATGTGAGAGGTTACGACCGTTGAAAGAAGTCGTCGAGCGCATATTGAAGGCGGAGCAGGACGCGAAGCAGTTGGAGCGGGATGCCCGCGACGATGCCAGGCGGATTGTGGAGGACGGGAGGAAAGAGGCTGCAGCCATAGTCAGCCGCGCCCGGGAGGATGCACGTCAAGAGGCCCAGCGGGAATTGGATGGTGCGCGAGGGGTAGCGGAGGCGGAGCACACACGAATCCTCGACGAGGCTAAGGCCAAGGCCGGAAGAATGGTTGGGAATTCAACCGTCGAGGACCATGCGGTCATCGAGCGGGCGGTTCTTAAGATCAGTGGTCTGGAGCAATGAGGTCTCTCGCCAGATACGCGGCCACGAATGCTCTGACCCGTACCATGCTCTCGGAGCTGGTTAGCGGCCGGGAATTCGACACTATCATCCACAGCGGATCCCTCGACGGTGCATGGCTGGCTCTTCGGAAAACCGCGTACGGGCCGTGGGTCCCCGACGAAGTCCCGAGTGACATCCTCGAGATCGAGAAAGTCTTCCGTGAAGTTACGGCTCTGCGTTTCAAGCGGTCCATGCATGCGCTGCGCGGTGCGCCCCGCGAGGTAGGGCTGCTCTTGCTCTCCCGCTGGGACATAGACAACCTCGAGTTCGCCCTTCGCTTGTGGCACGGCAAGGACAGAGACCTCCAGAAGTTTCTCACGTATCCATCTTTCGTCAACGAAATCCCTGTGTACGATATTGTTGAGGCCGAGACCCTGGAGGAGATAGGCCTGCTTCTCCGCTCAACGCCATACATCGAAGCGGTCACGGCGAGCCTGAGGGCCTACCGGGAGAAGAAGTCCATGTTCTTCGTAGAGATCGCGCTGGAACGGGACTACTACCATAGGCTGCTCGGGGCGGCGGCCGGACTGGGCGGCAATGATGCAAGGCTGGCCGAGAAGATTGTCGGGGCCGACATCGACCTGGTGAACCTCGCCTGGCTGTCGAGGCTTGTCGACTACTACAAGATGGACCCCGGCGAGGTGCACAGACATGTGATTCAAGGCCCCTCGGTTATCTCCAGGAGGCTTGCCGAACCGGGATTGAGCCTTGAGACGCTCAAGCAACTTCGATCCGAGGTCCTCGTCGGCAAGATCGGCAAGGATGTCGAAGCCCGGGTCGAGCCGGACTCGGTGGCCCTGCTCGAGACGCTGGTAGGGGAGACTGTAGTGGAAATCGCCCGGAGCACGCTCTCGGGTTACCCATTCAGTATAGGGTGTGTGTTTGCCTTCTACCTTCTTAAGAGAGCCGAACTCAGGAATCTCAACACCGCCTTTACGGGCAAGTGGCTGGGCACAGATGAATCGGAGATCTCAAACAGGCTTTACGGCTTGAGGTAATTAAGTTGCTGGTTGCCGAGAGGATGAACCGCATAAGCGTCGTGATCCTCAAAGAGGACATGGAGCCTGTGGTTGAGGAGATCGCCCGAAGCGGGGTGCTTCACCTGGCCAAGATCGAAGAGATCGACGAATGGGCCGAGAACCTTCGGGACGTGGGTGTGAGCACGCTCTCCAACGAGTATGGCCGCAGGCGGCGAAGCATAAACGAGCTTATCGAAGAAGTGGCTCCCGACCGAGGGGGGGGGCTCCCCGGGCCCGGAAGCGAAGCAGGCCTGATCGACCTTGCCGAGGTTGACCGAGAGGTCGAGCGGATTGAGAAACGCCTGCAGCCTCTTATCACATCGCGGAGAAAAACAACCGAGAAGATGGCGGAGCTCCGGAGTCTGAGCGATCAGCTCGAGACCCTGGCTCCGGCCGGCCTGCAGGTTGCGGGGCTTATGCGGTCCAAGCTGCTTGCGACCGCCATAGGCAGTGTCGATGAGCCGGAAGTCCAGCGTCTGAGGGGTTTGCTGGCCGTCATACCCTCGGTGGTCTTGCCTTATCGGGAAGCAGGAAAGAGGGTTCAGATCGTCTGCGTGGTTTTACGCAGGGACAAGGCAAAGCTCGAGGGCGCTCTCAAGCAAGTGGATTTCACCGAGATGCGTATACCCGAAGATCTCGGGGAGATGTCGACCGAAGTCCGTTCCAGCTTGGTGGCCGATCTCGGCCGACTCGAGCAGAAGCTGGAGGATATCAAGGCCGAGCTGGGCGGGACGGGGAAAGAAGTGCTGCCGGACCTGGATGTGCTCCTATACAAAGTGGAATCGGCGATTATGCTGCTACATATAAAGGAATACTGCAAGCTCACGGAAAGCACTTGTCTCTTCTCGGGTTGGGTGCCTAAGGACGAAACCGGTGAGCTGGTAGCGGCCTTGGAGGGCCGGACCGCGGGAAGGGCGATAATCGAGGTCACCGATGCGGAGAAGCTCACGACGGGGAAAGAGGGTGGGGTGGAGATCCCGGTCCTCTTCAGGCAACCTCCATTCCTCAAGCCTTTCGAGATGCTGGTTTCAGGCTACGGCACGCCGTCATACCGCACCATAGATCCGACCCTTTTCGTCGGTATCACTTTCCTTGCGATGTTCGGGATGATGTTCGGTGATATCGGCCACGGCCTAGTGCTTCTAACTGCAGGTGTCGCTCTTGCCGCGAAGAGCGCCAGGTTCCGGGAGGCCGGCAAGCTCGGAATTTACTGCGGGGCGGCCTCTATGGTTTTCGGACTGCTCTACGGCAGCGTCTTCGGTCTCGAGGGCCTGATCCCGGCCCTGTGGGTCAAGCCGCTTGAGAACATCACGGACCTCTTCAAGGCGGCCATCGGGTTCGGCATCATCGTCGTGAGTCTGGGCATAGTCCTCAATGTAATTAACTCGGTGAGAACCCATGCTTTCTGGGAGAACTTCTTCGACAAGTCCGGGCCGCTGGTCGGTGTGGTTTACTGGGCGGGAATCGGCACTGTCATCAAGTATCTTATGACGGACGGCGGCCTTCCCCATCCCGCCGTCCTCTACGGGCTGTTTCTCGTCCCTCTGGTGGCTTTCGCCGTCAGAGCACCTCTGCTGAAGCTCATGGGCAAGCGCAGACGCGTCTTCTCCGAGGGTGTGGGAACATATATCATGGAATCGCTTGTCGAGATAATGGAGATCCTGATGGGGTATCTCGCCAATACGGTGTCCTTTATCCGTGTGGCTGCGTTCGGGCTCGCCCACGCGGGGCTCTTCATCGCGGTCTTCAGTTTGGCCGACGTGGTGCGGGCCAATCCCGGTGGTGTGGTGCTATCCGGGGCGGTCCTTGTTCTGGGTAACGTCTTGATCATCGCCCTGGAGGGTCTTGTGGTGACCATCCAGGCTCTCAGGCTGGAGTACTACGAGTTTTTCGGCAAGTTCTTTAAGGGTCTGGGCTCGAAATACGAGCCGGCGGGACTCATGGGGGCCGGCCCCCGTCCTCGCAAGGTGAAAGGTGGTGAATGAGTTGGATCGCAAGCGAAATGTGAAGAGAGCCATAGCGATCTCCTTTATGATCGCCATACTTGTTGTGCTGTCGATTTTCGCCGTCTCGATGGCAAGAGCGCAGGTCGGGCAGCCGACAGCCGCCACGGGCGGCGATTCGAAGTCTCTGGCATGGGCCTTCCTGGCCGCGAGCATAGCGACCGGGTTCGGTTGTCTCGGGGCGGGGATCGCTGTGGCCTATGTAGGAGCGGCAGCCGTAGCGGCGGTCGGTGAGAAACCTGAGGTTGCGGGCAGAACCCTGATATTCGTGGGTCTTGCGGAAGGTATTGCTATCTATGGTTTGATCATAGCAATCATGATACTTGGTAAAGTCTAGCATGAAGTTCTATGTTATAGGTGACCGGCAGACTGTTCTGGGGTTTCGGCTGGTGGGAATCGAAGGCACCGATGTAGCGGACCGCGACGAAGCTCTCGCCGCACTGAAGACCGCGGTCGCCGAGAAGGACATCGGTATCGTACTCATCACCGAAACCGTTTCCGGGCAGATGAGGGATGAGGTAGAGGCCAGGTTATATGGTATGGGTTTCCCGCTTGTGTTGGAGATACCCGACTCCCAAGGCCCCTCGCCCGACAGACCTGGAATAGAGGACATTGTGCGCAAGGCCATAGGGATCAGCATATGAGTGAAGACACGAGCCGGGGCAGCGAAGACGAGATCATCGGCAAGATAATGAGTGACGGCCAGGCCCGGGCCGCCCGGGTTCTCGATAATGCCGGACGAAGCGCGGAGGGGCAGAAGCGCAAGGCCGAGGCCGAGGCCGGGAGAGTCCGCAAGGACATCCTGGAGCGGGTGAAGCGCAAGGTGGCTACCTTGAAGTCCAAAGAAGTCGCGGGCGGGCATATCGAGGCTAAGAGGATTCTCCTCAGGGCGAGAGAAGAGGCCATATCCAAGGTTTTCGATACAATCATGGAGGAGCTCGGCAATCTCCACCAAGACGGCCCACGTTACACAAATGCTCTGGTCGCGCTCGCGGCGGAAGCCGTCCGGGCGATCGGCGAATCGGAAGTAACGTTGGCACTGGGGAGAGAGGACGAAGCCTTAGCAGGGAAAGATCTTGTCTTGGGTATAGCCGGCAGGCTTGAATCGGAGGGAGTGCCCGGTATCAAGATCGATGTCGTCGTGGATCCGGGTGTGGACGGGGGAGGTTGCGTTGCCAGATCGAAGGATTCGCGTGTTATCTTCGACAACACTTTCAAGCGAAGGCTGGAGAGGACTAAACCTTCCCTGAGATCCACAATTGTAAGTGAGGTTCTTAAGAGCGATGGCTGACAGAGTTCTGGGAAAGACAGGCCGAATAGTGGGACCCGTCGTCGAGGCGCGCGAAGTGGTGGACGTCGAGATGCTGGAGCTGGTCTTCGTGGGGGACGAGAGGTTGGTGGGGGAGGTCGTGAGGGTAAAGGGAGACACGGCCTGGATACAGGTTTACGAGGATACGACGGGCTTAAGACCCGGAGCCCCGGTCTTCGGCCGTGGTGAGCCCCTGTCTGTAGAGCTGGGTCCCGGGCTCATCGGAAGCATCTATGACGGAGTGCAGCGGCCCCTGGACGTGCTTCGCGCACAAACCGGGGACTTCATCTGCAAGGGCGTTCATGCCGGGGCACTCGACCGGGACAGGAAATGGGAATTCCGGCCCCTTGCCGAGGCCGGACAGGAGCTGGCCCCAGGTGCGATTATCGGTACGGTCAAAGAGACCGAGGTCATAGAACACAGCATCCTTGTTCCACCCGGCAAACGGGGAAAACTTCTAGATATCGTGGGCCCCGGCCGATACAGCGTGGAGGATGTGATAGGGAGGATCGCCGGCGGCGGCGAGGAGTCCGACCTCAGGCTCTATCACAGGTGGCCGGTGAGACGCGGAAGGCCAATCGCGCGCAGGTTGGCTCACAAGATGCCTTTGATAACGGGCCAGCGCGTCCTGGACACGCTCTTCCCGATTGCCAAGGGTGGTGTGGTGGTTGTCCCGGGGGGGTTCGGCACCGGCAAGACCATGATCCAGCATGCCCTGGCCAAGTGGTGCGACGCGGACATCGTGGTTTACATAGGTTGCGGCGAGCGCGGCAACGAGATGACCGAAGTCCTCCTCGACTTTCCCCGGTTGACCGACCCGCGCACAGGCAGGTATCTGATGGAGCGCACCATACTCATCGCCAACACATCCAACATGCCTGTTGCCGCCCGTGAGGCGAGCGTTTATACGGGTATCACCATGGCGGAGTACTATCGTGATATGGGGTATCACGTCGCCGTCATGGCTGATTCCACCTCCCGGTGGGCGGAGGCCCTGAGGGAGCTGTCGGGACGGATGGAGGAGATGCCTGCAGATGAGGGCTTCCCCGCCTATCTTCCCACAAGGCTGGCGGAGTTCTACGAGCGGGCGGGCATGGTTGAGACCCTCTCGGGGAAGGAAGGTTCCATAAGCACCATCGGAGCGGTCTCCCCTCCGGGTGGGGATTTCTCCGAGCCGGTTACCCAGCATACCAAGAGGTTCGTACGGGCGTTCTGGGCCCTCGACAAGCAGCTCGCCAATGCCAGGCACTTTCCGGCCGTAAGCTGGCTGGAAAGCTATAGCGAATACACCGGCGACGTGGCGGAGTGGTGGGGTGAGAAGACCAACGGCGAGTGGGTGGAGCTCCGGTCGGCCATAATCTCGGTTATGCAGCGCGAGGGCCGGCTCGAGCGGGTGGTGAAGCTGGTGGGGGCGGATGTTCTTCCCGACAGTCAACGGTTGATATTGGAAGTTGCCGGTATGTTCAAGGATGCGTTCCTGCAGCAGAATGCCTATGATGAGGTGGATGCCTTCTGTGTTGCCGAGAAGCAGTACCGGATGCTCAGGATCATAGTCGCCTTCTACCGGCTGGCCGCCGAGGCGATCAAGAAGGGGGCGACGCTGGTGGGTATCAAGAAGCTCAAAGTCGTGAGAGAGATAATGCAGATGAAATACGCCTATACCAACGAAGAGGCGGAGAAGCTCGACCAGCTTGAGAAGAAGCTCGAGGAGTCAATCCATGAAATCGGAAGCATCTTCGGCTAGTTCCGGCGAGTACGAACTTCTGGATCGAAGGGAGTACTTGGGGATCGAGGAGATCTCCGGGCCGATCGTGGCGATAAGCGGAATCCACGACGTTGGCTATAACGAGCTCGTCGAGATCGTGGATGGCCGGGGAAACGTTCGCTTGGGGATGACGCTGGAAGTATCCACGGGTGCAGCTGTGGTGCAGGTGTTCGAGGGGACTTCCGGTCTCAAACTGGGTACGACCAAGGTTCGCTTCACGGGGCGGCCGCTCATGATGCCGGTTTCCCCGGAGATTCTAGGGCGCGTATTCGATGGGTTGGGACGGCCGGTGGACGGAGGGCCCGATCCGATCGGTGAGGGGCGTGACGTCAACGGCCTGCCCGTTAACCCGACCGCCCGGGAATATCCTCGCCAGTTCATCCAGACCGGGATATCGGCGATAGACGGAATGAACACGCTTGTCAGGGGTCAGAAGCTTCCCGTCTTCTCCGGAAGCGGACTTCCCCACCGGCAGATAGTGGCGCAGATAACCCGACAGGCGAAGATCGTGGGGGAGGATGCCGGGTTCGCGGTGGTTTTTGCCGGCATGGGTATAAAGCATGACGAGGCGATGTTCTATATCAGGAACTTCGAGGAGTCGGGCGCTATGGAGAGGACGGTCGCGTTCCTGAGCCTTGCCGATGCCCCGTCGGTCGAGAGACTGATTACGCCGAGGGCGGCCCTTACCGTTGCCGAGTACCTGGCGTTCGACATGGACATGCACGTGCTCGTGATACTCACCGATATGACCAACTACTGCGAAGCCTTAAGAGAGATATCCACCGAACGCGAGGAAATACCGAGCAGGAAAGGCTATCCCGGGTATCTCTACAGCGATCTGGCGAGCATATATGAGCGGGCCGGCATGATAAAGGATAAGCCCGGCTCCATAACGCAGATGCCGGTGCTCACAATGCCCAACGATGATATCTCCCACCCGGTGCCCGATCTCTCCGGCTACATCACTGAAGGTCAGATCGTGCTGGAGAGGGATCTCAATCAGCGGGGCATATATCCCCCGATTGCGGGCCTGCCGTCGCTGTCACGCTTGATGAAGGACGGAATCGGTGAGGGGATGACCCGGGAAGATCATGCGCACCTGGCGAGCCAGCTCTTTGCCGCGTATGCCCGTGTGAAGGACATCCGTGCTCTTGCCTCCGTCATCGGTGAGGAAGAGCTCACGTCCCTCGACCACAGTTACCTCGAATTCGGAGAGGCATTTGAGAAGAAGTTCCTGAGTCAGACCTTCGATGAAGACCGATCCATAGAGCAGACGCTTGACCTCGGATGGGAGGTGCTATCCGTACTTCCCAGGGAGGAGCTCCACAGGATCACGGAGGACGAAATCAGCAAGTACTACGGAAGGTAAGATGGCTCGATACGAAGTTGCGCCGACACGCAGCAATCTGCTGAATCTTAGGCGGGATCTGGATCTTGCCGACCAGGGCTACGAGCTCCTGGAACAGAAACGCGAGATCCTTGTGGTGGAACTGAAGGGGCTCACCGCGAGGGCGGTGGAGGCACAGAAGAAAGTGGATGAGGAGCTTGCGAAGGCATATGCGGCCTTAAGAGAGGCCCAGCTCGCCCAGGGCAGCTCAGGCGTTTCTTTCGCATCCAGGGCGGTAAACGTGAAGACCGATATCAGTCTGAGGGAGAGAAAAATCATGGGCGTGGGAATACCCACGGTAAATGTAAGGATCGAGGACAATCCGCCCTATTACGGACCCCGCGCCACCTCTGTCTGGACCGATGAGGCGGTCGCAAGATTCAAGAATGCGATCGAAGCCATAGGAAGGCTTGCGGAGTCCCGGATATCGCTGATCCGGCTTGCCAGGGAAATTCAGAAGACCATCCGGAGGGTGAACGCCCTGGAGCGGATATTCATTCCCGATTACCGGGAGACCCTGAAGTACATAGAGGATTCATTGGAGGAGGGTGAACGTGAATCTTTCTTTGTTCTCAAACTTGTCAAAGGTCGGTTAG
>JALGWN010000086.1 GCA_025774115.1 bacterium
AGATGACATCATAGTAGTCTCCGCTCACTTCTTCAGAGGGTAGGTTCATAGCGCTTATTTCATAGCCGGGTATCTCAGGCAGGACCTCCGGAAGAAAAGTGACCTGGATCCTTCTCGCCAGGTCGAGCTCTGCTTCAAGCCTGCGTTTCTCGAGTATCTCCTTATGAAGCTTCGCCCGCTCTATGGATATGGCCGCCTGCGATCCGAAGGTCTTGAGGAGATAGAGGTCCTCTTCGGTAAAAGCCTCAAGCCGGTTGTTCTCGAGATTGAGGATCCCAAGGATCTTGTTGCCCACCGTGAGCGGTACGACTATCTCGGAATTGGTCTCATTCCTGGCATTCAGGTATCTCGGGTCCTTGGTGACATCCCCCACTATCACCGCTTCCACGTTCTTGGCAACCCATCCCACGATACCCTCACCGAACTTGAGCTCCAGTCTATCCTCCATCTCGGGATCATAACCCATCGCGGTGAGACGCATTATCTCCATGGTGTCCGGATCCACAAGGAATATGCCGCCGGCATGGTACTCCACAACTTCCCTCAGGTTGTGGAGGATCAGATTGAGGACCTCCTCGACATCGAGGGAGGAGCTTATCCTCATGCCGACTTGGTATAGGAGCTCCCGTTCCTTTATCTCCCTTGTTACCCGACCGTAGAGGCGCGCATTGTCAAGCGCTGTGGCTATCTGTTCCGAGAGAACTACAAGCGTCTCCACATCCGAAGGAGTGAAATCCCCGTGGACCTTGTTTACAGCCTCCACGGCACCAATCACCTCCCCGCCTCTCCTCAGAGGTACAGCCAGGCTGTTCCTCTTCGTGAACCCAAAGGTCCTATCGAGCGTATCCTCATACCTTGCCATGTCAGAAGACCGGTTAACAAGAAGGGGCTTTCCGGTGCCGATAACCTCACCCATGAGACCATTGGTTTTTTCGATGGTGAGCCCCGAGACCCTATCGCCGGACTCTCCGAACGCAAGCAGCACTTCGATCTGCTCGCCTTTCTCACCGAGCCGCCCGAGCGAACATACCTCGCAGTCCACCGCAGCGACGATAAGATCGTAGACCAACAGAAGAAGTGCCCGAACATTCAGGGTGGAGTTCAGCACCTTGCTTGCCTCCACCAGAAACTCGAGCGCTTTCCGATCCATTGGTTTCCTCACCTGCCCGCAGGTTTGGCCCCGCAGAAGCAAAATGGGGACCTGAAACTCGCCACGCCGGTCCCCTGGTCTCGACCGCAATGGGATGGGCCTTTGGAACACACAGCCTCCCACGGGTCCTGCTCCCCAACATCCCCCAATCACCTCAAAGCCCATATATCATGCCCAACCGGGCGGGTTTTGTCAACCGCAATGGGCGGGATCTACCAGGGTCTGACCCCGGCAGGTCCGGTTTGGGGTTGCAAGAACGCGGGCAGAGGTTAGAATTAGGGCATTCTCACGAGGAGGACAGAATTGGGTAAGATTCAGCGTTTCAGTGTCTCGCTTGAGGGCGAACTTCTCAAGGCTTTCGATGGGTACCTCGATAACATGGGCTACACATCGAGATCGGAGGCGGTACGCGACCTCATAAGAGCCAAACTTGTTGTCAAGGAGTGGCAGGACCCCAAGGCTGAAGGGGTCGCCGTGGTCACCCTGGTTTACGATCATCACCAAAGAGATCTTCCGGAAAAGCTCACAGAACTGCAGCACCGCTTCTTCAGGCAGATCGTATCCACAACCCATATTCACCTCGATAGACACAACTGCCTCGAGGTCATCATAGTGCGGGGGAAGGCCAAGATGCTCCAAAAGATCGCCGACCTCCTTATAAGCACCAAGGGCGTCAAGCACGGGCGTCTGCTCACAACCACCACCGGCAAAACCCTCGCGTAATCAAAGGGATAATCATAGGAATTTGGTTTTCGTGTCTTCATGGTATGTGAGAGTATCCGGGGGATCGGGAGGCGTTGGTTGTCCACTGCAGTCGGGATGATGCGACCAGATTGCCTTGGAGGGTTGGTAGTATGCTTGTTTAGGGCCTGGCGGCGAGATGGCCGTTTCTGTCAGAGCTATATACGGACAGACTTATCCCTGCGATCAACCGAAGGAGGACACGTTGCCGATGCTGGTCAGTAGAGCTCCGCCTGCTGGTGAAGAGGCGGAGGCCTGGTGGTTCTGAATGTAATCCTCAGGTGGTGGATGATTCTATCTATGACCTCGTAAACCCTCTTAATCCGCCTGTATCGGGGTCGTTCCCGAACGGCGCCTGCTGCTGGAAGCAGTCTATGGCTTCCTGCCCCTCAAGAACGGCGTTCCCATCGGCTATTTTCTCGTGGGTACGCTGTTCCGTTCTTCAGAAGTTGCTTTTAATGTGTTCGAGACTTACCGCAGCGCCGAATCCGGGTTCGTGGAGCTCTTCGACCGGCATCACCGCTTGCAGAAGGCCATCGTAAATCTCTCGGAAGATGAAGAGATGTAACGGCCCCGGGCCTCTTCCGTACGGTCTGTAATTGCCGTCATCCGGCCTTACCGCATCAGCAGCAACTTTCTGGTGGCCGTGAACTCGCCGGCCTCCATCTTGTAGAAATAGATGCCGTCACCGACCTGTTTGCCTGAGGAGTTCGTGCCATCCCAGGCGGCTGTATGACACCCCGGCTGCACGCTTCTATCCACAAGTGTTCGGATGAGCCGCCCAGTGGGGCTGTAGATCTTGATACGAACCGGGGTGGCGGCAGCGACGTCATACCTTATCTCGGTGCTAGCTCCCCAGGGATTCGGTGAATTCTGGTGAAGCGCCCATCTGAAGTCCTTGTCATCCGGCAGGTCGGGTCGATTGGGCACCCCAGAGGTGTTCGGCGGCAGGCCGAAGAGATCCTCAAGCACCACTCGCAGAAGCTCCACGCGCCCGTCCTGCCAGGCAGAATTGAAGCCACCGGTCTTCAGGAGCGGCCCCCCGTTGCAGTAACCAGTTCCGGATAGATCGAAGTCGAAGAAGACGCACTGGCCTACTCCGTCATATTCTACATAGGTTCCCATCTGAGCAACCGCAACATCGGGATTGACGACCGTAAGCAGCGGCTGTGCCGTGTAGGGGGCCGGTGGAGTGGGATGGGTTTTCACCCAGCACATCTCCCGGTATTCCGGGCATCCCCTGTCGATGGTGAGGGTGTCCAGATCGATCGGGGTCGGCACGCCGAAAACGTCCACGGCGGCCTCAGGTGCGCACTCAACCAGAGGTTTATCAAGTGGCAGCGCCATTTCTTCCAGGTAATCGGTCCCGAGCAGACCGGCGAGAAACTCACCGCCCAGCGAATCACAGTTGCGGCCACCTTCCGACCCGTCCGCGAGGTACCGGGCAATCCTGTCGCCGCATATAATCGCCTTGCCTGCGGCCGCAAGATAATCTCTGAGTGCGGTCTGAGCCTCGCCGTCGAACGGGCAGTAATACCAATTGTCTCCGATGCCGGTGAACCAGATCACCGCATCGTAATCGCTGAAGTCGGTGGGCTGTAAGCGCACATTCCCGCCGGCATTGAGTATGTCGTACCTGTCATGCGGATAGCCGGCATCATCAAGTATCTGGCTGTAGAGGTCGGCGAGCAGCGTCCGGACGGTGCCGGACCCGCCACACGTGGAGACATCATAGGTATGATCGCGGAAACCATCCACCAGCAGAATCTTGGGATCGGTGTATTCAGGGGGGTACGTGGGGAGAATGGAATAATCCAGGTAATTGCCGACGAGCCCCGTGTGACCCGTGTGCCCGGGATCTGCCGTCGCAGGGAAGTACTCTACCCCATCAAGGTCGTCTGTCACCTTCACATAGTACCAGACGCCGGTCCCCGTATCCCATTCGGCGAGCGCGAAATCGGCAGGGCAGAAGGTACCATAATAGGTGCCGCCCCAGGTCGGATGATCGGGATCGTACACCGTGTTAAGCGTCATTGTCTTGGTCACCCAGCCACCTCCCTCATTAATGGAGCCCGCCAGCTCCACCGTCGCCACCCCGTCCCGCTCTATGACATCTACATTGAGCTGTTTGCCCCTCGGCAAAGCCGTACCACCCGAGTAGTGAGTGACCGTGTCCGGGTTGTACACCTCGAAGAACGAGTTATAGCCGCAGATCCCGGTGTGAAAAGTGTCGTGAAGCAAGTCTATGGAGCGGGTGCTGAACTGGGTGACATGGCTGTCGAAGAAGCCGACAGAGACATTGTCGATTTGAAGATCGGTGTCCGCGTGTTTGCCGCGACAGAATTCCCACGGCCGCGATACGTCTATAAACTCCCAGGCAAACTGGAGCGAGTCCTCGGTTGTCCCGTAGAACACCGTCAGATCCTCAGTCATGTCGGTGTGCCAGTAGTAACAATTCCCCACGAGTGCGCATCCCCTGGGATTGATCCACGGGCACCAGGTTCCCTTGGCAGCTTCATAGAACCTCACTCGGGTGGTGATGTAATCGCAGGTATACTCCGGCGAACACCAGAACATGTCGTACTGGACAACGCAGCCGGTGTTCTGGATAGGGATGCCGGGCGTGACGAGCGAGTAGCGCCATCCGTCTCTCCAGGGGGCGCCTGCCGGGAAGCCACCCTCGGGCCGGGCTCTATAGACTATGGAAGAGTCCATACGGCAGTCCCAGAAGCTACCACCGTCACCGCCTTCATACAGCGGATCGGGATCATGTACCATATGCCACCCATCTATGAGCCCCTCGTTGTCCGGGAAACTCCAGTACTCGGCATCGGCCGTGCCGGATTCGAAATCTTCGACAAATACCTCATAGGTATTGTGCACCATGATGTTGTCGATCCAGGCGCCACCGTCGGTATCCAGCTGGTCAGCATCACTCGTAAGTATATCCGATACGAAACGCCACCTCAGGCGAAGGGGATCGCCGAAATCCAGCTTCCATGTCCCCCGGTTGGCGTCTATCCCATCAAAAGTGCCTCCGTGGAGGATCAACTTGCCGATTGAGTGATCGTAGATCATTGCAAAAGAGCCCCTGCTGCCGGCTGATACGCCGGGACGGAGCCTTGTCCATTCGGTACCGTCCCAGAGCCGGGTGTCGCTGCTGTAGCTTTCAGGCTGCAACATCTTGTCGTCGGCACTTCCGCCATAGAGTACAACACCGCCCAGATCCGGGTGATAGGCCAGACCGTGGGTGTAGCGGGCGTTGGGTCTGTGGGGGGGGGTCATCCGGGTCCAGTTCACGCCATCCCACTCCCAGGTGTTTTGATATGGATCGCCGGTCGCCTTTCCTCCGAAGAGCACCGTCACCCCTCTTGTGGGATCGTAGGCAAGCCCGTTGGCGCCCAGAAAGTAGCGAGCGGCCGGGGAATCCACCGGAAAGCGCTCGACCCAGTCCACACCGTTCCATTCCCAGGTATCGTCCACGTAACCGGTTGAATCCTCACCACCGAAGAGGACAATCACGCCACGCACCGAATCATAGGCCATGCCGTGTCCATAGCGGGCCGATGGCGAATGCGCGGGTGAAAGCTCTTGCCAGTCGGAGCCATCCCAGACCCATGTGTCGCCGGAAAGGCTTGATTCGTACTCGCCGCCGAAGAGGACTGTATGGCTGCTATCGGGGAAATAGACCATCTGGTGGCCGGCACGTGCCCCCGGGTTTGAGGCAGGGGACATGTCAACCCAGGTCGTATCGTCCCATTCGTAGGTATCGCTTCTGTACGTGGGATTCATACCGAGTTCACTCGCACCGCCGTAAATGACTATCCGCCCGCGATCGGAGTCGTAGGCCGCATCGTGACGGAAGAGTCTTGTTCCCCGCTCGAGCCCGACCCAGCTGAAGCCGGCGGCGGACGAGAGGTCTTCAGCGGAGATAGTATCACTGAAAGCGGGACTTCCCGGGACCGTCCTATACTGCCAGTTGCAGTTGAGGTGGATGTCCTCATTGCTGAAGTAATCTGCTGTCACTTCATAAGGAACCGTGCAATAATATCCGGGGTTGTTGCTTGTCGCTGTGAAGCTTGCCAGGTTTTCCCAGGTCTCACCGTTAAAGTACTCTGCGTGGAGGAAGTCGAAGTTGCACTCCGTGTCATACCGCGTATCGAACTCCAGTATAATCCCACCGGCATAAGAAAAGAGCTGCGGCAGGGTGAGCTCTGCGATACAGTTCCAGCTGTTGCCATACCCGGGTGGGTTGTCCCATGACCCACATTCCACCGGGTCACCCTCCCAGAGAGTGTCGGAACCGCACCACAAGGCGTAGTCTCCGCAATAGGCCTGCTGGTCTGCTCTATAGGTGTCTATGTGCCAGTAGTTTATCCCCAGATCCGAAGGTTGAAGGTGCATGTCCTTATGAAGCAGGCACCTCACATCCCAGGGCGGCAGGGTGCCGCAGGAATCTCCGGAGCCACCATCGCCCTCAAGGCACCAGGTTTCCGTGGCGTCAGGCCCTCCCGTGGCCTCGCCCCCATGGCCGCCGTTTGGATCTCCCGGGCAGGAGGATCCGTCGGTGTGAACCTGGATCCAGGTGGTATCACCCAGCTGGATTATTGCAGGAGGGCCGCTTGTCCGGCCCCCCGCGATCTGTCTGGGCGAAGGGTCGGCTCTTTCAGTCGGAAGGTTGCCGCCGATAGCCACAGAAGAAATCAGAATAAAAAGCGTGCACAGGACTGCCAAAGCAATTGACATGATGCGCATTGCGCTCCCCCTTGATAAACTGCACTTCCGGTTACGATGAACGAACCTGCGAAGAGACCTGACAGGAACCCCGATGTTTCCATACATGGGCGTGCCCCCATTTACGTCAGGCAATGTCCGGTGCTCACCTGTATTGCTGTCTCGGCTGGTAGGAGAGGGCCAGCTGATGGGCCTGCTGTGCAGCCACACTGCTCGTATAACCTCCGCCCACCAAGATTGGAACAGGGAACCATTGTAGCACGCCGAACCCCCGGATTCAAGCCGAAAGCAAGGGGTCAAGTCGACGCATTGACCATCTTTCTGAAGTCCGCTCTCCTTGATATTACGCCGCCCGTGTGGTAGACTCAAGAAACTTGAGCAGATGTGCGGGCAGGGCATTACACGGAGAAACGGGTTGCCATTTGCCGAGGTGGTTTAAGGCCTGGTTTCTCACGAATAGAACATCGCTGGGAGGCACGGCCATGCGTAGACACCTTCGGATAGGCACCTCACTGATATGCTTACTCAGTCTTGCGGTTTTCGCCCATGGGTCGAAGGCACATGCCGGCGTTTACACCGAAGGTTTTACCTCAAAGCAGTACTGTGACACGCTCAACACAACGGCCTGGTGGGATACGGTTGCGGGCGAGCTCAGGCTCCCTTTCTTTGACCTCACCCCTGCAGGTAGCCTAGATACACCGGGCACCGCATACTGGGTTGTCGTTGCAGGGGACTATGCTTTTGTTGCTGACGGGGCTTCCGGGCTCCAGGTGATAGACGTAACTGACCCGACCGGCCCTGATTCTGCGGGAACCTACGACACACCCGGGCTTGCCCATGGTGTGGCCATAAACGGAGTGTACGCCTACGTTGCCGACCGCGTTGCCGGCATTCAGGTAGTCGATATTAGCGATCCTGCGAACCCTGCCCATGCGGGAGATTGCAGTACGCCCGGCAGTGCTTATGCCGTTGCTGTAAGCGGTGACTACCTTTATGTCGCCGATTACGCTTCAGGCCTCCGGGTGATCGACATAGGTGATCCCACGAGTCCGGCCAGTGCCGGGAGCTGTGCCACACCAGGCTATGCTTTCGGTGTGGCCGTAAGTGGGGACTATGCCTACGTGGCTGATGGGAACTCCGGCCTTCTCGTAGTCGACATTAGCGATCCCACGAACCCGGATTCTGCCGGAAACTTCGCCGTACCGGGCAATGCTCGTTGCGTGGCCATAAGCGGGGACTACGCCTATGTCACAGCCGCTAACACCGGCATCCAGGTGGTTGACATAAGTGATCCCACGAACCCGACCTATGCGGGAAGCTACGATACGCCGGGGACCGCCGACGGGATAAGCATCTCCGGGGACTGGCTGTATGTCGCCGACCGTGCTTCCGGTCTGCAGGTGCTGGATGTAACCGATCCAACCGATCCGACGCCCGCAGGGAGCCTTGACACACCGGGTCAGGCCAAGGCAGTAGCCATAGCCGGGGACTATGCTTTTGTCGCCGATGAGGGATCCGGTCTCCGGGTGATAGACATAGCCGAACAGATGCTCCCACTGAGGCTCGCCGGGGAGCTTTACACACCCGGTGGCGCGCGTGAGGTTGTGATCTCCGGCAACTACTTATATGTGGCCGATTATGGAGCAGGGCTTCAAATCGTGGACATAAGTGATCCCGCAGATCCCGTGCTGGCGGCAACCCATGACACGCCCGGCACCGCCAGCGATCTCGCGGTCTCCGGCAATTATGCATATGTCGCTGATGACGCAGGTGGGCTTCAGGTTGTGGACATAAGCGATCCCTCGAATCCCGACACGGCTGGCAGCTATGCGGGTGGAATCTTCTCCGACATCGCTATCTCGGGCGATCATGCGTATGTCACCTATGACAGGGATTTCTGGGTGATAGACTTAAGCGATCCGGCCAATCCGAACAAGGTGGGGGAGTATGTGTACTCTGAGAAGATTAACGACGTCGTGGTCTCGGGCGATCATGCATATCTGGCGGTGAAGTCCGATGCCCTGGTCGTGCTCGACATCAGCGATCCGGCCGCTCCGGTTTTTGTCGCGCAGGCATCTGGGGGTGGAGGCCAGTGCCTCGAGGTCGCCGGTGACCATGTGTTTATGTCAGTGAGTACGGATTTTCGCGTGGTTGACATCAGCGACCCGACGAACCCCGCCACGCTTGGGTCAGTGACTTCCCCGGAAAGGATCACGGAGATCGAAGTCCACGGCGATTATGCTTTCTGTGCCGCTCAGGATACCGGTCTTGTTATCTTCGATATCAGTGATCCGACAACTCCGACGTACATCGAGAGCTACCACACGCCGGATTACGCCACTGGAGTGGCCCATGCAGGTGACTATACGTACGTCACCGATCTCTCCGCCGGCCTCCTGGTGATCGAGACGTTCCAGCGGAGTGGTGAACTTCTCAGCAATGTAGGCTACTCACTTGATCTCGAGCCGGATTCGACCGTGTATGCGGTCCGGTTAAGCACCACCCAGACCGATTCAATCAAGTGGGAGGTGAGTGCCGATTCCGGGGCTCACTGGCAGGAGATCCTCCGGAGAGAGGACTGGCAGCCGCTCACGTACATCGGAGACAATCTTCTCTGGCGATCGCAACACAGCTATACGGAGCCGGGTACCATGCCTGTATGCAGCCATCTCGAGATAGAGTATACCTCAGACCTCTCGTGGCTTGGAGTTGTGCTCTCAGATACGGCGGTCTCTTTCGGAACGGTAGGCGCCGGTGAGGTTCATACGCGCAAGATTACCATCTTCAACTATCTTCCCGATCCCGTCCAGATCTATGTGGTGGGGCTTGATGGGGAGGTCTTCACTACCGACCTGACCGCCATGGAGCTCCCCGCCCGGAGCAGCCACGATTTCAATGTCTACTTCTTCTCGGAACAGAACAATGACTTTGTGGACTTCCTTACGATCGCAGTGAGCGTCGGAGACCTGCCCCTTCTCGTCAGGCTCTCGGCGGAACCTGAGTATGCCGACTCCTACTATGATGCTACCCGGAACCTCTGCGGCGAGGAACTCAAAACCGTCCTTCACGGCCTCATCGACGAGCATACGGTGCTGGGCTATACCATGGCCCGGGACAGCATGTACGG
>JALGWN010000009.1 GCA_025774115.1 bacterium
TGACTGCTCGGGAGGTGTGGACGGGCCGATGGTGTGGATCTGTGCCGGCGGTTATGGGGCTCTGGGTGACGACCCCTGCTCGCCTATGAGCCGCCAACCCAGTGCGGGCGCAGCAGCCACCCGGCGGCCCAAGCCACCGTCCGAATAGTCGCCCTTCATCACGCTGTGCCCCTTGGTCAACGACCTCATGAGAATCGCATACCTGTCCCTTAGTGCCCTTCGCTCCCCAATCCATTAGTTTTTGGTTGCATGCCGGAGGCCATGGAAATATGCTGGGGACAATTAGGAGGTATAGATTGGGAAAAAAGGCGAGACGGAATCCATGGGTGGCAGGGTGGGGCGGTGCTCTTGCCGCGGCTCTGCTGGTGCTCGCGCTGGTCGCCGGTTGTAGCCACTTGCCCGCCCGGTCGGCTGTCCGCCGGGAAGCATTGGAGCAGGTGATGGCGAGACGTCAGGGCTTTAAAGGCTTCCAGGCCCAAGGGAGCCTTACTTTGGAACACAAGGCCGACGTGCTCGCGATCCCGCTTGAGATTACGGTGACCGAAGACCTTGTGCTTGAAGCGAGGGGTGAGATCTCTCACTTCCTGCTTCCCTTCGATGGGGAGGTTCGGCTGGTAAGCGATGAAGTATCGACGCTTCTCCATACCAACGTCGGAACTTATGATCTTGCCACGGACCCGGAAGCGCAGCCGGCGGTGCGGGCCTTTCTGCTCTCCCTGGCTGGTGGCGGCGACTTGCTTCTCTGGTGGTTGGCCGGGAGAGACTGCGATTTGAGCGCCAAGTCGCAATGCGGGGGGCTTGAGATTGAGCTGGTGCCTCACGACCGGCTCCCGTCGATAAGTGGCTGGGAGATGAGGGAGCGCTCCAGGGGGGCCACCTTCAAGGCCAGGGTGGATGAATATGAGCCGGGCACCGTGGTCCCACGGATTGTAACGGGTATTCTATATCCGCGCGAAATCGCGGTTTCTCTGAACTATACCGAAATTTCCCTATCGCAAGGAGGGGCCAGATAGGCTCCTGACAGAAGCACCGAATCTCTTTAGAATATTACTGGAGTCCGGGAACTTAGCGGGTATGTGTGGGTAGAACTAGTTGGCGGGGGTGAGAATGACCCGACATGGGGATAAGCTCCCACCTAGGGGGGGAGACAGGGGCTACGATGAAAGCGATGAGAAGCTCATGTTGCGGGTGGGGAAGGGTGACAAGGGGGCTTTTGATGAGATTGTGAGGCGGTACGCTTCAAAGATGGTAAATCTGGCGTACAGGATAACGGGAGACAGGGAGTTGGCCGAGGACATAAGCCAGGAAACGTTTTTGAGGGCATACCGCAGTGCGGCCAGGTATCGAGAGATATCCAAGTTTTCGACCTGGCTTCACACCATTGCAATCAACCTCTGCAGGAACGAGCTGCGGCGAAGAAAGTTCAGGATGTTTTCGTTGGAGGGGATGGCCGAACGGGATGAGGATAGTAAGGTCCGTATTGATATTGCTGATGAAAAGAGCACACCTGACCGCGAGGTGGAGCGACGGGAGCTCGGTCGCCTGATCAAGAAGGCGGTGGCCACCTTGCCGGAGAAGTTCAAGACACCTCTTGTTCTCAGAGATATGCAGGGTTTAACTTACGAAGAGATCGGGGGTATACTCAATCTCCCCGAGGGCACAGTGAAATCACGAATAAACAGAGCGCGGCTCAGGGTGAAGAAGCTGCTCGAACCGATACTGAGAGATGACGACCGAGGAGGCAGCCGGGTATGAAGTGTGAGCAGGTACACGATCTTCTTGGTGCATATTGCGCTGAGGAGCTCGACGACCATGAGATGATGGAGACGAGGCAACATCTCGCATCTTGCAAGGTGTGCGAGAGAGAACATCGTGAGATGGCCTTAGTCATGAATGCACTGGGGAGTTTCGAGGCCATCGAGCCGGGTGCTGATTTCAGGGACCGGGTCTGGGAGAGAATAGAAGAGTTCGAAACCCGTAAGCGCGTATTCTGGCTGGCGGCATTCGCCGGCCTGCTTGCACGCAACCGGCGGCTTGTGGTCACGGGCTGCGTCGTATTCGCAGTGTCCCTTCTGGCAGGGGTCTATTCTTTGCAGTATATGGGCGGGGGCCCCGCGATCGAGATGGCCGAGGAGGGGGACTTCGTCTCGGAGGGCTTCGTTATGCGGGAGATTCCCCAACAGACGGAGATTGCATCGGATACGGTCTATACGCACTTTGTGACCGGCGACCGGCCGGTCCATCTTACTTCACAACCTCAGACTTATGTGTATAATCCGGTCGTCCGGCCCGTCTCGGGTCCGAAACTGACTTTCTAAGTGGGGGGTGAGATGAGAAACCTTCTGGTTGTGGCTCTGGCGGTGACGGCTGCCTTGTCGGCTGCGAGCTGCTCCCTGGCCCAGAACATGCTGGCAATCGACAGGGAGATGACCCGGGTGGTGGGGGAGGTCAGCGAGTCCATAGTATCGGTCTCCGCAGTGTCAAGCACTTCCAAGGCGGCGCCCGCCAAGGATCCCAGCAGCGTCCGGACCGTGGCAAGAAGCGTCGGTTGTGGGGTGGTCTTCGGCGAAAGCGGTTTGATCGTTACTACGGCAAGTGTCGTGGGATATGCCAGATATGTCGATGTGACCACGACCGGCGGTGCCAGGTACAAAGGCACGGTGCTTGGGATCGATCCCACTTCGGACGTGGCCGTCATAAAAGTGGAGACGACGGACCTCAAACCGGCCCGCTTTGCCGAGCGGATGAACCTGCGCCCCGGCTCGCTTATTCTTGTCATCGGGAACGCCTTTGGAGCGCTTCCATCGGTCTCACTGGGGGTCTTGAGCAATGTGACCGGCTCTCTGGCCCGCGTGAACGACCTTTCGATGCTGAGGCTTGCGGTCCCCATAAACCCCGGGGACATAGGCGGTCCGGTCGTGAGCACCGCCGGGGAAGTAGTGGGTATCGTTATCGGAAGACTCACCTTCCCGTCCCGGATGCACTCGATGCATGTGAGGGATGGAACCGTCTACGGGATTTCGGGCAGTATGCAGCCCTCAAACATGAGTTTAGCCATTCCGGCCGCCCGCCTGATGGCCGTGGTGGATGATATCCTCGTCAAGGGGAGTACCCGGAAGGGCTTCCTTGGAACTCAGGTAATGAACCTCTCCGATGAGCTGAGGCGAGAACTCGATGACAGTGGTTTGAAGGGAGTGATTGTAACCAGCGTTGTGCCCGGAAGTCCTGCGGAATCCATCGGCATAGTACCGGGGGATGTGATCACTTCCTTCGGGCTCGAGCCCGTCGAGTCGATAGCCGACTTAGGCGATGCGGTAGGTACGGCTGTGCCCGGCGACCTGGTTGACATTCGCTACGTGCGGGGCGGCAAGAACCTCTCGACCGATGTGCGGATCGGCTGGTTTGTACCCGAGTTTGTGAGACAGGCCACTTTGGTGGAGTACATGCTCCGGCCCGAGCAGGTCAGATCGCGTATCGAGGACCTCAAGACAGAGGTGGGTCAACTGGAGGAGCAGTTAAGGGAGCTGGAGAGCGACCGCTAACCTGGCTGCCTCGGAGGGCCCATCTGCTTTGTTATGCTCGTCTTTCCTCACTGCGGCGTACGTAAATGTACGCCTCGTTCGTCAACACTTCTCTTGCCTCGTATCTGAACCCTCCGAGGCAGCCAGGAAGATGGTTGTAGGAAACGGCCCATCTGCTTTGTTATGCTCGTCTTTCCTCACTGCGGCGTACCCTCGTAGCGTCGGGTCTCTGTGCCCGACGGGCTTCGTCGTGGGTGGAACCACGACGCTACGCAACACCTCGTATCTGACCCCGGGTCGATTCTGAGAATTCCTCTTGACATCAGGCCCGGCCGGGCCTATGAAGGATGTGCAACGAATTACGCAAGCATATCTAATCAAGGTGGTGGCATGAGAAGGTTCTTGGGTGTGGTAGTGGCATTTGCTCTGGGGGCGGCGTGTTCCGGACCTCAGATCGCCGCGTTCGGATCCAACAGCGAAATCGTCATAATCACAAGCCCCCGCGCAGCCGGTGAGGGGGAGATCCTGAAGTCCATACTGGAGAGAGAAATCGTCACGGTGCAATACGAGAAAGCCTTCGAGGTAGAGCTGGTGACGACAGGGGATGTTGACAGCGACCGTAACAGGAAGAACATCGTTCTCCTGGATTTCCTGGAACCCAAGGAGGATCTCTCCGGCACCATCCTCAGCCTGGCGAAGGGAGAGGGGCAGGCCCTGAGCGCGGGCGAGAGGAACCTCAAGACCCTTAAAGACAGGTGGGCGAGAGGCCAGACGGTTATGCTGATTGCCGCCCCTACCAAGGAGGGCCTTAATCGGCTGCTGGCCGATGAAGCCGACCGCCTCTTCCGGTATGTCTCCGATCAGGTCCAGGCACGGCTCAACCGGTCGCTCTTCTATGCCGGCGAGCAGGAGGCCGCCACCCAGCGGCTGGCTGATACCTACGGATGGAGCCTTCGCCTTCCGACCAACTATGACATAGACGAGACCTACGCGGCCCAGCGCGTCATAAAGATCCTCAGGGACAAGCCGGCCCGTATGATAACCGTGTACTGGGAGGGTGGGGCGTGGGAGGATCGTGCCGCATCATGTTTCGAGAGAAAGAAGATGTTGGCCTACGAGTACTGGGACCAGGACGAGGTGGTGGAGGATGCGCTCCAGGTTAACGAGGGCACGTTCCTCGGGCATGACTGCACGGTTCTGAGCGGCACCTGGGAGAATAAGAAATACACAATAGGCGGGGTATTCGTTACCTATTGCTTCCGGTGCGAGGATTGTGGACGGAAATATGTGGTCGATGCGGCGGTTTTCGCCCCGGGCCTGGAGAAGCTGCCGTTCATACGTGAGCTCAAAGCAGTCCTGGCCTCATTCAAATGTTGCGAGGAATAGGGGCGAGGTCGTCTCTTGACGCTTCTTGCATCCCAAGAAGCGTCAAGAGACGACCTGACCCCTTTGATCTTGACACCTTCCTGAGGCTCTGTTATCTTCACCACTCGTAAGTGTTTAGATCCTTCGGAGGTTTAACTGTGAAGCGCCTGGATTTGGTCGCCAAGGAGCTCTCCAAGCGAGACTTGGCTTACCTTGTCGTTTCGAATATCGCAAATGTTCGCTATCTGTCGGGTTTCTCAGGCTCCACGGCCTGGTTGCTGGCCAGCCGGGAAAAAACGACCCTCATTACCGATTTCCGTTACAAGGAACAGGCCGAGGAGGAAGTCTACCGGGGAATCGAGATCAAGATCGATACCAAGGAACCCCTTGGGGTTGTGTGTGACATGGCTCCCGGGCTCAAGGGCAAGGTGGGCTTCGAGGCCGGTTCGCTGACCTATGCCGCTTATGAAAAGCTCCGCTCCTCGGCCGGGGGGTTGACTCCGGCGGAAGGGGTGGTGGAAGAACTCAGAAAGACCAAAGACGCCAACGAGATAGCGAGCATCTCCAAGGCCGCCGCCATGGCGGATTCGGTGTTCGGAGAGATCATCGGTGAGATAAGGGGGGGGCTTTCCGAGGTCGACGTGGCGGCCCGTATAGACTTCCTATTGCGGAAGGCATCCTCCGAAGTGCCTGCATTTAAGACCATCGTCGCATCCGGAGCCCACGCGTCGCTCCCGCATGCCACACCGACGAGGCGGATCATCAGGGGTGGGGATCTGGTCAAGATGGACTACGGGGCGATCTGGGACGGCTATTGCTCGGATATGACCCGGACCGTCGTGATGGGAAAGGCCTCCGACAAGGTGAAGATGGTCTACGGCATCGTGCTGGAGGCCCAGGAGCGGGCAATTGCCGGCATCCGACCGGGCGCCGCCTGCCGGGAGATCGACAAGATCGCAAGGGACCACATAGAGGCCGAGGGCTATGGCGAGAACTTCGGGCATGGCCTGGGGCACGGAGTTGGCCTTGAGATCCACGAGGGACCGAGGCTTTCAAAGAAGAGCGACGAAGCTCTGAAGGCAGGCAACGTAGTGACCGTGGAGCCGGGGATCTACATTCCGGGCTGGGGCGGCATCAGGATCGAGGACATGGTCGTGGTCACAGAAGACGGCTGTGATGTCTTGACGTCGGCCGTCAAGCGCCTTGTTGAAGTGGGGGCTTAAGTATGGCAACTACCAACGATCTGAAGACCGGGATGGTTCTGGAAATCGGCGGCAACCTCTTTTCAGTAGTTGAGTTTCAGCATGTAAAGCCGGGTAAGGGCGGGGCATTCGTCAGGACCAGGCTTAAGAACCTGAATACGGGGCGGGTGATCGACAAGACCTTCAACGCCGGAGAGAAGGTCAAGAGTGTGAGGATCGACCAGGTAAAGATGCAGTATCTGTACAATTCAGGTGACATCTATCATTTCATGAATACCGAGACCTACGAGCAGATCGGGATGGCCAAGGCGATGGTGAACGACATCACACCTCTGATGAAGGAGAACATCGTCATAACGGTCCAAATGCGTGAAGGGCAGCCGATCGGCGTGGAGCTCCCGACGTTCGTGGATCTCGAGATTGTGGAGACCGCACCCGGTGTGAAAGGTGATACCGTTTCAGGCGGGACCAAGCCGGCCACCCTGGAGACGGGGAAGGTCATCCAGGTGCCGTTGTTTGTGGAGCAGGGGACCACGGTACGCGTGGATACCCGAACTGGTGGGTATGTTTCGAGGGTATAGCCATGAAGATTTCTTTCCTCAAGAAGCTGATTGAGATTGTCGAATCTAGTGACATAGAAGAGATCGAGCTGAGCAGGTGGTGGACTAGGGTTAGAATAACCAAGTCCAGAACACGGGCCGGTAATACCAATACCCTGCCTGTGGTTGAGGCTCAGGTTGGCGGGAAACCGGTGGAAGAGAAAGTGCCGGAAGCGCCCGCTAAGGTGGACGAGAATCTCGTGGAGATCAAGTCTCCCATGGTGGGCAGCTTTTACCGTGCCCCCAGCCCAGGTGCCAAACCATACGTACAGGCAGGCGAAAGGGTAGACCCCGGACAGGTTGTCTGTATCATCGAAGCCATGAAGCTTATGAACGAGATCGAATCGGATGTGTCTGGCACCATCGTCAAGATGCTTGTGGAGGATGCCCAGCCCGTGGAGTTCGGCCAGACGCTATTCCTGGTATCTCCAACATAGGAGGTCCACGTGCTGATCAAAGCCTATCTTGAGGAAGTAGTAAAACGCGCTGCCTCCGACCTTCACATAAAGGTCGGTACCTGTCCCACCATTCGAGTGGACGGCGAACTCGAGCCGCTCGATGCCCCACCTCCCACCATTGACGAGGTTCAGACCGCCTGCGACCAGATTCTGACGCCCAAGCAGAAGAATGAATTCGACGAGACAAGCGAGGTGGATTTCGCATTCGGAGTGCCCGGGCTTGCGAGGTTCAGGGCGAACTTCTACAAACAGCGCGGATCGGCGGCAATGGTGTTCCGTCTGATTCCTTTCGACCCGCCGAGGGTGAGCGAACTCAATCTCCCCGCGGTGGTGGAAGAGCTGGCACTTCGACCGCGTGGGCTGGTTCTTGTGACCGGAACGGTTGGCTCCGGAAAGTCCACGACGCTGGCCGCGATGGTAAGGACCATCAATGACACCGTGCGCAGGAACATCATCACGGTCGAAGACCCCATCGAGTTCTTGCACAGGGACAACAAGAGCATGATCAGTCAGAGAGAAGTCGGAAGCGATACCGAGACCTTCAGCGCCGCCCTGCGGCATATCCTCCGTCAGGACCCGGACGTGATCCTGATCGGCGAGATTCGAGACCAGGCGACCATGTCCATAGCCCTCACGGCCGCCAATACGGGCCACCTGGTCTTCAGCACCCTCCATACGACCGATGCGCCTCAGGCCGTCAACCGTGTGATCTCTTTCTTCCCTCCTCATCAGCACCAGGAGATAAGATTTCTGCTTGCTACATCCCTGCAGGCAATAGTATCTTTGCGGCTGGTCCCGAGAGCGGACGAGACCGGACGAGTACCTGCTACCGAGGTTATGATTGCGACCGAGACAGTGAAGGAGTATCTTGTGGATACGGTTAAGATCCCGCTCATAAAGAGCGTGATCGAGGAAAGCGTCACCGAGTACGGTATGCAATCGTTTGATCAGTCGCTGCTTTCGTGGTACAATCAGGGCGCTATAACGCTCGAGGAGGCATTACATAATGCTTCGAGTCCGAATGCCCTCCAGATCAGAGCCAAGGGCATCGAGTCGGGCTCGGACGTTCAATGGAATCCGTTGATACCGGATTGAGTCAGAATAAGGATGTTCAAGAAGATCCTGATTGCTAACCGCGGGGAGATCGCACTCCGCATAATAAGAGCCTGCAAGGAGATGGGCATCGCAACTGTTGCGGTCTACTCCGAAGCAGACCGTGATTCCCTGCATGTACGTTTTGCCGATGAGATTGTCTGCATCGGGCCTGCGCGTGCCGCAGAGAGTTACCTCAATGTACCTCGCATCATAAGCGCGGCGGAGGTGACAGGAGCCGAAGGGATTCACCCCGGATACGGTTTTCTTGCTGAGAACGCGGATTTCGCTGAGGCCTGCGAATCGTGCGGTATGAAATTCATCGGGCCCAGTCCCGACCTGATCTCCCGCATGGGGGACAAGGCTTCGGCCCGGGAGGCCATGCTCAAGGCCGGAGTGCCGGTGGTGCCGGGAAGCCTGGGAGTGGTGACCGCGGCCGATGATGCCGTGACCATCGCCCGTGAGATTGAGTACCCGGTGATGGTAAAGGCCTCGGGGGGGGGCGGCGGCAAGGGCATGCGGCTTGCCGGGGACGACGATGAGCTTCGCCGCGCTTTCGTGGCAGCGGCCAATGAGGCGGAAGCGAGTTTCGGAAACCGTGAAGTGTATGTTGAGAAGTTCATAGAAAAGCCGAGGCACATAGAGATCCAGATTCTCTGTGATGCCCATGGGAACGGCGCCTTTCTGGGCGAGCGGGACTGCTCGGTTCAGAGGAAGCACCAGAAACTCATAGAGGAGACGCCGTCGCCGGCCGTTGATAGCGACCTGAGGGCGAAACTCGGAGAGGCGGCGATCCAGGGCGCTCTGGCCCTTGGATACCAGAGCGTGGGGACGGTGGAGTTTTTGATGGACTGCCACGGGCGTTTCTACTTTATAGAGATGAACACCAGAATCCAGGTCGAGCATCCCGTAACGGAGATGGTGACGGGTATAGACATCGTGAAGGAGCAAATAGCGATAGCCGCGGATGTGCCGCTGTCGTTTTCCCAGAACGATGTTGTGATAAACGGTACCGCCATAGAATGCCGTGTGAATGCCGAGGATCCGGACAAGGATTTCGCTCCTTGCCCGGGCAGGATCGAGGCCTTCCACATGCCGGGCGGGCCCGGGATAAGAGTGGATACACATGCCTACGCCCAATATTATATCCCGCCCTACTATGATTCGCTTATCGCCAAGTTGGCAGCGCACGGGCCGGACCGTCACCAGGCCCTCCAGCGGATCGCACGGGCTCTGGACGAGTTTGTGATCGAGGGCGTGAGCACTACCATAGCATTTCATAGGAGGGCCGTGGCGAGCGATCTCTTCAGGTCGGGCGCCTATGATACCAGTTTCGTGGTCCGGCTGGCCGAGGAACTCGCGGAGGAGAAACCCTCGTCCAAGTCGGTTCCCGGGAAGGACCTTTCAGGAGCACACACCGCATGAGAATCGAGACTCTGTTCACCCCCAGCGAGATCACCGAATCGGCGGTAAAGGACAAGCCTGTTGTCGTAATCGACGTTCTCCGTGCGTGCACTACGATTGCCTTCGCTATGTCTCGAGGCTGCGAGCGAATCATACCGGTCGCCAGCGTTGAAGCCGCCATGAATCTCGCCTCCTCGCTCGAGAAGAAAGTCACGCTGCTCGGGGGTGAGAGGGAGGGAAAACGCATAGACGGGTTCGATCTGGGAAATTCACCGCTCGAGTATACTAGCGATGTGGTCAAGGGGAAAGCGGTGGTCCTGGCAACCACCAACGGCACCAGGGCGATATCGATGAGTCAGGGAGCCAAGGAGATCCTGGTCGCTTCCTTCGTCAATATGGTTTCCGTGGTCGACCGTGCGGCCGGCTTGGGGAGAGATACGCTTACCGTGGTCTGCGCCGGGGAGTGCGGCAAGTTCTCGCTGGAGGACGCAGTCTGTGCAGGTATGCTTATAGAAAGGCTCGGCGAAAGCAAGGAGGTCGAGCTCAACGACGGGGCGCACGCAGCCCGGTCGCTATACAGGCAGAATCAGGATTCCATAGCCGACCTTCTGAAACAGTGCGAGCACGGCAGGTATCTGGAAAGCCTGGGATTCGCGAAGGATCTTGATATCTGTAGCCGCGTGGATAGCCTGAGTATATTGCCGGTTGTCAAGGAAGGCCGGATAGTCAAGCCCAAGCGCGCGAAGCGAAAGTAGCAGCCGAGCGACAAAGCCCCTCAATCGATCTTCCAGGTGATATGCATGCTTAAAAAAGACGCCCTACGGATACTGGATGCCAATTGCAATCGAACCAGGGAAGCTTTGCGCGTAGTCGAGGACATACTGCGTTTCTACAGGGAGGAGACCCGTCTCGCCAGGCGTTTGAAGAAGGAACGGCATGCCGTATCAATGTATTGCGATCGCATGTTGAGGGAGAATCTCAAAGGGCTGAAGGCCCGTGATATCTCCGGCGATCCCTGCCGGGACACGATGACCAAGGGTGAGGCCGCCCGAAAGGACTTCGGTGAGATTCTGCTTACCAATTTCAGGCGAGCCGAAGAGAGCCTCAGAGTGCTTGAGGAGATTTCCAAACTCGTGGATGTGCGCCTGAGCCGCCTCTTCAAGCGGTCGAGATTCCGGGTCTATGAGATGGAGAAGGCCTGCATGCTGGCACTGGAGAGCAAGCGTGCCGACCGTTGATGTCTCACTCTATGCAATCCTCGATCCGGACATAGGGAAGTGCCTGCCCCCGGAAGAGTTCACACGGAAGATCATCGAGGGCGGCGCTACATGTCTTCAGGTCCGGTGCAAGGATAGCAGCACTCGCGCGTTCATGGATTTCGCCCGGCTGGTTATGCGGGGCGCGGGGGGCAGCGGCGTCCCGGTCATCATAAACGACCGGGTGGACATAGCGCTCGCACTCGGCGCTCAAGGGGTTCACCTCGGCCGGGAAGATATGCCGGTTGCCGATGCAAGGCGCCTGGCGGGAAGCGCCCTCATTATAGGTGCATCCGTGAATAAACTCGAAGCAGCGCGCCGGGCGCTCCGCGCCGGCACGGATTATCTCGGTGTCGGGACGATCTTCCCATCCACGACCGAGCCCGATCGCGAGCCTATTTCGCTTGACATCCTCAGGGCGATTCGGGTAGAAATAAACTTGCCCATTGTTGCAATCGGTGGAATAGATGCTACAAACGCTGCCGTGCCGATAGAGAATGGTGCGGACGGCGTGGCTGTAATTTCCGCCCTGCGTCAGTGTCTCGATCCAGAAGAGGCGGTATCACGTCTCAGAGAGGCCGTTGACAAAGCCAAAAAGGGGTGAGTCGCAAATGGCAGTCGGACGCAGGGAGAAGGCATGTTCCATCCTCGGCATAGTTCTCATTTGCCTGAGTATTCTCGTTGTCATAGCCCTCAGGGCGGAGCCTGAGACCATCGGTAGGCTGAATCTCCGCCTCAAGACCACAATCCTTCCTTACCTCAACGCGCTGGGATGGATTCTGCCTGTGCTGGGCGTGTACTGGGGCTGGAAGCTGATCGTAGGGGGGCCCTACCGGAAGGCGGTCATTTTCTCGGTATTCATTTTCATGATCTATCTCACCGTCTCGACCTTTTCCTATCTTGGTATACCCGAGGATGCAGAGGGCGCCCTCAACGCGGGCGGGATCGGGGGCACTTATCTCGCTTCGAAAATCGTGGATCTCTTCGGTCCCTATGGCGGCGGGATAGTTGTAGTGGCCGGCCTTGGGGTGTTCTTCATACTCACCACCGGGCTGAGCCTCAGGCGCGGCGCCCTGTGGTTTGAAGAGGGTGTTAAACGCGTGGGCCTCGTGTTCTTCGGGCGGGTCAAGGAGATGCGCGGGAAACCCAAACCCAGGGTCGCAAGAAAGGCCCCGGCCAGGAAAACCCCGGCGATCAAGGCACAGCCGGAACCGGAAGCAGAGCCGGATGAGGCCGAGCTTGAGGAAGAGCCTGTCCGAGTTCCTCCCCGGGTGATGGCCGCGGCGCAGGATGCCGGCCCTCAGCAGCAACTCGAGCTCAGGACCCTGCACCGGGTCGAGGCCCCTGAGGAGGGCTGCGAATACGAGCATCCGCCGGTCTCGCTTTTCGAGGATGTCACCGCCGAAGCGAGTATTTCCGAGGAGGAACTCCAGAATCTTGCCTCCTATCTGGAAGAGAAGATCCACAGTTTCGACATAAGCGCCAGGGTCGTGGAGATCCATCCCGGACCCGTCATTACGCGGTTCGAGATAGAACCGGGCAGCTCCACCAAGGTCCACCAGGTCGTGAACCTGGCGGACGACTTGGCGTTGGCCCTGAAGGCCCGGAGCCTGAGAATCCTGGCCCCTATCCCCGGGAAGGGCACCATAGGTATCGAGGTCCCCAACAAGCATCCGAGTATTGTTGGAATAAAAGAGATTCTCGGATCCAAACCTTTCTTGACATCCTCCTCCAAACTCGAGCTGGCTCTGGGCAAAAACGTCTCCGGGATGCCTTATACGGCCGATCTCGAGGCCATGCCCCATCTACTCATAGCCGGTGCGACCGGATCGGGGAAGAGCGTGTGTATCAACACAATCATAACCAGCCTGGTTTCCAGGAACTCCCCACAGGATATACAGCTCCTGCTTATAGATCCCAAGAGGCTGGAGCTCAGCACCTACGAGGGGATACCCCATCTGGTGTGCGAGGTTGTAACCGAGGCAAAGAAAGCGGTACGGGCCCTGGCGTGGGTGGTGGAGGAAATGGACATGAGGTATCAGATCCTTGCCAGACGGGGGGTGAGGAACATCAAGGCCTATGGTGACGGTCTGCCTTATATTGTGGTCATAATAGACGAACTTGCGGATCTCATGCTCATGGTGCCGCAGGAGATCGAAACCGCCGTCACCAAGCTCGCCCAGATGGCCCGGGCAGTGGGGATCCATCTCGTGGTGGCGACGCAGCGTCCGTCGGTGGATGTCATTACCGGTGTCATCAAGGCCAACTTCCCGTGCAGGATGGCCTTCAAGGTTGCCTCCAAGACAGACTCGCGAACCATCCTTGACCATAACGGGGCCGAGCGGCTCTTGGGCAAGGGGGACATGCTCTTCCTGCCGCCGGCAACGTCAGAGCCCATGAGGCTTCACGGGGCCTTCGTGTCCAATGAGGAATCGCAGCGGCTCGTGGAGTTCTTGAAACAGCAGTCCCATCTGGCCTCACCGGCTTTTTCGTTTGAAACCATAGAGCATCATGAATTCGTGCCGGTCGATCAGCGCGACGAGCTCTACGAGGATGCGGCCCGGATCGTGATCACCCATCAACAGGGTTCGGTGTCGCTGCTTCAGCGCCGGCTCAAGGTGGGGTATTCAAGGGCGGCAAGGCTCATAGATTTCCTCGAGGAAGCGGGCGTCGTCGGGCCTTTCGAGGGAAGCAAAGCAAGGCAGGTTTTGGTGGATGAGTCCTACCTTGAGAACTTCTCCGGCAAGCTATAGTGTGCGGGCATGAAGCCTGGGGTCTATCTTCATCCTGCGGCCTGCCCCAAGGCCGGGGTCGATCTGGAGAAGATCGGCTGGATCTTGGAGGAAGCCGGCTTCGGACTCGTTGACGAGCCGGCCGGCGCCACCTTCGGTATCGTCTTCGGTTGTGGTTTCATAGACGACGCCAAGCAGGAGTCGATCGAAGACATCCTGGAGCTTGTCGAGCTCAAGCAACGCTCGCAGCTCCGCCACATAGTCTTCGTTGGTTGTCTGCCCCAGAAACACGGCAAGGCGCTTGCTCTTTCGCTCCCCGAGGTGGACGCGCTTGTAGGCGTCGGGGGACTCTACATGCTGCCCATGATCTGCAAGCGGATCCTGGAGGGCAAACTCCCGGGGAAGGTGTGGGACGATGATCTGACGGCCATTGGCGATTTGGGGGACATACCTTACAGGGTAGTGCCCGGCGCGAGGGCCTGGACGAGAGCCGTAATCATCTGTGATGGCTGTGACAACGCCTGTTCATACTGTGCTATTCCTCAGATGAGGGGGCGGCTCCGAAGCAGGGACAGCGACACGATCGCCGAGGAGGTGACCGGGCTCGCCCGTCAAGGAGTGAAGGAGATAGTGCTGGCCGGACAGGACACGGCGTCATATGGAAACGACTTGGGTGAGAACGGGCTGGCCGCGCTTCTGGATGTGCTTGCCGGGCAGTTTCCGGACACATGGCTGAGACTGGCCTATGTCAACCCCGACAACCTGGATGACCGGGTGGCGGATACGATTGCCGCCCACCGCAATATTTGTGACTACGTCGACATACCTATCCAGCATGCGTCGCCGCGAATTCTCAAGGCGATGGGGCGGGTGGGACCGGCCCTCAAGAAGCGGAAGATCGCCCATCTTAGGGATGCGGTCCCGGACGTGGCCTTGAGGACCAGTGTTATAGTGGGTTTCCCGGGCGAGACCGAAGAGGATATGGAATTACTTCTTGAGTTCCTCGCCTCCGTCGAGTTCGACCTGGTTGGCGTCTTCGCCTTTTCACCTCAGGCCGACACACCTGCCGCCGGACTCCCCGGTAAGGTGCCCGATGAGGTCAAGCAGGAACGCATCATGGATGTAGTGAGTCTTCAGAATGAGATCTCCCGCAGGAAGATGGAGGCTATGCTGGGCAGGGACGTCACCGTCCTGGTCGACGAGTCCGACGGCCCTGATTGTATGGGGCATTCCCAGTATGACATGGCCGGTATCGACCGCACGATCCGGATAGCCGGCTGCAAGACCCGGGCGGGCGAATTGGTCACAGCACGCCTCGACGCTGTGGCTGCTCCCTTCGAATGGACCGCCAGGCTGGTTTAGGACACCCGTCTGCTTCGTTGCGCTGGGCTCCCGTCGTTGCGGCCGACAGCGGGGTCAGTCACGCGCCTGCAGCGGTGAACAGACCCCTTGTCACCCGAAGGGAAATGAGTTTCGTGTCCCCTTTTTTGTTACTGGTCTTTTTCGTCCTCACAGGAGTGACGACGCTACGGCATACATGGGTATGAGGCCTAGTCTGACGTAGCGTCTTGACTCCTGTCGCGACGTTGGTCGGGGATGGAACCACGATGCTACATTCCCGAAGGTCTCGGGTTGCGGTAGAGCGACGTTGCTGGTATACTCAAACTGGAAGGAAGGAGGCGAGTTGGGATGAAACACGACGGGTCTGGAGCATGGATCTTTGTCTCATTCTGGGTCGCGATCTCTCTGGGGGCGATCCTGGTTGCCGGGTGCGGTAGTGACAAAAGCTGCAGTCCGAATGAAGACGATTTTCCGCCCGGCAGGGAGACCGATCTTCTCAATTACTACGCAGTCGCAATCGTGGATGAGGATATTGACGCGTACGAGGAAGCCCTACACGACAACTTCCTCTTTGTTTTCACGGAAACGACGGCCGACTCCTTGGGGCTTCCCACGGACCAGCCATGGTGGGGGAAAACGGCCGAGCTCGCGGCCATGCGGGACCTTTTCGAAGACACGACCGTGCTGGAGATCGAGTTTGAGTTCACTGCCGTGGGCATATGGTCACCGGTGGAGTTAGAGATAGAGCCTGGTGATCTCATTAATGGGATCTTCACCCGCACTACACCAGTCATGCGCCTAACGATCCAGGAGCCCGGTCAAGAGCTGAAAACGCTCATCTACGATAAGACTTACTTCGACATCACCGTAGTCCGCGACCCCAAGTTTCCCGATCATATCCTGTGGGTCATTGCCCGGATTGAAGAGGTCCTGAAGAATCCGGGCACACCGAGTCTACGCCAAACCTCAGGTCTCATACCATAGCGCTCCATTCGTCGTCACGGGAGTGACGACGCTACGGTATACGTGGGATTCGTCGCGTTGGCACTCCGACGCCGATCATGCCACCGGCCGGCGCCTCCGTAGCGTTGCCGCTCCTGTGGCAACGAATATGCAAGTACAAGCCTGACACCGGAGTTGGGGTCCTAGCAGGTGAGATGGGCGGCGAAGGCGATGTCAGGTGACCCGGCAAGCCGGTTGAATTCATCAACTGCCTGGCGGGTGGGCTTTGCGATCAGCTGGATCCCGGCATCGCCGAGTCTTTTCGTCACCGTTTCCGAGACCTGCATCAGGCCATCGTGGCCGGTCCCCACAACGAGAACCCCCGGCCGGGCATCGAAGATGTCCTCCACATCCTCCGGCAGGAGATTATGGCCTTCTTTTCGCCACCACTTAGGAACGACCTTGTTGTTGATAATCTTCAGGTCGCGGGTGTACGTTTCACCGTCGATGGTAATAGTCCCCCATTCATAAGCATCGATTTTCATAGGGCCATTCTGCGCGTGATCTGCCCCTGCGTCAAGAGCAGACTTGCCACCGAAACTGCCATCGTCACAGGAGTGCCGACGCTACGGTGAATTAAAGTGACAGCTTACTTAATTTTGCAGGAATTAAGTAAGCTGTCACCTTAATTGACGCTCTTAAGCCTTCAGCATAATTTTACTTGACAATATTGCGGGGGCTTATTAGGGTGTCATTAAGCCCAACTGGGGGGGAGGTAACCGCGATGGCAAAGCTTCTCCTCGTCGAAGACGAACCTGCCCATTTCGCGCTATACAAGCGTTTTCTTGCGGAAGACGGTCATGAAATCATGGGTGCCCAATGCGGTGAAGAGGCTATAACGATGGCCAAGCGGTTTTGCCCTTCTGTGGTGGTATTGGACCTGGTGCTCCCGGATATGGATGGGATGGAGGCCATCTCCAGGCTGCTCTGCGAGTGCGGGCAGCCGAAGATCGTCATAAACACAGGTTATGAGAGTTTCAGGTATAATTTCAGGTGTTGGGGTGCTGATGCTTTTGTGGTCAAGTCCTCCGATCCCAGCGAGCTCCGAGACAAGGTCAGGCAAGTTCTGAAACCGTCGTTCGAACAAGGGACTGGGCGCGACAAGCGTAACTGAAACATAGGGCGATTCCCGAGGGACTCTTCTCAGGAAAGCCCTTATTTTTTGAGGTGCGAAGTATGCCGAAGATCTTACTTCTGGACGGGCCTGCCATAGCCTACAGGTCTCATTTCGCGCTGGCAAGGGCGGGACTCACCAATCCGGAGGGCAAGGATGTCGCCGCCACCTACGGCTATACTGCGACGGTGCTCAAGCTGCTGCGTCAGGAGGCGCCTGACTATGCTTGTGTTGCTTTTGATACCGAGAAGCCCACGTATCGCCATGAGCTCTTTGAGGAGTACAAAGCTGATAGACCCGGTATGCCGGATGAGCTTGCCGACCAACTGGGGTGGATCGAGGACATGAGTGAGGGGCTTGGCATGAGGCTATTGGCCATTGACGGTTTTGAGGCGGATGATGTAATAGCCACGCTGGCCGACCAGGCGCGAAGCCGCGGCATGGAGGCGGTGATCGCTACAGGCGACAAGGACATGCTACAGCTGGTGGATGCCAAGACCCGGGTGATAATGCTGAGCGGCTGGGGCCGCGACACCATGATCATGGACGAAGAGGCCGTTAAAGCCAAGTACGGCATTCCACCCGGCCTCCTGCCCGACTACTTCGGGCTTATGGGGGATGCGGTCGACAATGTGGCCGGCGTCCCGGGCATAGGGCCGAAGACCGCGGGCAAACTCGTCAAGGAATATGGGAACCTTGAGAGCATCTATGCGAATCTGGCCGGTATGCCCGGCGGCAGGGTTCGGAAGATCCTTGAGGAGAACCGCGAGGTGGCGTTCGCAAGCCGTGAACTTGTAACGGTCCACCGGGAAGTGCCCCTGCCGGTAGCCTTCGACGATCTCAAGCTGAGGGCACCGGGTGGTGAAGGCCTTAGGGATCTCCTGCGAAAGCTGGGATTCAGGACGCTGGCGAGGCAAATCTTTCCGGAGGGTGACCCCGTCAAGGTCAAACCCGAGGTATGGCAGGAGGGCAGCGACCCGATTCCGGGCGCGAGCAAGGTGGGGCTTGACGTCAACCTTGCTGCCGAGTCAGCCGTGACCTCCACGATTCTGGGTGTTGCCGCGTGTTTGGGAGATGGGGCGGACCACTATTTCCCGCTCGGCCATAGAGAGCCGGGGAATCTCGATAAGGACGGGCTCAAGGCAGCTCTGGAAGGTTTGGTCTCCGACCCCGATGTGAAGAAGGTTGCGCATGATGCCAAACGGGTCTTGATCGCATTCAGGCGGCTTGGGCTCGAGATCGGGGAGATCGACTTCGACATATTGCTTGCAGCCTATCTCATCAACCCCGGCCGCGGGAAGGCCAGGGTCGAAGATATCGCTGCGGACTATCTGGGTGAGTTCCTCAAGACCGACACCAAGCGCAAGGCTTCCGAAGATGGTGTGACCATCAGGGAGGCCTCGGAAAAATGCTGCCTGCGGGCCAGGGTCGGCCTTAGGGCCGAGGCGTCGCTTGAGGAGGAACTGGGGGCCAAGGGCCTTGAGAAGCTCTACAGAGATGTCGAATTGCCGCTCGTGGAAGTGCTGGCGGATATGGAGATGAGAGGGATAAAGGTTGACCGGGAGCATCTGGAGAGGCTCTCCGAAGACCTGGACAAGCGCGTAGCGGCGGCCGAGAGGGACGCATACGCGCTTGCCGGCAGGCGCTTCAATCTCAATTCAACTCGGGATGTCGCCGGGGTGCTCTTCGATGAGATAGGCCTGAAGCCCAGGAAGAAAACCAAGACGGGCTATTCCACCGACATAAGCGTGCTTACGGAGCTATGTGCCGAGCATGAATTGCCCCGGAAGATCCTGGACTACCGGCAAACAGCCAAACTCAAGTCCGGCCATGTGGACCAGCTGCTTGCGTTCGCCGACCGGGAGAGCGATCGAATCCATGCGTGTTTCCATCAGACGGTAACCGCCACGGGGAGACTCAGCTCGAGCAATCCCAATCTGCAGAATGTCCCTATCAGGGGTGAATTGGGCACCGAGATAAGGAAGGCCTTCATACCCTCACATGCCGACTGGGTTCTGATTTCAGCGGATTACTCCCAGATCGAGCTGCGTGTCGTAGCCCATCTTTCGGGCGACGAAGGCCTGCTTGAGGCTTTCCGCAACGACCGGGACATTCACGCGAGCACCGCGGCATTCATATTCAGAACCGATCCCGATAAGGTCAGCCCTGCAATGCGCACGGTTGCCAAGGCGGTCAATTTCGGCATCATCTACGGGATGGGACCCCAGGCCCTGGCGAAGAATACCGGGCTTCCGATTGAAGAGGCCGGCCGTTTCATGAAGGAGCACCGGCAGACCTACCCGGGCCTCTATGCCTATATAGAGGAGAGCCTCGCCAAGGCCCGCGAGACGGGTTATGTCGAGACCGTACTCGGCAGGAAGCGGTTCATACCCGGGATGGCACGCACCGAATCCGCCGGGCGTTCGGCTGCAGAGCGGATGGCCGTCAATACGCCCGTTCAGGGTTCTGCTGCGGACATAATAAAAATCGCGATGCTCGATATTTCCAGAGAGATGAAGACCGGTAATCTCCGGGGCGGTATAGTGATCCAGGTCCACGATGAAATTCTCGTGGATTGCCCGGCGAGTGAAGAGAGTGCTTTCACCGACCTCGTCCGGGATAAGATGTGCGGCGCCTACGATCTGATGGTTCCGCTCAAAGTCGAGGTGGGAAGTGGCAAGAATTGGTTCCAAGCCCATTGACAAACCCGCGCTGGTCATGGGAGTCGCCGGTATCATGGGATCGGGCAAGTCCACAGTCGCAAGGGTATTCGAGGACCTGGGCGCCGGGAGAATCGATGCGGATCTTCTGGGGAGGGAAATGCTCCGGGATGAGCGAATCAGAGATGAGATTGTCGACAAGTTCGGCCGCGGGATTGTGAAGGCGAACGGAGAGATAGACACGCTGAAGCTGGGGAGAGCAGCCTTCAGGAACTCTGAATCGGCGAGGAGTCTTGACCGCATCACGCGTGAGGCTTTGATAAACAGGATAAGATTGCGAATCCACAACTTGAGCGGTTCCCGGGATGCTGTGGTCGTTGACGCCGCGCTTCTGCCCGAATGGAAGCCGGAGGATTGGATCGACATACTTGTGGTTGTGGACTCCGATGAGGAGTCTGCCGTCCGCAGGGCCGCGCGGGAGGCCAGGTTCACGCGCGCGAATGTGCGGGCCCGGATGAAGCATCAGCTGTCGCGGAGGGAGAAAAGCAGGGAAGCGGATGTCATTATCCCCAATTACGGAAGTCTAGAGGAGTTGAAGGACAGGGCGAGGAAAGTATACCGTACTCTATTGGACTCGATGCGAAAGGAGTGATCCAAGTGCTTCAGCAAGAACGCGATTATCTGGCCGACCTGAGAGAGAGGATAATGAAGCTCGGAGATCATCTTTGACGTAGATACACGAGTCAAACGGATAGAAACACTCGAAGCAAAGATGGCCGAAGCCGGCTTCTGGCAGGATAGGGACAAGGCCAAGGGGGTGACGAAGGAAGTTGCCGCGCACCGGTCGGTGGTGGAGAGGTTTCGGGGCTTCGTCAAGGATCTGGACGATCTTGGGGAGCTTATAGACCTTGCCGACGAGGCCGATGACGTCGAGGTGAGCAAGGAAATCGCCGGATCACTCGAGAAGATGGGGTCCGAGCTGGAGGCCCTGGAGATTGAATCGCTGCTGGCCGGAGACGATGACGGGAAGGATGCCATAGTGGCCATCCATCCCGGCGCCGGTGGTACCGAATCTCAAGACTGGGCCCGGATGCTTATGAGGATGTACATACGTTGGGCGGAGCGGCGACGCTTCACGGTGGATGTGATGGATGTGCTTCCGGGGGACGAAGCCGGCATAAAGAGTGCCACACTGGAAGTCAAAGGCCCCTATGCCTACGGCTATCTGAAGTCCGAAAGCGGTGTGCATCGTTTGGTGAGGATCTCTCCGTTCGACGCCAACCACCGGCGGCATACGTCATTCGCCTCGGTTTTTGTGTATGCGGTGGCGGACGACGATCCGGACATCGAGATAAACGATTCCGACCTCAGGGTCGACACCTACAGATCCAGCGGCGCCGGCGGCCAGCATGTCAACAAGACCGACTCGGCGGTGAGAATCACGCATATTCCCACGAAGATCGTAGTGCAATGCCAGAGCGAGCGATCCCAGAGGCGCAACCGTGAGAATGCCATGAAGATACTGAGGGCCAAGCTTCATGCCCACCACCGCGAAGAGGAAAGGAAGAAGTCCGAGGAGATTGAGAAAAGCAAGATGGACATCGCCTGGGGCAGCCAGATAAGATCTTATGTTCTTCAGCCGTATACGCTGGTCAAGGACCACCGCACCGAGGTGGACACCGGTAACGTCAATAGCGTGCTTGACGGGGACATAGAGCGATTCATACAGGCCTATCTGAGAAAGGGCAAGACCAACCAGAGGGGTTAGCAACATGAAAGCGATATTCGAGCAGAGGCTGGCCAAGCTCAGAGAGATGAGGGAGCGCGGGGTCGATCCGTACCCCCGCAGTTTCGAGCATACGCACCTGTCCGGCCGGATAGCAAGAGACTTTGAGAACCTCTCAACTTCGGAGACTCCGGTGTCGGTTGCCGGGAGGCTCATGTCCAAAAGGCCCCACGGCAAGACCGCTTTCGGACACCTCCGTGATATGGAGGGTGATATCCAGGTCTATTTCAGGTTGGACGAGCTGGGAGAGGAGAAGTTCGGGTTTCTGGACCTCATAGATGTGGGGGATTTCATCGGGGTCAAGGGGAGTGTCTTCAAGACCCGCACCGGCGAGATAACCGTCAAAGCCTCGGACATAAAAGTGCTTTCGAAATCCCTGCGGCCGCTGCCTGAGAAGTGGCACGGCCTGAAGGACAAGGAGACGAGGTACCGGCAGAGGTATGTCGATCTCTTCTTCAACCTGCCCGTAAGGGAGGTGTTTCTCAAACGGGCGGCGGCCATTGCGGAGATGCGGAAGATGCTTGACGAGAGGGGCTTCGTCGAGGTCGAAACCCCCGTGCTCCATCCCATTTACGGAGGGGCCAGTGCAGAACCATTCGTGACCCATCATGAGGCCCTGGATATGAAACTCTATCTGCGCATAGCCGACGAGCTATACCTCAAGCGCCTTCTGGTTGGGGGCTTGGAGAAGGTCTATGAGATATCCAAGGACTTCCGGAACGAGGGGATGGACCGCACGCACAGCCCTGAGTTTACCCAGCTCGAGCTCTACCAGGCCTACGCGGACTACCACGACATGATGGACATATTCGAAGAGATTATGGAACGTGTAGCCGTCGAGGTATGCGGAAGCACCCGGATTACCTATCAGGGAACCGATCTCGATCTTAAGCGGCCGTGGCGGAGAATCAGCGTCAAGGAGGCCATGAAGCGGTACGCCGAGGTGGATCTGGATAACGTCAAGGACGAGCACCTGCGTGAGATGTGCGCCCGTATAACCGATGCAGACTGGGCGCATGTGCCCAGGGGGGCGATGATAGATGAGATCCTCGGCCGCCACGTCGAGCCTAAACTCATAGAGCCCACCATCCTCTATGACTATCCCCTGGAGATCTCGCCTCTTGCCAAGATCTCCCGCGAGGATGAGAGATTCGCGGAGCGGTTTGAGCCTTTTGTCTCAGGCATAGAACTCGGAAACGCCTTTTCAGAGCTCAACGACCCTGTGCAGCAGAGGCAGAGGCTCGAGCAGCAGATTAAGGCTGAGGGCAACAGGGAAGAGATCGATCTGGATTTCGTGCGGGCCCTGGAATACGGTATGCCGCCTGCCGGCGGGCTTGGAATAGGTGTGGACCGGGTGATCATGCTGATGACCGACAGCCATTCGATAAGGGACGTGGTGCTCTTTCCGCCGATGAGGCCGGAGGCCGACCTGGAAGAGGAACTCGATGGGATATAGCCTCTTCATAGCAAGGAAGTACATCGGGGCCGGACGCCGGAGCGCGTTCATAACTGCGATTACGATGATATCGGTCGCCGGCGTCGCCATCGGTGTGCTGGCCCTCATCGTCGTGCTGGCAGTGCTCAATGGTTTCGAGAGCGAAGTGATAGAGCGCATAATCGGCACGAACGCCCACATCATCGTGAGGAAATCAGGTGGTCTGGAGGATCCTGATGAGGTGGCCGGGAGGATACGCGAACTGCCGGGGATTCAGGCCGTGGCCCCCTTTGTTTTCACCAAGGCGATGGTGATCTCACGGACCACGACCGATGGACTGCTTATCCGGGGTATAGACATGGAACGTGAGGCCCGGGTCACCAGCGTCACTGATTATGTAAGACCCGAGGGTTTTCGCTTCGAGGCCTCGGATTCCCTCATGGACCGGATCGTGATCGGCAAGGAGGCGGCCTACAGCCTCAAAGTCGCGCTTGGAGATACGATTCTGCTGGCAAGGGGAGAGGTCTCCGGGAGTTTCTCGGGTGTCATACCGTCGTTCTCGAGGTACGTGGTGGGCGGCTTCTTCGATTCCGGCATGTACGAATATGATGCCTCCTACGGGTATCTCGATCTCGAAGCCTCCAAGCGCCTCGCCGGGCTGGGGGACAAGGTGACGGGCTTGAGCATACGCCTCGAGGACATGGACGAGGCACCGCTTTTGGCCCAGGGTCTGTCGGTCATGCTGGGCCCGGGTTTTATAGTCAGCGACTGGATCCAGCTCAATCGCAATCTCTTCACCTGGATGAGTATGGAAAAGAAGGTGATGTTTATAATCCTCAGCCTGATCATCGTGGTTGCGGCTTTCAATATCGCGAGCACGCTGATTATGGTAGTGATGCAGCGCATCAGGGATATAGGTATCCTGAGATCCCTGGGGGCTACGGCGGGTGCCATCATGCGTGTCTTTATGCTCCATGGTCTGATCATAGGCGTCATAGGTACCGCTATCGGCATCGCCGGGGGAATCATCCTTGCGGAGATCGTGAACCGATACAAGTTGATACAGCTGCCCGGAGACGTCTATTTCATAGATACCGTGCCGGTGATGCTCAAGGCCGGGGATGTGCTGGCCGTAGGCGGCGTCGCGCTGCTTGTCTGTTTTCTGGCCACGATTTATCCTGCGTGGCGGGCGTCGGCGCTGGTCCCGGTGGAGGCGATCCGCTATGAATGACCGAGCCCCCCGCGATACCACCGCCGGAGAAGGGTCCGTGAAAGTCATCCTCCAGGGACGCGACATCCGGAAGTCCTACCGGTCTGGTTCTGAGACCATAAGGGTGTTGCGGGGCGTTAATCTGGAGGTGGCGGAAGGCGAAATACTGGCTATAGTGGGGCAGTCGGGTGTCGGCAAGAGTACCCTCCTCCACATGCTGGGGGCCCTGGACCGTCCGGACTCAGGGCAGGTCATAGCCGATGGGGTGGACGTATTCGCCCTCGGCGATCGCCGGATGGCCGCGTTCAGAAATAGGAACTTCGGCTTCGTCTTCCAGTTTCACCATTTGTTGCCCGAGCTGACGGCGGTGGAGAACGTTATGATGCCTTGCGTCATAGGCGGCATGTCCACGGAAGAGGCCAGAGAGACCGCCCGATGCATACTGTCGGAGGAGGTGGATCTCGGTGCCCGCCTCGGACACCGGCCTCGCGAGCTCTCCGGTGGCGAACAGCAGAGGGTCGCGGTTGCGCGGGCCCTGGTGATGAAGCCCCGTCTGGTCCTGGCCGATGAACCATCGGGAAACCTGGATCCGGAGAGTAGCGAAGCCCTGCATGGCTTGATCTGGAGACTGAGGCAAAGGCATCGCCGGAGTTTTGTCATAGTCACACACAACATCGAGCTCGCTCGCAAAGCCGACCGGGCACTAAAACTATTTGACGGCATTGTCCAGGAGGTTAACATATAAGTAGGGAAAACAGTACCAAACGGAGGTCTCGCTGTGCTCTGCGACAATTGCGGTAAGGAACCTGCAAAGATACACTACAAAGAGATAAAGGACAATCAGACTACCGAGTTTCATCTTTGCGAGAAGTGCGCATCTGAGAAGGGTATCCAGGTACCGCCTGAAAAGCCGCCATTTTCAATCCCCAATATCATGACCGAGATGGTCGAAGAGGTGGGGGCGGATATGACCAGATGCGATCAGTGCGGGCTTACCTACAAGGAGTTTCGAGATTCCGGCAGACTGGGCTGTTCGGCGTGCTACGGCGCTTTCAAGGAGCAGCTCAAGCCGCTCTTGAGGAGAATCCACGGCTCCAATGTCCACATAGGTAAGAGTCCTCACATGAGCCAGGGGGTTTTTGAGAAGAGGCGGGAAATCGAGAACTTAAAGGCTGAGTTGGGGAGGGCAATCGAGCGCGAGGACTTCGAAAAAGCCGCAGAGGTCAGAGACCGGATAAAGGAGCTTGAATCTCAATAAGGGGATGTATAAGTGACTATTGAGGAAATGGCCGGAAACCTGAGTCCGTGGCTGGAGGGCTGCGGCGCAAACGCCGAGTCGGTCGTCAGCAGCAGGGTCCGTCTGGCCAGGAACATAGAGGGTATACCCTTCGCTCATCGCGCAAGACCCGAGGATCTCGAAGAGGCGCTGGCGAAGTTGCGCGAGGCCCTGGATGGGACCGGCTCGTTGGAATCCGAGGATTTCGTGTTGATGACCGATCTCGATGACCTGGACAGACAGTTTCTGGTCGAGCGGCATCTGATAAGCCATGAGCACGCTCAGACATCGCCGGCCAGGGCGGTGGTGGTGAGCAGGGATGAGATGATAAGTGTGATGATAAACGAGGAAGACCATCTCAGGATGCAGTCCATACAGTCAGGTTTTGACGTTACGGATGCCTGGAAGCGCGTGGACGGCCTGGATGATGAGATAGACAAGAAGATGGAGTATGCCTTCTCTTACGAGTGGGGGTACCTTACCGCCTGTCCGACCAATACAGGAACCGGGCTGCGGGCCTCGGTGCTGGTTCACCTGCCTGCGCTGGTGACGACGGGCCAGAAGGACAAGGTTCTAAACGGTATAGGACAAATGGGGCTGGCGGTCAGGGGGTTTTATGGTGAGGGGAGTGAGGTGATGGGCAATCTTTTCCAGATATCAAACCGAACCGCTCTGGGCAGTTCGGAAATCGACATAGTGCAGGGCCTACAAAAAGTGGTAGGCCAGGTCCTCGAGTTTGAGTCCCGGGCCAGGGAGATTCTGCTAAGGGACGCACGTTCCCGGATCGAAGATAAGGTATGGAGGGCTTACGGCATCCTTAAGTACTGCAGGAAAGTGAAACTGCAGGAGGTGATGTCGCTCACCTCCGCAGTCAGGCTGGGGCTCTGCCTCGGGATGACAGACAGTGTTTCGGTGGCCGGGCTCAACAGCATGGTTTTCATGAGCCAGCCGGCCCATCTCCAGAAGAGGGCGGGCAGAAGGATGGCAACCGAGGAACGGGAAATCGCCAGGGCCGATATGGTGAGAAGGATACTCGCTGAGGAGGAAACCAGAGCGAGTGCCGGATAAACGGCGCGCTCGATGGAGGCAAACTGATGCAAGACAAGTTCACAGACAGAGTCAGAAGAGTGATGTTTCTGGCGAGAGAAGAGGCAGCGAGATTGCATCATGATTATATAGGGACGGAGCATCTGCTTCTGGGGATCATCCGCGAGGGCGAGGGTCTGGCGGCCACCATCCTTACCAACCTGGGACTGGATCTTGATGTCGTAAGACGAACCGTGGAGAACATGGTACCTGCGAGCAGTGGGGCTGTGCAGATAGGCGAAATCCCCTTTACTCCGAGGGCGAAGCATGTACTGGAGCTCTCCGTCGATGAAGCCAAGCTGTTGGGCCACAACTATGTGGGCACCGAGCATCTCCTGTTGGGGCTCATCCGCGAAGGCGAAGGGATCGCAGCCCGTGTGCTGGTTGAGTTCGGCGCGGACAAGAGGAAGGTCCGTGAGGAGACCTTGAGGCTGCTGGGTGGACCATCCCGTGCGCACAAGGGCAAGCGTGAAGCCAAGACCGAGACGCCGGCTCTGGATCAGTTCGGAAGGGACCTCACCAACCTGGCCAGACAGGATAAGCTGGACCCGGTTATAGGGCGTGAAGTCGAGATCGAACGCGTCATCCAGGTGCTGTGCCGCCGTAAGAAGAACAACCCGGTTCTTATCGGTGAGCCGGGGGTGGGCAAGACAGCGATAGTTGAAAGCCTTGCTATGCAGATCGTCGATGCCAAGGTGCCGGAGATTCTCAGGCATATGCGGGTGGTTGCTCTTGATCTTGCCGCCATCGTGGCCGGAACCAAGTACCGGGGCCAGTTTGAAGAGAGGCTCAAGGCGATCATAAACGAGATCAGAGAAGCCCATAGTATAATCATCTTCATAGACGAGCTCCACACCATAGTCGGAGCGGGTGGGGCAGAGGGCGCCATCGACGCCTCCAACATGTTGAAACCGGCGCTTGCCAGAGGCGAACTTCAGACCATCGGGGCCACCACCCTGGATGAATACCGGAAATACATCGAGAAGGACGGCGCGCTGGAACGGAGGTTCCAGCCCATCATGGTTTCCCCGCCCACGGTGGAAGAGACCATAGAGATAATCAAGGGGCTTCGGGACAAGTATGAAGCCCATCACCGTGTAACCATCACCGATGAGGCGGTGATTGCGGCGGCGAGGCTCTCGGACAGATACGTCAAGGACCGCTATCTGCCCGACAAGGCCATCGACGTCATCGACGAGGCCGGTGCAAGGGCAAGGCTCTCAGTGTCCTCCGTGCCCCCGGACATCAGGGACCTGGAAAGAAAAATCGAGAAGCTTGTGACCGAAAAGGAGAGCTTCATCAAGAACCAGGACTTCGAGAACGCAGCCAGGGTCAGGGATCGTGAGCGGGAACTCAGGACCAAACTCGAAGAGCATAAGGGCAATTGGAGGCAGTCGGCGGACGTTACCGACGTCAAAGTGGATGCCGACGACATCGCCTATGTCGTATCCAGGATGACGGGTATACCCATGATGAAATTGGAAGAGGAAGAATCCAAGAAGCTCCTGAGGATGGAAGACGAACTTAGAAAGAGGATCATCGGGCAGGATGAGGCACTCGCATCTATCGCCAAAGCGATCAGACGGGGGCGTGCGGGGCTTAAGGATCCCAGGAGGCCTATCGGCTCCTTCTTCTTCCTAGGACCGACCGGGGTGGGCAAGACCGAGCTCGCCCGGACACTTGCCGAATTCCTCTTCGGTGATGAGAGCTCCATAGTCCGAATAGACATGTCCGAATACATGGAGAAGTTCGCTGTATCGCGCCTTGTGGGGGCCCCTCCGGGCTATGTGGGCTATGAAGAAGGCGGTCAGCTAACCGAGAAGGTGAGGAGAAGACCCTATTCGGTGGTGCTCCTTGATGAGATCGAGAAGGCCCATCCGGATGTTTTCAATATCCTGCTCCAGGTGTTGGAAGACGGGCAGCTTACCGATAGTTTTGGAAGAGTAGTTGACTTTAAGAACTGTGTGGTGATAATGACTTCTAACGTGGGTACGCGGCAGATCAAGGGTGGGACCTCTCTCGGTTTCCATCGTGAGGAGCCCGGTGGGACCTATGACCGCATGAAGGACAAGGTGCTGGAGGAACTCAAGCGGACCTTCAACCCCGAGTTCTTGAACCGGGTGGATGAGATCACCGTCTTCCATTCGCTGGGCATACCCGAGATAGAGAAGATCGTCGATATCCTGTTGAAAGAGGTTCAGGAGATCGTCGATATCCTGTTGAAAGAGGTTCAGGAGCGTCTGACGGCATACGGGCTCGAACTGTCTATGACGCCCGAGGCCAAGCAGCTGCTTGTGGAAAAGGGCTTCGATCCTGCGCTCGGCGCGCGGCCTTTGAGGAGGACCATTCAGAGGTTGCTGGAAGACCCGCTGGCGGAGGAGGTCCTGAGGGGCAGTTTCAAGCCCGGGACCCGGATCAAGGCCTGCAGAAAGATGGATGTACTGAGCTTCGAGTGTAAACCGAAGGCCAACAAGGAGAAGGTGGCCGCTGGCAAGTTTAAGGAGAAGGAGATTGGAGAGAAGGAGCTCCAGTAGATTATGGCTGGGTAGCTCTACAACCGGCGCGTGGTTTTCCCCTGTAAGGTCGGGGGATGTTGTTCTTTTCGTTTTCCTCCTGATCGGCGCTCTCTGTTGTGGCACCGAAGTGTTTGCCGCTCCCGATGAGATCATGGTGGCGGAGATCGAGGTTTCCGGTAACCTGAGGGTCTCGGAGATGGCCGTGGCAAACACCCTGGGGCTCATCCAGGGCGAAACCTACCCTTACGAGGAAGTCAGAAGCGGTCTTCGCCGCATCTATGCCACGGGCTTCTTCGAGGATGTAAGACTTCTTACCGAAGAGACCGAGCAGGGTCATGCCCTTGTGATCGAGGTGGTCGAACGTCCGGTTGTGGGAGCGATCCGGATCACCGGGGAGCACCGGAAGATCGACAAGGGCGACATCAGGAAGGTGGTGGTCCTGGGTGTGGGGTCGTCCCTCGAGGAGAGGCTTGTTTTTGAGAGCATCGCGGCAATCGATTCCCTGTACAAAGATAAGGGGTACTATGTCGCTAAGGTCGACCATGAGGTAGAGCCCGTCAATGAATCCACGGTGGCGCTGGTCTTCAACATAGACGAAGGGGCAAAGGTCAAGGTCGGCGAAATCACTATCGAAGGCAACCGCTCGCTATCGTCCAAGGCCGTGCGAGACGTCATGGAGACCAAGGAGAAGGGTTGGATCAATCGCAAGGACTACAATCCCCAGGTTTTCGAGGAGGATCGGGCAAGGATAGAGAGCTTGTACACAGACAACGGTTTCCGGGCGGCACGTGTGGTATCTCAGGATGTGGATATCGACAAGGAGAAGGGGCGGGCCAACCTCAAGATCACAATAGAGGAGGGGCGCCGGACCTACGTCAGGAGGGTTGATGTCGTTCTCGAGTCGGTGCCGGATACCAAGCCGGCCCTGTCGGAAGCCATCCTGGCCAGGGGGATCGAGCTCGGCAGGGGCACGCCTTTCAGCCAGGACGACTATAACAGGACCCTGGAGAAT
>JALGWN010000258.1 GCA_025774115.1 bacterium
AGCCAGCACGTCCAGTCCGCGTTGGGCCAGTAGTCATCAGGCGGGTTCATCCAGCCTTCTTCAATGTTGGATGCATAGACGATGGTCTCAAACTCACCAATTGTGAAATAGCGGTACCAGAGCACAGCGCCCGGTATGCTATAGTCGCCCGGACCAACCGGGATGTCCTTATGGATGCTAAGAACGAAGTCCACAGCCGTCGGGTCGTCACCGAACGGGTAGTAGTCACCGAGCCAGGAACCCCAGACTTCGATCAAAGTAATCCTGCCGGGTTCGGTGCAAAGGTAATCATCGGCCAGGATCCAGGGATCCAGGGGTCGGTGGCATTAACATCGATACCTTCCGGCGTAAGATCGGGCCGCTGCTCCCACTTCCAGCCGTGAGGGGCCTCTTCGATCCAGACCTCGTGGTCCTCGACCTCACCGTCAGTTGCAGGTCCTACGGGCGAACCCACACCCGCTGAGTTTATACGGAAACGGGCAAAGGTCTGACCCACCACAGCCGATGCCGGCGGTGTGACGGGGAAGGTGTAGTTGCCGATCATGCAGAAGGCGGAATAGACCTGCTCGGATGCGTCCCAAGTGCCATCGCCGTCAAAATCGATCCAGGCTTCCACGAAGCCGTTGGCACCGCTTACCTCGAAGGTGATATTCGATGCGGTACCCTGCATGAGAATCGGGATCTGGACACCGTCCTCATCATCACTACCGTCCCAGGTATCATCCCCCAGGGCATTGGGATCGGGCTGGCCGTCCAATTCCGGATCGGGATTATCGGCCAGGTCACCCAGCCAGGGACCGCCTATTATGTGGTTGGCACCGTTGCTGGCAGCCCAGGTCGGATAAGTCGGATCCGGTGCATCGCCCCAGTCCGTGCCCGGGTGGTCATCCCCGACCAGCACGAAGGCCAGGTCAATGGATTGCGGATACAGCTCGTGGTCGGGCGGATACCTCAGCTCAAACCAGGGGCCGAAGTAGGGCTCATCCCCCTGGCCCCAGACCGCGTCATCGTTCCAGTGCTGCCACGATGTCTTCCAGCCGAAATAGGCGCCGGACCCGAACGGGAATGCCTTGACATCGAGCCAGTAGACGATAGGGTCGTCGGGGTCTCCGGCCTGCCAGAATTCCTCGCCATCGGTCAGATAGAAGTTGTACTGCCATATCGCGTAGTCCGCCGGGAATGTGTACATGTCGGGCGGATGCAACCAACCCTCGGGAATGCCGTCGAGCCAGAGCTGCGCCGTGAATTCACCGGGCCAGAACTCCCTATACCACAATACTTCACCCGGCATGCTATAACCCGTTGGACTCGAGGTATCAGGGATATCTGCATGAAAGCTCAGTATGAACCTCACCGAATCCGCACGTCCCGATGGAAGAAGGTCATTGAGCCACGAACCCCAGATGTGGATCTGCCTGATGGGGCCGGTTTCCGTACACTCAAAGTCGTCGGCAAGAATGAAATAGTTCGACGCATTAACATCGATACCATAGGATGTCTCATCCGGGAGCTGAATCCACTTGGCAGGCATAGTCTCATCCCAATCCGCCGATGCCCCCATGGGAAGAGCGAGCAACGTGACAAGCAAAACCGGTATCAACCTTCTAACCATGTCGACCTCCTTTCATACCACTGATGGTCCTGTGGCTATGCCGGTGCCGAACAAACTTCGGGAGGTAATTGCGATGCAGCACTAAACCAGGGAAGAGCAGTCGGACTTCTTGATGATCGCCTGGCATAAAAGGGATAGGCAATACCCTTCGAAGCAAATCGCATTATGCTCCCGAGCTCGATCGGTTAAGCCTGTGTGATACTCACCGGCTCTAACTGCGAACAGCATTGTACCACAGTCGAGGCGCCGAATCAACGCTTTTCTGCGGTAGCTGTGGGGTTAGGAAGATGCAAGGTGACCCCACCAGGGAAGCGTGCGGCACAAGGTGGAATCTCCCTGCGGTTGGAATCAAGGCTTCCTGTATGTCAGGCAGGATCAACCGCCCCCCCTGAGGGACCGGGAGCACCCCACCAATTAGCCCGAGAGGGCCGTCTCCACAAAAAAGTCCGCCTGAAACCAGTTGACACCGATTTTCCCATGTTGTAACCTGCAGGCGTGTCAACTTAGAGTCTGCCATGTGAAGTCCCATCAGGATCGCGGTTTTGCAGAAAGCCTGTCGACATCGACCGCTTTGCAACCGGAAACACCGCCCCAGGGCCGGATCGTACGGTTTATTTGGGAGGTGGTTAGCATGGCCGAGCAGGACGCATCCCGAGCCCGCCAGAGCCGGGCCAAGGGCTCAGGGTTCCGACGGTTTGCGCTTCAGTACCTTGTATCTCCGATTCTAGTGGCCGCCATCGGTTTTTACTTCAACATGAGGCTTCAAGATGCAAGGGCAGAGCTCGAGAAGAGCAGGCAGCAGCTCGATCGTATCGAGGTGGCCCACCAGATAATTCAGAACGCCCTTTCCTCGGACTACGATCAATGCTTCATAACCCTCCGCCTGGTAGAGCTGGTACTCGAGCCGGATCTTGCCGCCCAGGTAATAGATGGCGTCACGGAATACCTGGGGCGAAAGGCCGGCAGGGAACTGGCCGAGGGCCGGCCGGAGGAGGCGGTTGCAATAGTCAAGGCCGCCGAGGCAACCGGGGGTGAAGCGGGCAGGAAAGTGGAGGAAAGTATCCTCAGAGCTACCTTGGCCCCCGAGGTCCCCGAGCGGCTATCAAAGGCACAGCAAGCCGAGGATTACACTTCCACGGGTTTCCGGTATCTTGTCTCGGGCCGCTACGAGGATGCGATCGAGGTCTTCCAAGAAGCCGAGGAGATCTATCCCGGCTATGGTGCCGCCGCCGAAATAGTCCAGCTACTGAGGGTGAGCCTGCCTGGTATGGGGGATCCGGAGACTGAGAGGCGCGTCATCGGAGAGATCACAGAGCGCTTCTCCTGGACGGGGCAGAAAGCGTATGTCCAGGACCTGCAACAACGCGCTCAGAGGCTGATTCCGTTCCAGCAGCGGGAAACCACTCCACGGGGACCCTAGGGGACCTTAGATGTTGAGCATGTAGCGGGCTAGCTCCAGATATATGAGCAGAGCCAC
>JALGWN010000259.1 GCA_025774115.1 bacterium
ACACCCCTACCCTGGCTGCCGCCACTTCACCGTGACAGCAGTGGCATAGATCATGGGGCCCCACCTGTAGGCTGGTGGAGCGAGTGGGGGCCGTCCGACTGCACCTATGTCGGCGATGTGGACCGGTCCGCCTATCTCAACTCGGGGCAGACCCTTGTAACCTTTGTGACGGCAAGAGATGAGGGCGGGGCTGTCCTTCCCGAGAATCTCTTCGAGCCGGCGTATCCCTGGGCAGAAAACTGGCTCAGGTACGATGTTGCGGATGTCTCCGGTGGTACGACGATCATCATAGACGGGGGCATCCTCGGCAGCAGATGGAGTATTAATGAGTGGGATTATAGAACCAACATAGCCGGGCTTTTCCACCCGGCAGAGGTTCTCTTTAAGTTCTGGGCCCGGGAGGGAAGGGCGAGGGGTAACCTTGCGGAGGCGTATCGTTATTACTATGACAGCCCCGATCATCCGTTCTCAATGTGGGATGTCTGGACGCCCGTTGATCCTATCAGGGATACGTGGGAGAACCCCGAGTGGGTCGTCACCGTCCCCCCCGACGGCGTGCCGTTTGTCCCGGAATTAGGCCGGCACGTCCTTGTGGTTGAAGTGAGGGACAGGAACGAGCTGATAAGCCATTGCGAGTTCCACATAGAGGTACTCGAGGGCCCGCGAGGCCTACCCGAGAACAAGATTCTGCTTGTAGATGATGATCATGCCAAGTACCTCGAACCGGCCTGGGCACCATTCGACGATACACAGACGGAGCTCTGGGACGATATACTCGACGGCTACAACTGGGAGCGGTTCTATACGGCGAGGGGCGGCGGGCGCGGTTATGGGGAAGAGGTGCCGGTCAGGCTCGTGGGCTCGGCAACCACCGTGATCTGGCTTGCTGACGACGAAATGGTTGAAACACCAGCCAGCCAGCTTTTGAGGGTATGCACGGAGCTCGGCAATTACCTTCGCTCGTATGTCAAGGTCGGGGGAAACCTGATAGTGATCGGCCGCGATCCCATACGTGCGACCGCCTACTGGTCCGATTGGGTGGAGAACGCCCCGGGACAGCCCCATCCTGATGGACGTCAGAACTTCACCCTCCTGAATTTCTACCCCAGGTACCAGAGAGCGGAGGATGACACGCTTTATAACTTCATGTGGGAAGTATTCGGGATCGAGCAAATGCGAGTGCCGGCACCTGAGATTCCCTTCAACACCATCTGGCCCTGCTTAACCTGCGGGGCTGCCTGGCATGACACTATCCCGGCCGTCTCTCCGGTGGGTCCCTGGGATGGTGAATTCGAGACGGCGTTCTACATAACCGATATCAGAGCGGCGTCCGACGGACGCTCCCCCCTTCACGTCGAGCCGATGTACTCCACGGCCTACGATACATCTGGTGTCATAACTCCTACAGAAGAGTACTTTTTAGCAGTATATGCCCCGGGAGATGAACGGAGAGGCCACGCAGCCTACATCGGCTTCCCCGCCGAGTGGTTCGATCATGACAAGATGGAGACCATGATCAGGGAGCTGCTCGACAAGTTCGGCGAGTAGGACTACCGAATTACGACCAATCTCCGGGTCATCGTGTAAGCACCGGTGTCTATCCGGTAGAAGTATATACCGGGAGACACAGCCGCCCCGTCACCGCTTGTGCCGTCCCAGCGGACTATGTGTCTGCCTGCTGCTATTTGAGGCTCATCGACAAGTGCCTTCACAAGCCTGCCACGTGCATCATAGACGCTTAGAGTCACGGATGCCGGCTCCGGCAGATCATACCTGATCAGCGTGAGCACGCTGAACGGGTTGGGCGTGCCGGGATGGAGCTCGTAACTTGACGGTCCTTGATCCGGCCGTCTTATGCTCGAAAGCGGATAGTTGTACGGTAGCACCAGTGTGTATTCCTGCGGTCCCTCGGGAACCGTCGATCCCTCGACCCGTATGGTCCACCTGCCCTCAGCGGGGCCACTCACCTCAACAACTTCCACGTTGTCCAGGTCGTTGTAACCGGTGGTGGCAACCGCGGAAGGACTCGCAGGGTTTAGCTTATAGGCGTATGACCATGCTCCGCCGGGACTCTGCACGAGAAGATCAAGATCGTTGATCAGTGTCTTCGCAGCTCCCAAGGTCGCTTCAAAGTCATCCCAGACAAGTGTCACACGCAGTTTGCTGACACCGGCGGGTACAGCCATGTTATAGGTATCCACTTCGCTGTCGTTCACGCTTGCGACTCTTATAAGGTCACCGTCGAGATCGTTGGCGATGATGATGTCAATGGCGTCCTGAACTTCAAGGTGGCCGTGTCCGAACTGGTAATCGGGCCCCGCATTTCCCCGGTCCTCTGCAGACTGAATCAGGACGGCCTTCAAGGTATGAGGCTTCACTGGGCTGTAGCCGAGCTGGTCGAACTGCTGTTTCAAGAGTCCCACCGATCCAGCAGTGATCGGGGCTGCATACGAGGTGCCGCAACCGCCGCTGGTATAATCGTTGGGTGGATACGTGGTCGTCACACCTGCAGACGGCTTGCAACCGGGCGCAGCGATATCGGGTTTCACGCGGCCGTCCTTGACGGGCCCCCAGCTGCTGAATGACGTCATTGTCTTGTCGATGGCATTGCTTGCCCCCACCACGATTGTGTTCTTGGCCGTCCCGCCGGGGCCGGCGACCGTACCGTAGGGAAAGTTGACAAGCGAATCTTTGCAACCCCAGCAGTTCTGATCGTTACCGGCGGCAAAGACAACGGTGATGGGGTCGCCCAGCGAACCGCGCACAATCCTGTCATACTCCTGGCTCCAATCGTCGTATACACCGTAGGAGCTGCAGTAGTCGCTGCACAGACCCCAGATCCATGAGTTGTTCGATGATATGGCACCATAGGTGTTGAT
>JALGWN010000260.1 GCA_025774115.1 bacterium
ACCTCGAATCTGGCTGTCCCTCCGTCGAAACCGTACGCGGCCACGTCTGCCGTGACCAGGAATCTCTCGCCGCCTTCCGACACCGGGACCGATAGGCCGTCGATCTCCCAGAGCCCGCCTTCTCGATAGCCAAACTCGCCGAGCAGGATATCATCCCCGGAGAAGCCCCCAGCTCCCGCGTCGGCCCACAGTTTGACCGCCGCGAACGCACCTTTGTCCGCCGTAGTACCGATGTTCACTATCCGGAGGGCGCTGAGCTCGTCATCGGCATAGCCGTCCCTCGGAAGCATAAAGTCGAAAAACAACTTGTCGGTCTGTCTTCCAAACAGGGTGGCCCCGGGGACGGGCAAGACCGTCATGGCGGCAGCCGGGAACGCGTTGATTGTGAAGTGCTCCTCACAGGCCAGCGGGAAATCGCCCGAGATCGAGACAGTGGATCCAAAGCGTATGTCCTCCGGGGCCGGAACAGTGAATCTCACCATGTTACCGTTCCTGCTTCGCGTCAGACTGAGATCGCACTCTACGAATAATCCTATGACGCTACCGTCGGGAGGTAAGACCAAACCCGGCGTCGGGAATGAGACCGCGCCGTTCGTAAGCTGGGCGGACGCCACCAGACTATCCGACGGACTATGGTCGGCATAGTCCCCGTCCAGGTTAATCCAGAGCCTGAGGGCCTCAACCTGGTTGTCCAGCATTTCCTGCGGTGCTCCGGAAGGATCCTGGAAGCCGGACTCCATCGTCAGCGTGTCCAGAAGGACGGGCACGGTATATCTATTTGAGAACTCTATTCCCACGACCGGTCCGGTGCTTGCTCCCGGGATGACCTCCCTACCCGCAATCTCAACTACGCTTGCTGAAACCACCTCAGGCATCGCTACGGTTATGGTCTCCACAGGAACCACTGCGGTGTCTATGGGCCCGTCATTGTCCGAAGCCATCTCGAGGCCGTGCAATGGGACCCCGAATGCAAGTATCCGGCCGTTGGAGGCGTGCGGCGAGATCTTGGCGCCTATGTAGAACCTGGTCACCTGGGCGACCAGGTCTTCAGAGAGACCGCTTAGCTGCCATTGATCTCCGGTAAAAGACAGCCTGCCGAGTCTTACCTCGGCATCAGGCGCGGACCATACACCGTCTCCCCCATCCCGGTATAGCAAGAGGGAGTCGATATCCGCCGTATCGGCCGATCCGCCGTTATAGACCGAGAGGATCTTAAGGATGTCATCACCGTAGCCGTTTCGGGGGACATCGATGGCGAGCACACCGGACAAGCCGTCCAGAGGTGTGATTGTAACGGTCCCGGTCGGTACCAGACCGACCTGGGCGGCCACCAAGCCGTCTATTATGACGTATCCAAGCGAGTTAACTGTGTCGGTTCCCGCGACTACGGTCCCGCCGGCCATCGCTATATCCGTCGCCGGCAAGAGATACAGATCAAGAGAATCGCCATCCCGGGGAAACCGGCCGATCCCGGCAGAGACGAAGAACGTCCGATCCGCGCCCGGACCTATGGTTATCGGCGGGAACGACAGCGTCACGGTATCGGATGTCAGTGGTGCCCTGGAGAGCAAGATATCGGAGGGGCTCAGAGCGAGACTCTCGTCGGTATCCATATAAAGCGTCAGGGTATCAAAGTTCGTTGAGATCTGCTCCGGGCTGCCTGCCCCCCGTGAGGCATCGCGTACGGTTATGCGTTCCACAGTCTCACGGCCGTCGAAAGCGTTGGAAATCCTGAAGGAGAGTATAGGTACATCCTCGTCGCCTGCGTGGACGTATCTGTGGCCGATCGATATCTCATGTATGGTCGGCACCTCAACCACGATCATGTCGGTGGTGTCACTGGTGCCGTTAACGCTTGTCGCGGCAATCTTCCCGACACCGGGTGTCGTTGCAGTGAACTGCCCCGAAGCGTCGATGTTGCCGATCCCACCCAACACCTCCCAGGTCAGATGCCCGACCTCGACGGGATCGAATGCGGCATCATAGCCATATGCGGAAAATCCAACCTGACCCGATGTCTTCACGCTGGCGGTATCGGGGTCGATTACCAGCAAATTCAGGCTGCTCGGTTTCACCATGACAACCCTGTTGGTATCCGTTGTCCCGCCTATGTTGCTCATGGCGCTTACGCGCCCGGCCCCTACCGCCAGTGCAGTGAACAAGCCCGAATTGTCTATTTCCCCGATGTCACCGATTACCTCCCATGCGAGGTCTCCGGCATCGGCGGCGTTACCGTAGGCATCCGTGCCACTAGCCGTGAAGGCGGCGTTGCCTCCAAGGCCGATCTCCACCGAATCCGGTTGGACGTCGAGACCGCTGAGGATGCCGGGCACCACATTGATGGTTCCCGTCGTATCGACGGGCCCCAGGCTGGAGACCCCGGTGACCCTGGTGATACCCACAGTCGTGGGATCGAACAGGCCTGTGGAATCGATAGAACCCAGCGGATCGATAAGAGCCCAAGTTATGCTGCCGGTGTTCTCTTCCTTGTCACCGGCGTCATAACCGGTGGCACTAAAGAGGATTGTGGAGTCTGCAGATATGACTACGGAATCAGGATCGATCGTGATATAGGCGAGAGGTGCCGCAGTGACTGTGATGGCTACCACCTCGGAGTCGGCCAGAGCGCCATCACCGGCAATAAACCTCACATTATAGATACCGGCCTGCGTGTAGTCGGGATCGAAATCAAGTGTACCCGTGCCGTCACCATTATCAAGGAAACTCGCGTTTGTGGGCACATCCTCAGCCGCAAGCGCCGGGGTCGAGCCATCGGGATCGGAGGCCGACACTGTGAAGTTTAGATTCTGCCCCTCATCCACAGCCTTGGAGCCTATGGCCGCCAACTCAGGAGCCTGGTTTACATCA
>JALGWN010000261.1 GCA_025774115.1 bacterium
TGGTAGACACGTGCGCTTGAGGGGCGTATGGGTTCGCCCGTGGGGGTTCAAGTCCCCCTCCCGGCACCACCTCTCCAGCCTGGTGAAAAGCGGCCGTCTGCTGTGTTATACTCGCCGCTCGCAACTGCTGCGTATGCGTAGCGTCGCGTCTCCGTGCCCGACGGTAGATCCTACTCTACGTCGATGCCGATCTGGCGATAGAGGTCGCGTAGCTCGTCGGTTTTCTCCTCGATGAGCTTGAAACCTGATGCGAGCACCATAGGGTCAAGCATATCCACACCGGTCCGGTCCTTGATTATCTCGGGTGCCGGTTTGTCGAAACCCACCCTCAGAAGGCTCTGATACTTATCGACAAAACCATTTTCGTTCATGATCTTATCGACAAATACAAGGGCCATGGCCTGAGCCAGAACATAGTTCACATTGTACATGGGGACATCGAAGTAGTGGTGAATCACGGCCCACAGACCTTTGTACTCGGGGTGTTTGTCGTAATACATGCTATATGGTGTTGTCATCTCCAGGGCCAGCGCATCGAAATCGTCGGGTCCATGGAGCGATCCGACCTCCACACCCTCATACATCTTGAGCTCGAGATGCGCGAACATGTTGTTGACCAGAAGTCCGAGCGCGTCCTCCAGAAACTGCTCCAGGTAGTATGCCTTCTTCTCCGGATCGTCCTCCTCGTTGTAGAGCTTGTAGCCTACGAGGAGTTCACTGGTTATGGCTACGGCTTCGGTGACGTAAGAGGGACCGCTGGAGTAAGTTGGTTTGACTCCCGCATTGGATTGCATCTTGTGGTGAACGGCATGGCCGCTCTCATGGGCGAGCCCTCGAACTTCCTTGAAGTAACCGTTGTAACTCATTGAAAAGAATTGCCAAGACGCACCAGGGTATCCCGTTGCAAACATGCCTGGCACCCGCTTCTCGGCACCGACGATGTCAAGCCTCCGGTTCGCAGGATCAAGCAGCGAGCAAAGCTCCTTCTGGTATTCATCACCAATTGGGGCCATCGCGCTCTTTATCAATGCGCAGGCTTCTTTCACCTCGAATCGGGGTTTGTCGAAGCCGGAAGCCTGCACGGTACGGTCCCATATGTTAACGGTCTCGTAGCCCGTGTCGGCTTTGATCCTTGCCTGTCTGACCTTCTCATATTCCTTCCTGAGATATGCGTGTTCGGCGATCTCGTCGAAGTAATCCGCGACGTCCTCATATGAAAGATAGAGGTCGAAGAACTTGGCATCGGCGAAGTTCCTGAAGCTCTTCACTGCAGAGATCTTGTTCCTGGTTTCGATGGCCTTGATCAGGGTGAAGGCATAGATATCACGGTGGTCGGCCATGCTGCCGAAGTAGCCCTGCCAGGCGTCTTTCCTGACTTGCCTGTCATCGCTGTTTATGAGGACGGAGTAGTTGATGTTGACATCGAATGTGTCGCCGTCAGCAACGATGTCCGGGAACTCGGTGCGGTCTATAAGTTTCTGATAGAGCTTCTCGGACCAGGTACCGAGATACGGAGAAAGCGACGACAGGAGTTCTTCCTCCGGCAGCGACAGGGTGTGCGGCCTGTATCTCCTGGACTCTTCGATGGCAAATGCATACTCCCGGAGCCCCGGCGCGGCCTGGAAATACTCATCGAGCGTGGCGTCGTCAATGGCCTGGGTCTCGGTCTTGACAAATTGAATACGGCTCTCAAGATCGCCGGAGGTTTTCTCTATTGTCTCAAGCGGCCCCATCTGATCGGTGTTGGTCGCATACTTGAGATAGGCATAAACCCAGAGCTTCCACCATCTCGGTGTGATCCTGTCGTTGAGGTCGTAAGCCTCAAAGAGGTTCTCAGGTGTGGCCGCAACCTTTCCCTTGAGGGTCTCGAGCCTGTCGATGTCTGAGATCAAGGCTTCCAGGTCAGCCTCGAACTCCGTTTGGCCGGCGTAGAAATTCTTCTCCAGGTCGAACGTGTAAAGCTCCTTCTCTGATTCAGGGATGGGCTCAAAGTCCCCGGCCAGAGCCGTAGCAGTGACGGTCACGATAAGCACCACCGCCACCAGAGAAGCGCTGATATTCTTCACTCTTGTTTCTCCTTCCATAGGGTGGGTGTAACCAATCCATCGTCAAAATGTACGCCATTGACATGGGGGCATCAAGCCTTTTGTGGTTGAAGGCAAGGCTTCGGAAGAGTAGTATTTTCAGGGCACAGGGCGGGACAGCCGTATCGCCCGGATGTGCCCTTGGACAGGAATGGATACCCCTTTTGTCGGGAGGTGGCAGCGTTGAAAACATGGGTCTCTTACCTTCTCCTTGGCTTGACTTTGCTGTGGTGTTCGGCCGGCTGGGCCGAGACCTTCGGTGTGGGGGTCATACTCGGCGAACCGACCGGCCTCAGCTTCAAGCAATGGGTCGGCGATCATACCGCAATTGATGCGGCGGCTGCGTGGTCCTTCGGCGATGAGAGCGCCTTTCACGTACATCTGGATTACCTTATTCACACCGAAGGGAGAGCCGACCCTGACATCGGTCGGGTATTCTTTTATTTCGGGATAGGTGGGAGGCTCAGGGCGGAGGAGGATGAAGGCAGGATAGGGGCACGCATACCGGTCGGGCTCGACTATGAATTCGATGGATCGCCCATAGAAGTTTTCTTCGAGATCGCACCCATACTGGATCTTACCCCGGAGACCGAGTTGCGGGTGAATGGGGGTTTCGGGGTCAGGTACTTTTTCTGACCGGGCTTTATGGACCTGGAGACAATCGGGCCGAAATCTGGTATGATCGTGGCATGGATAAGACCGCAGATCGGGATTTCGTCTCAGGGTATGTTGCGATCGCAGGCAAGCCCAACGTAGGCAAGTCCACCTTGCTGAACCGGTTGCT
>JALGWN010000087.1 GCA_025774115.1 bacterium
CTTCGAAACAGAGAGCATATTTTCCACAATCGGCCACCAACTTGCAGATGAGATTATCGTCGAATTGGTCGAAAGGGCTCCCGCCTTCCACATAGTAGAACGCGCCAGAATAGACGCTCTCTTGCTCGAACGCGACCTGGGAAACCATGGGATCTTATCCGGAGAACCCGTACTCGAAGCCGCCCGCCTGCTGGGTGTCGACGCGATCCTCACCGGAAGCGTGGCACTATCGATAGACGATATAGTAAATGCACCCGAACGTTCGGAGCGACAAGCCGAGGGAGTCGCAGTAGTACGCCTGATCGACGCAAAGGACGGCCGGGTGATTTGGGCCAAGCGTGTCGAGAGTGACTACGCGATGCTGACATCTCTGTATGGGAAAGTGTACGTCCGGCAAACCGATCATGACCTGGTGCAGGAGGTCGTCCGGGAAATCGCTCATCTCATCGCCGTGTGCTTCTACCCTCACACGGAACGCGAATGATTGCAGATGTGAATCATTAAGCCGCGGCCGTCTATGACGGACTCCGGTTGAGCCACCGCATCGCATGGGGTCCGGGCGCGCAATGACGACTCCGGCTTCGAATCCCCCCCTCAGGGTTGGTCGTCGGGGGTCTTGGGCGGCCCGGGTGGTTGCTCTTCGCTTCCCGCGGGGGTAACCACGCGGGTCTCCCTCGGCGCACCGAAGGACCGAAGCTGCTCAGCCATAGAGCGCAGGCGCTTGTCGACAAGACGGTGAAGCGTGCCGGCCTCCTCAGGCGAGCCTGCTTTGACACCGGTCAAGAGCTCGAGCCCCTGATCGACGGTCTCGATCGCGTAAACGTGGAACTCGCCATCCTCGATGGCCTTCCGGACATCATCCCTCAGTATAAGACCCCTGACATTGCTGGCGGGTATGCAGACACCCTGCTTGCCGGTGAGGCCTGTCACCCGGCATACGTCGAAAAAGCCCTCCACCTTTTCATTCACTCCGCCAATCGCCTGGATCTGCCCCCACTGGTTGACTGAGCCGGTCACGGATATATCCTGCCTCAGGGGCACCTGTGCTATGTTCGAGAGAAGGGCGAACAGCTCCGTAGAGCTCGCGCTGTCACCATCCACACCGCCATAGCTCTGTTCGAAGCAGACACTTGCGGAGAGCGCCAGCGGTTTGTCTTGCCCGTACTTGTTCCGGAGATAGCCGGCCAGAATCAGGACCCCCTTGTCGTGCGTGCTCCCAGAGAGATTTGCTTCCCGTTCTATGTTGATCACGCCTTCGCTGCCGAGGCCCACCGAAGTGGTCACCCTGCTCGGCCGGCCGAACATCACGTCCCCCACATCATACACGGCAAGGCCGTTGACCTGCCCGATCCTGGTGCCATCGGTATCGACCAGGAGCACGCCTTCCGAGATCAGCTCCGTTATCTTCTCCGCAATACGGTTCGACCGATAGACCCGGTTCTCCAGCGCCTGTCTCACATACTCCGCCTCGACCAGATCCGAACCCGCCTCACCGGCGAAGTAGTCCGACTCTCTCAACACATCGGCCACCTCGGAAAAGCGTGTAAGCAACTTGCTCTTGTCTGCGACCCTTCTACATGCGAACCGGATCACTTCGGCCACGGCATCCCGCGTGAAATGGCGCAGATCCTCATCCCCGGCGAGCTTCGCGATGAAGCGCGCATATTGAGCCTGCTGTGTTTTCCCACGCGGCATCTCGGTGCCGAAATCCGATCGTATCTTGAAGATTGATGGAAATTCGTCGTCATAGAAGCGCAGCATGTAATAGAGCCTGGGGCTGCCAAGTACCACCACCTTGGTGTTGAACTTAATCGGCTCGGGGCGCATCCCACCCGTTGTGAAGGGTATCCAGGGGTTATAGGTCTCAATCTGAATGTAGCTGCTCTTCAGCGCCCGCTTGAGGCTCTTGTAAACAAATGGTTCCGTCAAGGCATCTTCGATATTGAATACCAGATAGCCGCCGCTGGCGCGGAGTAGACTTCCCGCCTTTATCTGTGTGAAGTTGGTCACAAGCCTACCCCGCTGGTCCACCGTTTTGTCTATACTTCCGAATAGGTTAGGGTATGTCGGAGTCTCCTCGATAATGATGGGCGCCCGCTCCGATTGGCTGTGACCGACAACCACATTCACCTGGTATTCCAGAAACTTGGGTCTGGATTCCAACCCGCCTCCCAGGCTTTCCATAAGCCCGGCCTCGGGCCGGCTACCGGCGGACTCCCTGAAATCCGACAGGTTTTCCAGGACGTGCTCACCTACCTTGTCGAGATAATCCTGAACCCGCTTGCTCTCGCCGTAAGAGGTTTTGATACTCTCGATCATGGGCTCCGTGACATTGGCCCCAAACCGGCGCTCGACGTCGCGTATCTCCTCACTCAGATCCTGCATCATGTCACGCTGTTGCTGCATGATACGGGCCGCTTCTTTGGCCAGCTCGGTTTCGCCCTTCCCTATCCTCTCCTTCTCCTCATCGCTTAGTTTTTCGAACTCCTCCCGATTCTGGAGCGGTTCACCTCCCACAAGCGGTATAAAGGCAATCCCGCCATCGGGCGATGTGGAGATCCTGAAACCCCGTTCCTTGGCCAGGTCATTCAGCCGATCGGTTTGTTCTTTCACCCGTTCCTGGTACTTCTCACCGAGTTGTTCCTTCTCGGTGCTGAAGTCCTGCTCGCGAAATGCCTTTGGAAGGGCCTCTCTCAGACGCCCAACCAGGCGTTCCATGACCTTCTTAAGCTGCTTCCCCTTACCGGCCTGAAGTCCTATCGCCCAGGGCTCGTCGGGATCATCGAAGTTGTTGACATAAACCCAATCACAAGGGGCGGTGGTCTTATCCAATCGTTTCTGAAGGCTGCGGCGTATGGTCTCCGTCTTACCGGTGCCGGTGAGTCCTGCGACATATATGTTGTAACCTTCGTGTGGGATGCCGAGACCGATCTCCAGCGCAGTCATCGCCCTATCCTGACCGATTATCTCATCGAGCGGTTCCAGCTCGACGGTGCTCATGAACTGGGGCAGGCCATCGTCCGGGACCACACCCGTTTCCTCAGCCGCGAGCTCCCTGGGCGGTGAACTTGCCTTGAGCTCGGGTTCTTTGTTCTCATCATTGGAAGACCTTGATCTATCCATATCAGTCGCTCCCTCACACCTTGGTCAAAACCAGAGTCAGAACACCTTTTGTCATGGATTTCTGAAGCGTAAAACCTTCAATGATCTCACCGAAATGTATGACTCGCGAGAACAGCCCGTCGGGGCGCTCGCAGACCAGGATCCCCACCCGCCCTTCAGAGCGGCTGGTCAGACGCCTGCCTTCTATGGTCAGGGTGCGGCCGTGGATGCCGATGTCGACCGAATCCTCGTCCACGCCCGGGATATCTGCTTCCACGACATAGCCGGATGCAATCTTAAGAACATCGGTTTTCGGCTGCCACTTGGCCCGCCCCCAGTGCCTGTGGATCAGCTCATCAAAAAGCGAATGCACTTCCCTGGGATGAAATGCGACTTGCCATTGCCTCACCCGTTTTGCCCGGTACATGCGAACGCTATTGTGCTCATCAGCAGATTTCATAGCGAACCTCCTTACCCCTTCCATATTATGCATTATATAGCCTGACATGTTAAGCACAAATGGGAGTTAGCCTGGCGGCGGGAGAGCGCCCGTCTGCTGTGTTGCGCTTGTCCCCTGTCGCTGCGGCGTACTTAAAGGTACGCCTCGCTCCGGCGACTTCGCGCGCCTTGCATACGGACATTCTTCAGCCGCCTCGCCGGGTTGACTCATTGCATATGTTCGGGGATATAACCGCGATGGCGCGGGGCCTGGGGGCTTGTCTTATTGAGAAGCGATATGTTACCTTGGACACCGTCGGACGCCGGAGGGGAGAACCTTATGACCAGGACTGACGAACTCTGCATAAACACGTTGCGGTTTCTTGCCGTGGACGCCGTTGAGAAAGCAGGGTCGGGCCATCCGGGTTTGCCGCTTGGCGCCGCCCCCATCACCTATGTCCTGTGGGACAGATTCTTGAGGCACAATCCGGAGAACCCGTCATGGGCGAACCGCGACCGTTTCGTGCTGTCGGCCGGACACGGGTCTGCGCTTCTATATGCCCTGCTTCACACGACCGGCTATGATCTGCCCCTGGAAGAGCTGAAGCAATTCCGCCAGTGGGGAAGCAGGACCCCGGGCCATCCCGAATACGGCCTCACGCCCGGTGTCGAAGCCACGACCGGCCCGCTTGGGCAGGGTTTTGCGATGGGCGTCGGCATGGCAATGGCGGAACGCTATCTGTCACGTTACTTCAACCGACACGCGTTCCCGATTGTCGATCACCATACCTACGCGCTTGTTTCCGATGGGGATTTGATGGAAGGTGTGTCCCACGAGGCGGCCTCGCTTGCCGGCCATCTGGGGTTGGGTAAGTTGATATGCCTTTACGATGACAACGACATATCGATAGAGGGTAGCACCGACATCACTTTCACCGAGGATGTGGGGGCCAGATTCGAAGCATACGAGTGGCACGTTCGGCATGTCGCCGATGCCCACGATCTCGATGCCATCGCCGAAGCGGTCCGGGAGGCCAGGGCGGAATTCGACCGGCCTTCTCTCATAATCATCCGTTCACACATAGGCTATGGCAGCCCCAAGCAGGATATGGCCTCGGCTCACGGCGAACCGCTTGGCCCCGAGGCCGCACGAGCTACAAAGGAGAAACTCGGCTGGCCTGCCGAGCCGGCTTTCCACATACCCGATGAGGCGCGCGCCCACTTCGGGCGGGCAATAGAGCGTGGCAGGAAACGCGAGGCCGAGTGGCGGGAGATGCTGCGCGCCTACCGGGAGGAGTACCCGGAGCTTGCAGACGGGTTTGAGGCGATGACGGAGGGGCGGCTCCCTGAAGGCTGGGAGGCTGCAATACCCTCCTTTGAGCAGGTCGACAAACCCGTGGCCACAAGGAGCGCATCGGGCGAGATCCTGAATGGGCTGGCGGCAAGTTTGCCCAACCTTATCGGAGGTTCGGCCGATCTTGCACCTTCCAACAAAACCCATCTCGCGGGCTATGATGATTTCGGCACCGGTACCGGCCGGAATCTCCGCTTCGGTGTCCGGGAGTTCGCCACCTGCGCTATTCTGAACGGCATGGCACTCCATGGAGGCATCATACCCTATGGCGCCACCTTCCTCGTCTTCTCCGACTACATGCGTCCGGCGATCCGGCTCGCGGGTCTGATGAAGGCACACAGTATCCTCATCTTCAGCCATGACAGCATCGCAGTGGGGGAAGACGGACCGACTCATCAGCCGGTCGAACAAACGATGACCTTGCGGATGATACCGAATCTCACGGTACTGAGGCCCGCCGATGCCAACGAGACGGCCGCCTGCTGGAAGATCGCAATCCGGGCTGAGGGCCCGGTTGCGCTGCTTCTCAGTCGCCAGAAGCTGCCGGTTCTCCAACCGGATCGCTACCCGGTCGAGAGCGGAGTCCCGCGCGGCGGCTACGTCCTCAAGGAGACTGAGACCGGAAAACCCGACATCGTTCTCATAGGAACCGGAAGTGAGGTCCACCTGGCTCTGGATGCGGCAGCGACCCTCGAGGCCCGTGGAATAGCGGCCAGGGTCGTATCTCTTCCGTCATGGGAGGTCTTCGATCGCCAAACCCCGGAGTACAAAGCGAGCGTACTTCCGGCCGAAATCCCCAGGCTTGCCATCGAGGCGGGAGTCACTCTTGGATGGGAGAGATATACCGGCAGCCGGGATGCCGTAGTCGGACTTGAAGGATTCGGCACTTCGGCCCCGGGCGGAATCGTCTATGCCGAGCTTGGGTTCAATGTTCGGACCGTGGTTGACAAAGCCACCAAAATCGCGAGGGGATAGGACATGCGTATAGCAATCGGATCAGACCATGCCGGGTATGATCTTAAGTGTGAACTGGCGGCCTCCATAAAGGATCTCGGTCACGATGTGGTAGACCTGGGAACGCACAACACAGATCCGGTGGACTACCCGGATTTTGCCGAGGCCGTGAGCAAAGAGGTGGTCGGGTGTGGAGCAGAGAGGGGTGTACTCATTTGCGGGAGCGGGGTCGGCGCATCGATCGCGGCCAACAAGGTTCCCGGTATAAGGGCGGGTATATGTCACGATACCTATTCGGCCCACCAGGGTGTGGAGCACGATGACATGAACGTCCTCGTGGTCGGAGCCAGGATAATCGGGGGGGCACTGGCTAAAGAGATCGTCGGGACTTTTCTCGCCGCCGAGTTCTCGAAAGAAGAGCGGCACCGGCGGCGACTCGACAAGGTAATCGATATAGAGCGCCGCTACAGCAGAGGAACTTAAGCACAAGGCCTTCAAGGGGACCGGATTTTCATGGCTTTATACAAGGATGAGGGCGCATTCGCCGGCAGCGGCCCGGGCGCAGGGCCGGCCGTGAAGGTGTCTTACGCTCTGGGTGACTACGAGGCTGTCGTCCGGTCCAGGTTGGCGGAGTGGATCGACGAGAACACGGCCCGCCGGATCTGGGAAAAAGATTTCACCGTGTGGTCTGCCACCGAAGTCCCGGAAATAACCGACCGGCTGGGCTGGCTGTCACTTCCTGAAACGATGTCTGCGGAGGTTCGCGACATAAATGCCTTTGCCGCCGAGGTGAAGTCCGGGGGAATCGGATACGTTGTCCTCCTCGGCATGGGAGGCTCGAGCCTCGCACCTGAGGTTTACCGGGCCACATTCGGACACCGGCCCGGCTATCCACGGCTGATCGTTCTGGACAGTACCCATCCGGATGCCGTGAGAGCGGTTCGAGAGGAGATAGACAAGCAAGCCACGCTTTTTATCATTGCCAGCAAGTCCGGGACCACAATCGAGCCCCTCTCACTCTTCGAGTATTTCTACCATACCGCGCCGGCCGGGAGCGATCCCGGATCGCACTTCACGGCTATTACCGACCCCGGGACACCGCTTGAGGATCTGGCGGCCGAGCGGGGGTTTCGCAAGCTGTTTCGCGCATTCCCCGACATAGGGGGCCGTTACTCCGCCCTTTCCCATTTCGGACTGGTTCCGGCCGCACTCATCGGGATGGATATTGCCGGCTACCTCGACCGCGCTGCCGAAACCGCCGGTCGGTGCAAAACATCCGGGGCCGCGGAGGCCAACCCGGGCCTCCTGCTGGGAGCCGTGCTGGCAGAGCTGGCGCAGGCCGGCAGGGACAAGATCACATTCGTCACATCGCCTTCGCTGGCCGCATTCCCCCAGTGGCTCGAGCAGTTGATTGCCGAAAGCACAGGTAAAGCAGGCAAGGGTATAGTGCCCGTTGCAGGCGAGCCTCGAGCCCGACCTGAGACCTATGGTGGGGACCGTTTCTTTGCACATATATCGCTGGCTGAGGAAACCGATCCAGAAGTTGAGGTCTTTCTTGAAGCCCTGGTCGGCATAGGACATCCGGTTGCACGGTTTGAGTTGAGTGGAAGAGAGGATCTCGCAGGCGAGATGTTCCGCTGGGAGATGGCCGTGGCCTCGGCCGGCGCCGCACTCGGGATACATCCTTTCAACCAACCTGACGTACAGACGGCGAAATCGCTCGCGCGGGAGGCAATGTCGGAAGACCCGGGCCGGCCTGCGGGTGGGGCCCGGGCCATGCCCGTAGAGGATCGGGAAAACGTTGCCTCAGCCGTCAAGAATATGCTCGCACAGGCGAGGCCCGGAGACTATCTCGGTATACATGCCTATATCCCATCCTCACCGAGGACAGCCGAAGTGCTTCAGGAGATAAGATCGTACGTGCATGACCGCTACGGCATGGCGACTACGCTGGGATTCGGCCCGCGCTATCTTCATTCCACAGGGCAGCTTCACAAGGGCGGTCCCAATACGGGGGTGTTCCTCCAGCTTGTGGACGAACCGGATACGGATATCGAGGTCCCCCGGAGAGGCTTCACCTTCGGGCACCTGATCTCCGCCCAGGCTCTGGGCGACTACAAAGCCTTGTCCGATGGCAACCGGCGCGTGCTTAGAATAAGCCTCGGCGCCGATGTCGAGCGGGGCCTTGAGACACTTCTCACAGTGATCGGCACCGTGGCGGGCTAAGAGGACAGATGCTCTCGGTGTCACCCGCCTGCCATACGCTCAAGCAGATTCCTGAACGCAAAGCCAAACTGGCGGCGGCAATAATAATTGTAGGTTTGGGCACTCCGACATTGGCGAAAGTGTTTCTTTTCTGATAGTATTTAGGTGTAGGCACCGCGGCCGCCTGAGGGCGGCCGCGGTCAGCCCCGGTTGATGCCTGAACGGGTGGGGAAGTCGCATTTGGGAACCCTGGCTATCGGCGCTTCTCCACCCACTTTGTTTTCGATTAGAGTACCGCGAAATGGTCGCATACACCGGGCGCTAAAAAGTCACGCTTTTAGTAACCTTATCATACCACGCCCAGACCGGCAAGCGCTAACATCAAACCCGCTGTCATCACAACGGCCAATACGGTCTTCCTGAAGGCGGCCTCCGGCACATACCCGATCAGTCTGGTACCGACAAGCGCGCCCGCTGCGAGCGCGGGAATGAATATGACGGCATACTTGACGACCTCGAGTGAAATAAGGCCCCCCGCGAAATGCATGGGCAGGGTAGCCGCGTTGAGGAAGAGGAAATAGGCGATCAGGTTTGCCCTGAAGCGTTGCTTAGGCATACCCTGATTGGTGAGGAAAAGTATCACCGGCGGTCCACCGGTGGATATCAGGCCGTTCAGGATTCCGCTCACGAGTCCGGCCCCGATCAAGCCGCGCTTCTCGCGCTTGATTTCCCTCCGGAACCCAAGCAGAAAGGCCAGGGCAAAAAGGCAGATCGCAACACCTGCGATCAGCTTGAGGGCCGCCGTGTCCAGAACCAGAAGCAGGTAGGTCCCCACGGGGATCGATATGATACCCGCAGCGATGAGAGGCCTGATGCGACCGAGGCTCGACCACCTTCTGGAATGGATGTAGAGTGGGACATTGCTCGCCGCGTTGAGGATGATGATGATCGGGACGGCCTTTCTGGGTCCCAAGAGAACGACGAGTATCGGCACAGTGAGAAGTGAAAACCCGAAACCGGTTAGACCCTTTACGATACCGGCCGCGAACACGGTCGCGATTCCGTAGAAAAGATGCAGGCCCGATATGTCCACGGTGCGCCTTCCTCCCTGAAGGGCCCACATTCTATCATGCAATTAAGGTGACAGTTAACTTAATTCCAGGAGTGACGAGCATAACGCAGCAGACGTACAGTTTTCACCAGTTCAGCCCCTTTTACACAGGCTGGTCAAAATCGTTCGGATGCAAGGCTTGCGAAGCCATGAGGAATGAGGCGTACTTGTGGTACGCCGCAATGACGAGTGGCGAGTATAACGCAGCAGACGGACGGTTTTCACCAGCCTGGCACAAGGGCTTGTATGATTCCCCTATATCACGTATCTTCTATAGCTGATATAGACAAATCACCATTCATGAGCTAATCCTATCAACACTCGAGGAGGACTCAGATGACCACAGATTCCGCCAAATTGCGCTGGGACATGGATACATTCTTCCCGGGGGGCTCGAAGTCGAAGCAGTTCGAAGCCTTCAGGAAATCGACTTCCGGGGACCTTAAGAGGGCCGAGAAG
>JALGWN010000088.1 GCA_025774115.1 bacterium
GAGTCGCCGCCCTGACGTCCGCGTTCCAATTCAAGGAGAGGGGCCGGGATGTCCGCTCCATCGGGAAGGAGCTCAACGTCGGCACCATCCTTGAGGGAAGCGTCAGGAAGGCCGGGAACCGGCTTCGTGTGACGGCGCAGCTGGTCAGCGTTCGAGACGGCTACCACCTCTGGTCGGAACGCTACGACAGGGAGCTTGATGACGTCTTCGAGATCCAGGACGCCATCTCCGAAGCCATAGTGGGCGCCCTTGCTCCCAGGCTCGTCAAGGAAGAATGTAGACCGGTGGCCCAACCTTAAGGGCAGGTACCACTGGAACAAGCGGAGCTCGGAAGGCTTCAAGAGGGCCATCGAGTACTTCAACCTGGCCATAAACAAGGACCCCGCATTCGCCCTGGCATACGCAGGGCTCGCGGATGCATATATAATGATACCCGAGCTTCCACCCGGGGAGGCATATCCGAAGGCCAAGGCCGCCGTCCTGAAGGCGACATCCCTCGGATGGATCCTGGCTGGGTACGAATACAACCTCGCCGGGAGCGTGGCGGAGTACAAGAAGGCATTCGAGCTTAATCCCAACTATGCGACTGCCCACCAGTGGTATGCGCTACATCTGGCTGCAACCGGGCGCCCCGATGAAGCGTTGAGGGAGATCCGCCTGGCCCAGGAGCTGGACCCTCTCTCACTTGTCATGTACATGGCCGCAGCCTTTATTATGTACATGGCCGGCAGGCACGACGAGGCAATAAAGGAGTGCAGGAAGGCCATTGATATGGACCCGAGCTTCGGCCCTGCCCATCACCCACTTATCTGGGTATATGATGCACTTAAGGAATACGATAAGGCCATCGAGAGCTGGGCGGCTGTGTTTGCCCATGAGAAAGAAGGTGAGAAAGCCAAGGCGATCGAGAAGGCCTATGCCGAATCGGGTTATGAAGCCGCCATGAGGTTAATCCTCGATATATTCAGAAACTCAGAAGAGCCGGGTGGTTCTCCCATGCAGATCGCAGCCATGATTGCCGCCGTGATCGGTGATGCGGACACGGCAATAGAGCTGCTGGAGGAGGCATACAAACGACGGGAGCCGGATCTTTTCTGGATCGGAGCGCTGCCCGCCTACAACGACCTCCGGTCGGACCCGCGCTTCCAGGACCTCCTCAAACGCACCGGCCTCTAAAAGGGGGCTGTCAGGCTGTTGAAAAACACCCATCTCCTTCGTTACGCTCGCCGGTTATGTGAACTCGCAACTTGCCTTCTTCCGGGTCCGGTTGTATCGTCTTCAGATAGTGGTATGATCGTCTCCGGCTGCCGAAGCCGGCGAGGGTTAGGGCTGTACGGAAGCAACCGTGCCCCCCGAAGTTTCGCTTGTCATTTGCCCCTGAAGCACGTCGGAAGGAGGAAGCACGATGCGTTGGACAAAGCACCTTCTTTGTATGGTAGTACTTCTCTCCGTCAGCACCCTTGTTTCCGCACAGACACAGCCTGCCGCTCCTGTGCGCCCGGTGGTTGACGACTATTTCGGGACGGAGATTGCGGACCCATACCGTTACATGGAGGATCTCGAGGATCAGGAGGTCCGGGAATGGATGAAGGCCCAGGCGGATTACACCGAGCATGTTTTGAGCCTGATTCCCGGACGTGACGAGATATTCAATCGAATGCTGGAACTCGACGCTTCCGTTCCCGCCAAGGTCGGCCGGGTGCAGAGGCTCGCCAACGGCAAGGTGTTCTACAGGAAACGCCTCCAAGACGAGGAGGTTTCGAAACTCTATATGCGGGACGGCTTCGACGGCGAAGAGGTGCTTCTGGTAGATACCGAGGAATTCGAAAAAGAAACCGGCGTGCCGCATGCCCTCAGTTACTCTACCCCGTCCCGGGACGGGAGATACGTGGCATACGGCATCTCGCCGGGCGGTTCTGAGGATGCATCTCTCTATGTGATGGACACCGAAACAGGTGAGAACATAGGGGAACCAATCACCCGCGCCCAGTTCGGCGCTATTACCTGGATGCCGGATGGCAAGAGCTTCATATACAACCGGCTCCAGGAAACCACGCCTGACATGCCCCCGAATGCTATTTATCTAAAGAGTACAGTCTATTGGCATAAGATTGGAGCGGACGCAGCGGATGACGTTCCGGTCTTCGGGTTCGGGATTATCCCTTCCATCGAGATAGAGGAAATCGCATTCCCCTTTATCGACATATCGCCGGCATCGCCATATGCTCTTGCTGTTGTCTTCAGGGGTGTAGAAGACAAAATCCGCATCTACGCAACCCCTGTTGCGTCCCTTGGGAAACCCGATGTCAAGTGGGTCAACATATGCCAAATGGAGGATGAGATCACCGGCGTCGCGGTGTCCGGCGAACACATCTATCTTCTGACACACAAGGATGCACCACGCTATAAGATAATTCGGACTTCTATTGCCGAACCCGACCTTGGCGGCGCGGAGACTATAGTGCCGGAATCCGAAGCCGTAATACAAGGCATGGCAATGGCCGATGACGCCGTCTATGTGAACATGATGGATGGCGGAATCGGCAAATATCTTCGCATCCCCCACAATGACATATCGAAAGGCGGGTTCATCCCGCTTCCCTTTGAGGGTACAATCTTCCCAAGTGAGAGCGACCCCAGACTTCCGGGGATCATCTTCGGAGCTACCTCTTGGAGCGACTACGGCGGCATTTATCAATACGATCCCGACACCGGGAAGACCACGGACATCGGGCTCCAGCCCAAGGGCCCTTACGATTCACCTGATTACCTTGTCGCCGAAGAGGCGCATGTTGAATCTCACGACGGCACGATGGTTCCCCTGTCGATCGTCCACCTGGAGGGTATCGAGCTCGATGGGGCCAACCCGACCTATCTAATGGGGTATGGAGCCTATGGTATTAGTATGGACCCCTTCTACGGCCATACCCTTCTTGCATGGTATGAAAAGGGCGGCATCCTGGCGATTGCGCATGTGCGCGGTGGGGGGGAGTACGGTGTCGAATGGCACAAGGCCGGCCAGAAAGCCACAAAGCCCAACACCTGGAAGGATTTCATAGCCTGCGCCGAGTATCTGATCGCCGAAGGTTACACATCGCCTTCAAGGCTGGCGGGATCGGGGGGAAGTGCAGGCGGGATCCTCATCGGGCGGGCAATGACTGAACGGCCGGACCTCTTTGCCGTCGCGATTCCCCAGGTCGGCGACATGAACATGTTGAGGGCCGAGAACCAGCCCAGCGGCCCTGCCAATGTCCCGGAATTCGGAACATCACGCATCGAGGAGGACTTCAAGGCGCTCTACGAGATGGATTCGTATCACCACGTGGAGGACGGCGCCGCATATCCCGCGGTTCTTCTCACCCATGGCATGAACGATCCCAGGGTGGCGCCCTGGCAGTCGGCCAAGATGGCCGCGCGCCTTCAGGCCGCGACATCCGGCGACAAGCCGGTTCTCCTCCGCCTTGAATACGAATCCGGACACGGCATCGGCTCGACCAAGTCTCAGCGTATCAGGGAGCGCGCGGACGGTTTTGCCTTCATGATGTGGCAATTCGGAATACCCGAGTTCCAACCCGACTGAGGGATCGGTAGTGGATCTACCGGAGCCACGGTTCTCAAGTGGCACATCTATTCTGCAGAATACATGACATTCTTATGTTGCAACTACAAGGTGTAGTTCTGATTGACAAAATGCATATTATATGCTATACGTCGACCTTAGACGTGGTTGGAGCATGTCGGCGAGGTCTTTGTACTAGGAAGAAAAGACGCGGAGAAGATGGCTGTACCACTGAGTTGACATAATGTTCGGGTGAAATCTACGAGGAGAACTCAATCGTTTTGATGGCGTGCTTGGCTATCATCTTCAGTTTGTTTCCCCGCAAATGTCATCGAGAACGAATACACTCGTTCTTTTCATGTGGTGTAACTCTTCGAGCCCAATCCCGGGATCCACCGGATTATTAGATCAGGGGTTTATTCTCAGTGCATATTGTCAAGTTCTGAGGTTTAGTGTGAGAAGTCAGAAGAAGAGTCCGAAATGATAGAGAATCGTGATAGAACCTATAAAGGTACCCAGTGTCGACAGTGGCCATTTGGCGCCCGATATACGCATAGACCGCCGGCACCATTCAGGTGGATGCCCTGCCGACGAGACTTCTGACGAAAGGCTTTTTGCTGGACCATAGGAGGATTTATCATGAAAAGACTTGCGAAGGTTACGATTGTCTTGATGGTGTTTTGCCTCTTTCTGTCGAGTTCTGCCGCTTTCGCCCTTGAATTCCTGTATGAAGAAGATGGTAAGATGTTTTACATGGGGGAAACCGGAAAGATCATCGGTTCCGCAAAGATGGGTTTGATCGTACCCAATCCCCCGGATTACAAGTGGTGGTACGGCTGTTCCCCCACCTCTGCAGGCATGCTGATGGGTTATTATGACATCGGGGGGGATTACCCCAACCTTGTGGCCGGAGGTGTTGCGGAACTGACTACTTACCCCGGCCCCGGTCCTTATATCGCCAATGCTGCGATCGCCAGCAGCGGTCATATCGCCGATTTTTGGGTTGCTTACGGGAATTTCGGGGATGACCCTGCTCCCGGCGGCCCACACGGTCAGGACTGCCTAGCGGATTTTATGGGAACGAGTCAGGACAACTGTAGCAACTCGGATGGGTCTACCAATTTTTGGTGGTATCTCGATGGTAGTCCAATGAGGCCGCAGGATATTATCGATGAAGGGATTGACCCGAACACGAGCGGTATGTACGGCATCAAGGAATACGTGGAGTGGTGCGGCTATACCTACGATGACTTGTACAATCAACTGATAAATCCATACGCTGCCGGTGGATTCACGTATGCTCAGTTTCAGGCTGAAATAGATTCTTGCCGGCCGCAGTTGCTCCACATAGAGGGTCATACCATGTTCGCTACCGGTTATGATGCTGCCCCATGGCCCCAGACCGTCTATGTTCACGACACCTGGAATCCAGCCCCGCACACCATGCAGTGGGGCGGTATCTATCCTGCGGTTGGTCCCCCAGCTCCCACTGATCATTTCATGATGACAATATTGGTATTTGCAAAGAACCCTACTGTAGTACAACTGGCTTCGTTTTATGCGGTTGGGCGCGATGGACACGTCAGAGTCGAATGGACAACTGCAACAGAACTCAACAACGTCGGGTTCAACATCCACCGGAGCAGGAGCGAAGACGGGGCAAGAACACGGCTCAACGAGGAGCTCATTGCGGCCAGAGGCGACGAACTTAAAGGAGCTACCTACTCCTTCAGGGATTCTGACGTTGCCGGCGGCGGACCGTATTATTACTGGTGCGAGGATGTAGACCTGGACGGGAAGACGAATATGAGCCATGCGGTGAAGGTTGAGCGTTTGGGTTCTCCGAGGGCTTTCAGGCTTGCCCAGAGCGTCCCCGATCCGCTTAACCCCGTCCGGGCGATCGAGTACGACTTGGCTGAGGATTGTCATGTCAGGCTCGAGGTTTTCAACGCTCTTGGGCAGAGGGTGGCCACCCTGGTCGACGAATACCAGACGGCCGGGAGCAAGGTCGCCCAATGGAACGTGGGTTCGGAGGTTTCCAGCGGCGCTTACTTCTGCAAACTGCAGGCCGGCGATTTTGTCGAAGCGAATAAGGTGGTAGTTCTCAAGTAAGTGTCAGTCGCCTTGAAGGGCTGGGGTGACCGAGAACTCACTCTCTGCCGTTACGTGGCGACGACAAGTCCGAGATCAGCCGGGCTGCGTCTGAACGAAGCCCGCAGTCCGGCAGGTCGCGGACCAGCTCGCTCAGTATTGTCCGGGCTCGCTCCCTGTAGCCGGCCTTGATCATGGCCCGGGCTTGGTGAAACCGAAGGGCCTCGCGGTCGCCGGCCAAGCGGACAGCTCGGTTGAATGCTTCGACCGCCTGCGCCGCGTCGCCGAATCTCAGCAGAGCCATGCCGTAGTTGGCCTGGGAGTACCAGTCCCAGTGCCATCGGCGAGCCCGATTCCCAAACACCTCCAGGACTCGCGACGGTTCTCGCCCCTCGGCAAATGCGACCTCGGCGGTCGTGTATGGGTCGACGACCCATGCCTGTTCCCGGTGGTAGTCCGCCCGGTCCGGCTCGAGCGACGCCAGCATAAGATGAGATTCCGCCCAGACAGCGCGCTTGGGCCAGAGATTAAAGGTCGATGCCAGACGCGGTATGCGCTTGAGTGTCTGCGTGGCCCGGGCGGTCTGCCCGAGCGCCAGGTGCGCGTGTGCCATGGCGATCAGTACGTCCGGCGAGTCGGCCAGCAGGTCTTCGGCACGCTGAAGATTTGCCAGAGCCGATCCGGGTGAGCGGCCTAACTGCACTACGGCCAACAGGTAATTCGCATCAGGATCGTCCTGGTCCACCGACAGCGCGTCACGATAGGCTTTCTCGGCGCCGAACGAGTCACCCTTGACCCTGAGACTGTTGCCGAGATTCACATAGTCGCGAACCCAGTCCGCTTGCGGCGGCCCCAACCACATCGGCCACGCTACCGCGCCGAACAAGGCCACGCCGATGGTATACCCGGCGATAGACTTCAGCCGCCGATGACCGATCGTATCGGCCAGCCGGACGACAAACCATGCAGCCGGTATGATCAGGAACGGTGTAGCCGGCACCCGGAATCGCGCGTTGACAAAGAACAGCACCCCGACAACCCAGTATCCCAGCACCCAGATCCCGCACACGATGCCGGCATCGCGCTGTGATCCCTCGCCACGCCACATCAGACCGATCAGCCCACACAACCCGAGCGGCACTATCAGGGCGAACTGGACAAACGGTAGACGCAACGGCCAATGACCGGCCTGCAGGAAGTGATAACAGATATTGTTGCGGAACTCGCGCGCGTTAAGAAAAGCCAATGTTTTCATCAACAGTCGGCCGGGGCTCGAGCCCGGGTTTTCCCGCACATGGCCCCACGTCTTCCGGACCCACCATCGACTTGCCGCAGCCGGATGCTCAAGGATATCCTGCGGTACGGATCCGATCAAGCGATCCCAACGCAACCCCACCGGCACGGCCGTTGTTCCCGTCCGCGAGACCACATTGCCGACATAGAGATTGATACCGGCATTGGAAGAGACAGGTATGATCGACTTTGTCAGGTGGTAGTTGCGGACAGCGATAGGCACGATAACGCAAGATATCCCAAACACCAGGTACAGCGCGCCAAGCAAACACCGGCGCGCGCCGGTTCGAAGCTTCAGCAGGGCATATCCGACCACAAGCCCGGCCGGCAGAACCACATCGGGCCGGACCCCGGCCGAAAGCCCGACCAATACGCCGACAAGCACCCACCGCAGATGCTTTGCCGGGCCGGCCGGCCGGGCCAGAATCACTACGGCCGCAGCGTTCAGGAAGATGCTGACGGACGGCGTAAGCAGTTGAAGCTCGAAGAATACGTACGGCGCATAAAGTGCCGCGATCAACCCCGCCAGGATGCCGCTCCCCCGCCCCAGCCACCGCCCGGCTGCCACGGCCACAAGCACGCAGGAGCACGAGCCCAGCAGCAACTGGACCCACTGAACCACTGAAATCTGCCGGCCCGCCAAAGCATACACAGCCGCCACGAAATACGAATACAGTGGTGCCTTGAAAACGTCGTCCGGCCCATGACCCCACAAGTCCCCGCTCAAGATACGCCCGGCCCAGGCGTGGTGGTAGCCGGCGTCGACCACCGGTTCGACAAACAGCGGGTGCCCGCCCATCTCTCGAAAACAAACCCCGCGGTAGACCAGCGCCACAAGAAAGATCACGATCAGCCATCGGATTCCCGGCCCGATCCGTGTTTCCCGGCTTAGCTGCTTATGGTTGTTATATTCCATTCTATCGTTGGATGATACACAATCTACCCTACCAAGCCAAGGATGGTGTCTGCCGACATACGGCCCATGTTGGATGCCGGTTCGGCAGTCGCCAAGCCTATGCTCGACTACTCCGCCTCGCTTCTTCAATCGGCACATTCTCGTCTGGCGGAAAACGGTCACACGCCGACCGTCTTCGTGGCCGGCATTCTCATACTTGTCTTGACCGGGTCCCTCGATGTGGTCTTCAAGCTGAAGCGCCTCACCATTGTCAGACGCCAAATGCGTTGACTCCAGCGCCCAATGTGCGGTAGCTGGACAGTAGCGGGCCGTAAATCGAGCCCACTCCGGCGACCCTGAAGGAGAGGCCGGGTGGGGAGCGACGCAAAGTACCCGGCCCGTCAGGGCGAAGCGTCTTCACATTCCGGGGGTGGAAAAATGTGTGAGTTCTGCCTTAAACATTCCGAGGGGAAGAAGTGGTACCTGCAGGCCGAGAATTATTCTGAGGACCTTCTCAGCGACCTGCGGCGGCGCAAGTTCATCGAGGGGTTCTTCGCAAACACGGATGATCTCGCAAGAGATGCCGAGCGCCTCGAGAAGCTGGATAAGGCCCCGGGGTTCATCAAGGCGCTGATGCGACGGATCATCACGCGAAAGATGAAGAAGAACCATTTCGGCCAGGTGGTCCCCATGGAGGAGATCGAGCAGATCTTCGGTTTTGTCAACTCGATCGTGCGGGTGGCCTGTGTCTGCCGCCATGTCACATTGGGAGAAGAGAGGCGCTACTGCTACGGGATAAGCATGGGGCCGGACGGTGGGAAGATGAGCGAGATCCTGCGCAGTCTTGACAGCAGCTTTCTTGGTGGGCCGGATGCGGAAGGACTCGAGGCGGTTAGCAAGGATGAGGCGATATCCGCCTTCCGGGACCACGAACGAGACGGTCTCTGTCATACGGTCTGGACCTTCCAGACACCCTTCATCGGGGGGATATGTAACTGTGACCGAGCGGATTGCCTTGCTATGAGGACCACGGTGACACATGACATCCCGATTATGTTCAGGGCTGAGTATGTTGCCGAGGTCGATCCCGATAAATGTGTCGGCTGCCGTCAATGCATGCGCGTCTGCCAGTTCGGGGCCATCACCTACAGCGCCTCGAAAGAGAAGGCGGTCATAGACCAGAGAAGGTGTTACGGCTGTGGGATATGCCGCTCCGTATGCAAGCAGGATGCGATCCGGCTCGAGGAACGTAGAGGTGTCCCGGTGGCCGCAGACCTGTGGTAGTACGGATTCGTGGGGCAGGAAGGCAACATCAAATCCGGATTGCGTAGCGCCGGGCAAGAGTTTTATAGGTCTCGAGCGCTACAGGTTTTCGCTTTGTCATCGGTCACCTTCCCAATCCCTATTCGCCGCTCCCGGGGCTGTCGTATCCTTCGGGTAGTCTCCAGTACTCGTCAAATGTCATGTCCATGTGAAAGTGTTTCTTGATGAAAAGGATTCCTCCGGTGACTTCCACAAACATGTGTCTCACGATAAGCGAATCCGGGTATATGTGTTTATACTCCACCGTGGTCACCATGCGTTTGACGCGTTTCGGCAGGGGGTCGGGTGTGTATTCGATTTTGACCGGGATACCGGTATCGGGTTCCAGCCAGGCTTTGCCGCTGATCACAACCTCGTCTTCGGTTTGCTCGGTGAACTCATACACGACGGTGTTCCTCCCACCGACGATCCCGGCGCCACCCGGGGGTGTGATTGAGATTCTCTCCTGGCCGTCCGGATTGAAAGGACTATATCTTTCCATCTCGCGGGAATCGGAATCCTCATCGTCCTCACCGTCTTTCTTCTTCTCGCGAGCTTCCTCTTTTTCCTGCTTCGCCTGCTCTTCTTCCGTTACGTCTTTGCCGTTCTCTATCGTCTTCACCATCACATACTCGACTTCACCGTCCTCCCCGAGGCTCAGCGTCGACCATACTTCATGATACTTTTCCTCGTCCTTGGGTTCCCCATGTTTGTCGACCTCTTGCATGTGCATTCTCATGGAACCGGGCACAAGGCCGTGATTCGCATTCGAGAGAGCGACGGCCTTAAGCCAGAGGGAGTCC